>CACWTQ010000028.1 GCA_902763835.1 uncultured Ruminococcus sp. | reverse complement strand
CCTTGAAATACGTCAGTATTCCTGCGGTGTTGTGCCTAACACAGAACAAATTATCCTGCGTCTAAATTGTTCAATTTATTTCCCAACAGTTCCTTAGTTCACGTACCCGACCGAAAGTTTTTTTATACTTTCCGCTGTTGCAAAGCTAACAATAGATTTTGAGATAAAAATTCGGCATACAAGGAAGGAATCCGCAGGTTTGCCACCTTTATTATTCTTTATTCTTTTTTCAAAAGGAGAACAAAACTATGTTCAAAAAATCTTCCCCTCCTCTTATGGGCGGAATAACTCATATAGTCGTGGGTTTGGGCAATCCCGACAGAAAATACGAAAATACCCGACATAACGCAGGCTTTATCGGTGTTGATAAACTCGCCGAAAAACACGGAGTAACTATTGACCGACTGAAATATAAATCCTACTGTGCAACAGTTGAAATCGGTGATAAAAGAGTTCTTTTAATGAAACCTCAGACATATATGAATAACAGCGGTCAAGCTGTGGTTGAAGCGATGAATTTCTACAAAATCCCCCCTGAGAATGTTGTTATAATATTTGATGATATATCTTTGGACATTGGTCTTATGCGTGTTAAAAGAAAGGGCAGCGACGGCGGTCAAAAGGGTATGCGGAGCATTATCTATCTCAGCGGAAAGGATAATTTTCCAAGGGTAAAAATAGGTATTGGTCACAAACCCGAAAAATGGGATTTAGCCGACTGGGTTCTCTCTCAGTTTACAGATGACGAGCGGAAAACCATTGACAGCATTGCAGATAAAGCCACCGATGCCGTTGAACGCATTCTGAATGGTGATATCGATAAAGCAATGAATTTATACAACTAAGGAACTGTCAGAAAATAACTTGAACATTTATACTTGTCTAATTTGTTCAACTTATTTCCAAACAGTTCCTAACTCTACCGCATAATATAAATCTGCGGTCGGGTTCGTAAATTTATTTTATTTCATAACTATCTACACGTATTAAAAAAACGGTGATATCGATAAAGCAATGAATTTATATAGCTAAGGAACTGTCAGAAAATAACTTGAACATTTAT
The DNA here is from genome assembly GCA_902763835.1 of uncultured Ruminococcus sp. Lineage (GTDB taxonomy): Bacteria > Bacillota > Clostridia > Oscillospirales > Acutalibacteraceae > RUG592. The sequence continues at coordinate 21,238 of CACWTQ010000028.1, read as the reverse complement.
ACTTGTCTAATTTGTTCAACTTATTTCCAAACAGTTCCTAACTCTACCGCATAAGATAAATCTGCGGTCGGGTTCGTAAATTTATTTTATTTCATAACTATCTACACGTATTAAAAAAAGAGGCAGATATGAATTATTTAAACAAAATTATTTCAAATATAAAAGAATATCAAACATTACAGTCTGCTGTACAAAGCAGAAGAATATCCGCTGCAACAGGCTTAACGGGCGTTCATAAAGCAAATGTTATTTCCGCACTCTGTGAGCAGCTTAATAAAAAAGCTCTTGTCTTGGTGGGTGAAGAACAGGAGGGTCAGCAGCTTGTAAACGATATTGCTTCAATGGGCGGCAAAGCTTTTATGTATCCGCTGCGTGACTTGAATTTCCGTGAGATGAACGGTCAGTCGAGAGAGTACGAACATCAAAGGCTTATGGTGCTTTCAAGCATTCTAAAAGGCGATTTTGATGTTGTGGTAGCCTGCATAGATGCTGCGGCTCAGTTTACCATTCCCCCCGAAAATCTCAAAAAGGCTTCGTTTCTTCTGAAAGTCGGTACTAATGTCGATATCTCGGACTTAACAGCAATTCTTGAAGCTTCGGGTTATGAACGTTATGAACAGGTTGAGGGCGAGGGTCAGTATGCCGTGCGTGGCGGTATTCTCGATTTGTTTATGCCCGACGAGAAAGCTCCTATCCGTGTTGAGTTCTGGGACGATGAAGTTGATACCATAAACTACTTTGATGTTACCTCTCAAAGACGCACAGACTATGTGGAGGAAATTTATATTTCTCCGTCAACTGAAATACTTGTCACGGATAAAAACGCTTTAATCGAGAAAATTCAGAAAAAAGCAAAATCTCTGAGAAGTAAAAATGCCGCAAAGGCTAAGGAAATTTTAGCCGCTGAGTGCGAACAGCTTGAACAAAATATGATTCCGGGAAGTATCGATAAATTCATCTCGCTTATTTACCACCGTCAAACATCTTTGTTCGATTACTTCAAAGACAACGATTTAATTTTTGTTTCCGAGCATACAAGAGTAAAAGAACGTATGCACGGTTACTCTTGGCAGTTCAGCGAGGATTTAAAGGACTTTTTTGAAGAGGGTACTCTCTGCAAGGGTCTTGATACATTCTTTGTAGGTTATCCCGATATATGTCAGCATTTACTTGTAAGCAATACGGTATATCTCGACAACTTCACAAGCGGTTCGTATGATACGAAAATCTCCGAGCTTGTCAGCTTTACCGTAAAACACCTGTCACTTTGGGGCGGAAGTGTAAAACTTCTTGTCGAAGATTTAGACCCGTTCGCAATCGGAAAGTATACCTGCGTTGTGCTTGCAGGCACTGAGAAAGCGGCTGATTCTCTCCGCAATGATTTGAAAGAAAAGGGTTACAATGTTTCCGATGATACCGTTGTGAACTATCCCAATCCGGGTACAGTGTATGTTCTGCCGGGGGCATTGTCGGCAGGTGTAGAATATCCTCAGGCGAAATTCGCACTTATATCACAGGGTCATGTCCGCACTACAAGCAAGCGTATTCAGGGCAGAAAGAACAAGAACGCAAAACAGATTTCAAGTCTGTCAGAGCTGTCAAACGGAGATTACGTTGTACACGCAACTCACGGTATAGGTCAATTCACGGGTATTCACAAACTCGAAATACAAGGTATTATAAAAGACTATATCAAATTAGTATACGCAAAGGGAGATATTCTCTATGTTCCTGTAACTCAGCTTGACCTTGTTTCAAAGTACATAGGTCCTCGTGAGGAGAGTACGGTTAAGCTGAACAAGCTAGGTTCGGGCGATTGGCAAAAGACTACAAACAAAGTACGCAAGGCTGTCCGTGATATGGCGGACGAACTTATAAAGCTTTATTCGGAGCGTATGCAGGTTAAGGGATTTGCATTTTCGGAGGATAACGAGTGGCAGCGTGATTTTGAAGCTAAGTTTGAATATGAAGAAACGGACGACCAGCTTAGATGTATCGAAGAAATTAAGGGCGATATGGAGCGTGTTGTTCCTATGGACAGACTTCTCTGCGGAGATGTTGGTTTCGGTAAGACGGAAGTCGCTCTGCGTGCGGCTTTCAAGTGCGTGACGGATTCAAAACAATGTGCATTGCTTGCCCCGACAACCATTCTTGCATGGCAGCACTATCAAACGGCTCTCAGACGTTTCGAGGGATTCCCTGTGAATATTGAGCTTTTGTCACGTTTCCGCACACCGAAGCAGCAAGTAGAGATTCTGGAAAAGCTTAAAAGCGGCGAAGTTGATTTCATTATCGGAACTCACCGACTTGTACAAAAAGACGTTGAATTCAGGGACTTAGGTCTTGCGATAATCGACGAGGAACAGCGTTTCGGAGTTGCACAAAAAGAAAAATTCAAGAATATGTTCAACAATGTTGACATTCTCACACTATCCGCAACGCCTATTCCGAGAACACTAAATATGGCTATGAGCGGTATTCGTGATATGTCTGTTATTGAGGAAGCACCGCTTGACAGAAAACCTGTGCAGACGTATGTTTTGGAACACGACAACGCAGTTATTGCCGAAGCTATAAGGCGAGAACTTCGCCGTGGCGGTCAGGTGTTCTATCTTCACAACAAGGTAGATTCCATAACCGCAAAGGCAACACAGATAAAGGCAAGGATTCCCGAAGCTAACGTTGCGATAGGTCATGGAAAGATGTCGGAGCAGGAGCTTTCGGAGGTTTGGCGAAAAATGCTTGAACAGGAAATAAATGTTCTTGTCTGCACAACCATTATCGAAACGGGAGTTGACTTGCCTAATGCAAATACTCTTATCATTGAAAATGCCGACTGTATGGGACTTTCACAGCTGCACCAGCTGAGAGGACGTGTTGGACGTTCAACAAGAAGAGCATACGCATATTTCACTTTTACCCCAAATAAAGTTCTTAGTGATATTTCGTCAAAGAGGCTCACGGCTATAAGGGAGTTCACGGAGTTTGGTTCGGGCTTTAAGATTGCTATGCGAGATTTGGAGCTGAGAGGTGCTGGAAATATTCTTGGCGGACAGCAGCACGGACATATGGAAGATGTCGGCTATGATATGTACATAAAGTTACTTAACGAAGCGATAAGCGAAGCTAAGGGCGAAGAACCCGAAAATCCGCAGATTGACTGTCTTGTTGATTTGCAGGTACAGGCACATATACCTGAGAGTTACATACAGAGTTTGAACCAGCGTTTGGAGGTTTATAGGAAAATTTCGGATATTCGCTCTAAAGATGATGCTGAAGACGTTCTTGATGAACTTATTGACCGTTTCGGTGATGTACCGAAATCCGTTATGGGACTTGTGGACGTTGCACTTATCAGAAATATGGCGGCTCAGTATGGTATTTTCGAGATTAAACAGCAAAAAGAGGATATACTTTTGTATATTAACAATATCAAGGCTGAGAAAGTCGGAAAGTTTTTGGCTGACAATAAGTCGAGGACGATGCTCAGGGCATCTAAGAAGCCGCATATTGTGTTCAGAATGAAAGATGGTGAAACGGCTCTTATGGCTTTAAAGAGTGCGTTTAAATAAGGTATACTTATGAACGTTGATGAATTAATCAAAAATGTAGAATACTGATTGATAAATATATTCCCGATAGAAAAGACTTAATTAAGGAACTGTTGGGAAATAAGTTGAACACCGCAGGAATACTGACGTATTTCAAGGTGTTGTAACGACACACAGGGCAAATTAGACAAGTATAAATGTTCAAGTTATTTTCTGACAGTTCCTAAGGATATAGCGTATTATTTTATATAAAGTAATCTCCTACAGATGTGTTAAAAACTGCTGTAGGAGATTTGTTATATATTATATACTATCGTTATTCTCTTCAAATGAAAAATCATTCAGTTCATCAAAGTCAAGAAATTCGGCGAGGGTCATACTAAAAGCAATCGCAATCTTATGAAGATTTTTTTCACCGGGATTTTTGCTACGTCCGTTTACAATATTATCAATAGAAGACTGACACCGCTCATATGGACAGTTTGTTTATCCTACCTCGGCAAGAAGACTCCGACCTCTATAGACAATGTCATCAACTTAAGAAAAAATGGATTAAGCATAATATTTTCTTTGATACTTTTTATCCGCTAAAATTAAGTCATTTAGAATAACGATATTAGTGTATATTACACTAAGTTGATGACATTGGCGTAGGTGGTGGGAGTATGTCACTGAGATACCTCTTTGTTTACACAGCTTGTACATTTTTGGGACACAAAGATTGTCCTAATAAGTATAGAGAATAATCTTTGTAATGAGATTGAAAAAATTAATTGTAAATGACAGCGTTACAACATTTTATATTAGTACTCAATATAAACCCTCTTACCCTGTATAAATCCCCCGAAAACTTTCCACACTAATTACACCCACAAAAAAATTTACAAATATTTTCGGTGTTTTTTTATAAAACACTGGATTTTTTCTCCATATTCTGTTATAATTATTTATAGGCTGGTGTATAGTTCGTATTTTTGTGCAAAATTGACGTAGATTTATCTTCTTTTATATAAATCGCACAATTTTACTGAAAAAGGTCTGTACATCTTGCGATAACATTAATTTTACTTAGGAGGTAATTACAATGGCAAACAAATGGGTGTACCTTTTCAGCGAGGGTAATGCTAACATGCGTGAGCTCCTCGGCGGTAAGGGTGCTAACTTGGCAGAGATGACAAATATCGGTCTTCCCGTACCTCAGGGCTTCACAATCACAACAGAGGCTTGTACTCAGTACTACGAGGACGGCAGAGAGATTAACGATGAGATTCAGGCTCAGATCAATGAGTACATCGTAAAGATGGAAGAAATCACAGGCAAGAAGTTCGGTGATAAGGAGAATCCGCTTCTCGTTTCCGTTCGTTCGGGTGCAAGAGCTTCTATGCCCGGTATGATGGATACAATCCTCAACCTCGGTCTTAACGAAGAGGTTGTTAATACAATCGCAGAGCAGTCGGGCAACCCTCGTTGGGCTTGGGACTGCTACAGAAGATTTATTCAGATGTATTCCGACGTAGTTATGGAAGTTGGCAAGAAGTACTTCGAGGAACTCATCGATGAGATGAAGGCTAAGAAAGGCGTTACTCAAGACGTTGAACTTAACGCTGACGACCTCAAAGAGCTTGCTAATCAGTTTAAGGCTGAGTATAAAGAAAAAATCGGTGCAGACTTCCCGACAGACCCGAAAGAGCAGCTTATGGGTGCTATCAAGGCTGTATTCCGTTCTTGGGACAACCCGAGAGCTAACGTATACCGCCGTGACAACGACATTCCTTACTCATGGGGTACTGCTGTAAACGTTCAGTCTATGGCATTCGGTAATATGGGTGACGACTGCGGTACAGGCGTTGCATTTACACGTGACCCTGCTACAGGTGCTAAGGGTCTTTTCGGTGAGTTCCTTACAAACGCACAGGGCGAGGACGTTGTTGCCGGTGTTCGTACTCCGATGAAGATTTCCGAAATGGCTGACAAGTTCCCTGAGGCTTTCGCACAGTTCAACGAAGTTTGCGGTATTCTCGAGAACCACTACAGAGATATGCAGGATATGGAGTTCACAGTTGAGCACGGTAAGCTCTATATGCTCCAGACAAGAAACGGTAAGAGAACTGCTCAGGCTGCTCTTAAAATCGCTTGCGACCTCGTTGATGAGGGTATGAGAACAGAGGCTGAGGCTGTTGCTATGATCGACCCCCGTAACCTTGACACACTTCTCCACCCGCAGTTTGACGCTGCCGCTCTTAAGGCTGCTACACCTATAGGCAAGGGTCTTGGTGCTTCTCCGGGTGCTGCTTGCGGTAAGGTTGTATTCACAGCTGAGGACGCTGAGGCTTGGAACGCTAACGGCGAGAAGGTTGTACTCGTAAGACTTGAAACTTCTCCTGAGGACATCACAGGTATGAAGGCTTCACAGGGTATTCTCACAGTTCGAGGCGGTATGACATCTCACGCAGCAGTTGTTGCTCGTGGTATGGGTACATGTTGTGTATCCGGTTGTTCCGAAATCAATATGGACGAGGCTAACAAGAAGTTTACACTTGCAGGCAAAGAGTTCAAAGAGGGCGACTTCATTTCTATCGACGGTTCTACAGGTAACATCTATGAGGGTGTAATCCCGACAGTTGACGCTACAATCGCAGGCGAGTTCGGCAGAGTTATGGCTTGGGCTGACAAGTACAGAACTCTTAAGGTTAGAACAAACGCTGACACACCGGCTGACGCTAAAAAGGCTAGAGAGCTTGGTGCTGAGGGTATCGGTCTTTGCCGTACAGAGCATATGTTCTTTGAAGAGGACAGAATTGCTGCATTCCGTGAGATGATTTGTTCCGATACAGTTGAAGAGAGAGAAGCTGCACTTGAGAAGATTCTCCCGTATCAGCAGGGCGACTTCAAGGCTCTTTACGAAGCACTCGAAGGCAACCCGGTTACAATCCGTTTCCTCGACCCGCCGCTCCACGAGTTCGTTCCCACAACAGAGGAAGACATCAAGAAGCTCGCTGACGCACAGGGCAAGTCCGTTGAGGACATCAAGGCTATCATTACTTCTCTCCATGAGTTCAACCCGATGATGGGTCACCGTGGCTGCCGTCTTGCAGTAACATACCCTGAAATTGCAAAGATGCAGACTAAGGCTGTTATCCGTGCTGCTATTGAGGTTAAGAACGCTCATCCGGATTGGAACGTTAAGCCTGAGATTATGATTCCGCTCGTATGCGAGGTTAAGGAATTGAAGTTCGTTAAGAAAGTAGTTGTTGAAACTGCCGATGCTGAAATCGCTGCTGCAGGCGTTGAGCTTGAGTACGAGGTTGGTACAATGATTGAGATTCCGAGAGCTGCTCTTACAGCTGACGAAATCGCTGCTGAGGCTGACTTCTTCTGCTTCGGTACAAACGACCTTACTCAGATGACATTCGGCTTCAGCCGTGACGATGCAGGTAAGTTCCTTAACGCTTACTATGATACTAAGATCTTCGAGAACGATCCGTTTGCTAAACTCGACCAGACAGGTGTTGGCAAGCTTATGGAAACAGCTATCAAGCTCGGTAAGCCTGTAAATCCGAAGCTCCACGTAGGTATCTGCGGCGAGCATGGCGGTGACCCGTCTTCAGTAGAGTTCTGCCACAAGATTGGTCTTGACTATGTATCCTGCTCACCGTTCCGTGTGCCGATTGCTAGACTTGCTGCTGCTCAGGCTGCTATTAACAATAAGTAATTTGATATTTGTCAAATCTTAAATAATATATCCTTTCGGCTTTTGCCGAGATGATTTTCACCCACTCGTTGATTTCGGTTTACGGGTGGGTGATTTTATATAATTTTCTCTCAGCAAATTTTCTAAAATATATTGAAAAAATCAGAAAATAATGGTAAAATATAAATTATAATAATATTTTAAAAAGGAGAAAAATTATATGCAGCAAGATAAAAATATATATTGCTATCATTGTTTCGCTCAAATCATTAATCCCGACCACAAACTCTGCCCCGAATGCGGAAATAAACACAGCGTGCATTACTCCCAGAGCAGTGAACTCCCTGCCGGAACATATCTCAGCGGCAACAGATATATTGTCGGAAAATCCATAGGAAGCGGCGGATTTGGAATAACCTATATCGGATTCGATACAAAACTCAAAAAGAAAATTCTTATAAAAGAAACATTTTACTCCGGTATTTTCCAAAGAAATGTATTTAACAAGGATAATCCCGAGCCGCTCAAAGTGACTTACAGCAAAGATATTTCACTTGATGATATTATGCACAAAACCGAAAAGGAGTGTGTAAGTCTATCCGAGGCTGAGGGTCTTGAAAATATTGTTAAAGTATACGATTGGTTTTCCGAGAATAATACTGCATACATAATAACAGAGTTTATTAATGGTGTCACCTTATATGACAAAGTAACCTCCAACGGTCGCTATACGTGGGACGAACTCAGCGGAAAAATAACTCCGCTTATGAACAGTCTTGCGGCACTTCACGAAAAGAATATTCTGCACCGTGACATTAAGCCGCAGAACATTATGATTCGTCAATCGAAGCATACAAGCGAAAGTTTCGTTTTAATAGATTTCGGTCTTGCACGCTCCAACTCTACACGAACGCTTGCCTCTGTGGGTCTTGCGTTCTCCCCCGGCTACTCTCCGCTCGAACAGCGTACCTTTGTAAAAAAGGACGGCACTTACACAGACGTTTACGCACTTGCGGCAACAATTTATTTTGCGTTGACAGGCGAAGAACCAAACGAAGATATTTGTGATACAGTCGAAGGGAATTTTCCTAATATCAATATTATGACTTCAAAATACAATGTACCCGAGAATGTTGTTAATGCCTTAAAATCCGCACTTGCTATGAACATCACAGAACGCTGTCAGACTATCGAGGAATTTGAAAGTATTATCAACGGTGAAAATTCCGACACTTCCAAAAAGGATAGTACCGCCAAGAATGTACACACTGCCAAAATATCTCTTGATAAAGATACCGACAGTTCTGTAACTTCCCGTAATATAAAATCAACCTCCGAAACAATTTCGGTCAATCACAAAGACACCGACAATTTTAGATTTTCCCGTGATATCAAATCAACCTCCGAAACTATTTCGGTTAATCATACAGTCGACAATAACGAGGATTACGATTTTTTTAAAGATATCGGCAATGACAATACAGAAGCTGATAAACCTAAATCCCAAAATGAATATGTTGTTTTGGAAAATCCAAATAGGGTTATGGCTTTTTTTAAGAATTCCAAGGTATTTATTTCCGTTGTGGTGGGAATGATTTTAGCGGCATCTGCATTTTCGATTTATTCCCTGAACCCTCCGGAAAAAGAACCGAGAGCCTACACGCCGATTGAATCTCAAAGTACCGAAAAAAATTCCGATACCGTTAGCAGTTCGATGTCAAATAATACAAGTTCAGCTGTTACTATCAGCAAAAACGGAAACACAAGTTCGGCTGTTACAAGCAGTAAGAAATCAGAAAGTTCGAGTTCAGCTGTCACTAGCAGTAAGAAAACAGAAAATACAAGTTCCGCTGTCACTAGCAGTAAGAAAACAGAAAATACAAGTTCCGCTGTTACAAGCAGTAAGAAAACAGAAAGTTCGAGTTCAGCTGTCACTAGCAGTAAGAAAACCGAAAATTCAAGTTCCGCTGTCACGAGCAGTAAGAAAACGGAGAATACAAGTTCGGCTGTCACGAGCAGTAAGAAAACCGAAAATTCAAGTTCGGTTGCCGCCGTCAAAAATAATACAACTTCTCAGACTACAAGCACTGCACCTGTTGTCAACAACAAGGTTACCGTTCCGAAAATTGTCGGCACAAACGCACAAGACGCTATGAACACACTCACTTCGCTTAATCTGTATTACACGGGTGACTATGCTTATGATGATAATGTTCCGCAGGGGCAAGTTATTTCACAGTCACCGCAGGAGGGTACGGAGGTTGAAAAGAATTCCAGAGTGAATTTTGTTATCTCCAACGGAAAACAGCCCGAACCGCAGGAGCAACAGATTATTACTTATGAATACACTGTGCCTGCCGAGGATAATACTGCTCAGAACAGTAATACTGCTACAGTTCAAAATTGGAGAGATATTCCTTTCAGAGAATATATTATCGGAACATGGCGTTCTACAGAAACTTGGTATCTGCCTTTCAGACCCGATCAATTAGTTGGTAATGGAAGAACTCCTGTTTCAAAATCATACAGCAGCATTACATTTTACAGTGATAATACATATATAATAAAATATGAAAACAGTACTGATGAATACGGAACATATATAGTAAATAACGATTTTATATCTTTTAATCAAATCAGTGGAGCCTTTTTAACAGATGACGGCGAATTAATGACACAATTGGGCAATGGTCGTAGTGGAGTAGTTTACAAAAAAGATTAATATTCAAAATCCCCCACTAAACAAGATAATAGTTTAGTGGGGCAATTTATTTTCATTGCACAATACACCGAAATGTGCTATAATAAAAAAAGAAAATCTCTCCCTTTCTGGGTGAGATTAAATCGTACGTTATCTTACTTTAACCGGCAATTCGGCGGACAGCGTCCGCAGAAATCGGGGCGAAAGGTAGCTTTTGTCTTTCTTTGACCGGCAATTCGCTTCGCTGTTGCCTGTTTCTTTAGTAAGGAAAGATATTATTTTTTATATGTATTTTTATTTTTGGGTTATTTGTTTGTTGATAGTTCGTTTAGTTTCGCTGAGGGAAGTTTATTTTCTACGCTGATTTGTTTCGTCAGCGACCAAAGGCTCTGCCTTTGGAATCCGCAAGCTTTAAAAAGCTTGACCAAACTTTAACAGGCTTTTCAGCAACATATTTTAAAAATCCCGCTTGCGGAGTTTCACCGCAGTCTTTCCGCCGGGCGGAGCGGAGTGTTCTCAGGTTGAACTATACGGGATATCGGGCGGCAAGCCGCTAATCCTTTCTGCGGGAAAGGTGCTTAAAAGCTTCCGACAGCATTATTATATCACATATCATTAAAACAGTCAAGGAGGAAAAAATGCGAGTTTGTCTTATATGCCGACAGCGAAATATTGAGTATTACGGAATATGTCCCGACTGTACCGAACTTAATCGCCGTATGCGTGAAGTTACCTGTGATTTAAGCGGTCGGTTTGCGGCAGTCACGGGAGGAAGAATAAAGATTGGCTATGCTGTGTGTCTGCGGCTGCTCCGTCAGGGTGCGAGCGTTATCGCCGTGACACGCTATCCGAAATCGGCTCTTGAAAACTATATGTCCGAACCCGATTACAACAATTTCAAAGACCGTCTTTTTATTGTCGGCTTTGACCTTCTGCGAGTTGACCGCATTCACGAACTTATATATCAAATTGAAAATATCTGCGGCGGCAAGCTTGATATATTGATAAACAATGCGGCTCAGACAGTAAAGAAATCTTCCGAATACTATGCGAAACTCGATATCCACGAATATTCTCTTAAACTTGAATCGGGCGGTAATCTTATCACATTTGAACGCTCCGAAAATGAAAACACATCTATTATTCCGTTCGGTCAAATTGCCGACTACGGAGAAACTCCCAACAATAATTCGTGGGTTCGCAGACCCGAGGAAATTTCACCGCACGAGCTTCTCGAAGTTCAGCTGATAAACGTAACAGCACCGTTTCTTTTGACCAACGGTTTACGTAAATGTCTGGCTTACGATAAATCCGTGAATAAATTTGTGATTAACGTCAGCTCCGTTGAGGGACGTTTTGACACAAAACAAAAACTTGCCCGACACGTTCACACAAATATGGCAAAAGCTTCTTTGAATATGATGACACATTCCATAGCCTCGGACTACGAAAAAGACAAAATTTTCGTCTACTCCTGCGACCCCGGTTGGGTATCAAATCAGTTTCCGCCTGCTTACGAAATCAGCAAAAGCTTCAAGCCGTATTTAACATTCGACGACGGTGCGGCACGTATACTTTATCCAATTGTGAAAAATCTGCACGAGAATAAAATCAAGGACAGCGGAGTTTTTTACAAGGATTACAAAATCATTGACTACTGAGGTGATTAAATGAGCTTACTCAACAAGTTATTTCCAAACAAAAAATCTTTTGATAACAACAATAACGCTGTTTCAACACCTGCCCCCGCTCCTAAGCAACAAATCACCGTAAAAGCCCCCGAACAGCCCGAAAATCCTGCCCTTATAGAAACAAGCAGTTCCCGAATTTACTATCCCGACCGTGAAAGAAACGAACCTGTAGAAGTCGAAAACGTTACCCTTACGGAAAAAGAAGCGGTTGAACAAGGCTGGTCGTTCCGCAAAAAACAAAAACGTATCAGGATAACCAACTATCACGGCACGGAAAAGGATATCATTATCCCGAGTAAAATCGGCGATATGGTTGTAAACGAAATTGGGTCAAAGGCTTTCCGAAACAAGAAAATCGACAGCGTACAAATTCCTAGTACAATTTACAGAGTTCGTGAGGGTGCATTCAGATTAAGCGACATCAAAAGCGTTACGTTTGCAGAGGGCACAAAATTCATTGAAGACGATGCCTTTTATGAATGTAAAAATCTTAATGCTGTTCATTTGCCCAACACATTGTTTATTCTGGGTAAAAGTGCATTTGCGATCTGCCGAAGTCTTAAATATGTGATTATTCCGAGTTACATTCGGAAAATAGGCGAACGTGCATTTTTTGCGAGCGGACTTGAGGGCTTTTCAAGCTGCAATAGATACTGCCTTACAGACGGAAGTATTTTTACTAATACGCCTATTCATAACAAATACAAAATGATTGTAACCTATGATGCGTATGATGATATGCACGTTCTCCTTGTCGGTGCTAAGGCAGATGTGAAATTCCGCAAGGGTGCAAGAGTTTGTTTGATGAAAAATGCTGTTCCCAATAGCTGCATTTTGGACTTTTCTGAATGTTCGGAAGTTTCCTGTAACGATTCATATACAGAACACCGAGATTATTGGGGACTTCTTGACCAATTTATTGGAGGCTGCAAGGTAATTGTACCGAATAAAATAAACTACCTTTACTTCTCCGAGTATATTGATGTTCGTTATCCTGACGGCAGCAAATACATAGGATATCCCGAGATTGTCAAAAAGGACAGCAACGATACACAAATTGTCGTTCACTCCTATAACGGCTCGAATAAAATTCACTCGTGGTCTGTCAACACACATTCGGAGAACATAAAAATTACAGGCGACAGTTATTACACCATTGACAAGTATGCCATTAACGAAATAAACTTAAAAACAATTGACTTGGGTCAAGACAATGCTTTGGGAGAGGTATTTTCACCGCACTGTAGAAATCTCCGTGAGGTACACTATACGGATTCCGAAAAAGTGCGTGTCACAAGATATATTCCCCCTGCCGAGCTTGTCGGAATGCATATACATCAAAAACTTCTCACGGCTTTCACGTGTACCTATACCGACAATAACCGATATGCTTTCTTTGACAGTTCCGTTATATACGACATATTTTCAAAAAAGTATATTGAATACGGTATATCTTCAAAAAATTATGCCAAACACGTAATATGGCTGAGAGAAAACAATATTCACAGAATCAGTCAACAAAGTAAAATATTTATTGCTATAGATGTTCTTCGCAGTTCGGTATGTTCTCACGATATGGACACCAAAATTTACAATGAATATCTCCGCACACATAAACGCTATGCGAAAATAGTCTGCGATAAGGTGAAAAATACTTATCCCGAGTATGCGGAGTTTTTGGAAACAGCTTATGACAATTAGCAATGTACAGTGTGCAATGTGCAATGTGCAATGTACAATGTACAATGTGCAATTATTAAATATGTTATGATTTGATTATTTTAATAATTAACGCTGTATCTTTTCTCGATACAGCGTTAATTTTATTGTTGATATTTACTTTTATTTATAATTACAACAACCGAACCCGAAACAATCATCACCGCTAAAAGCATAATAACCGTAACACTCCGTGAACCCGAAGTATTAACGGCACTCTCCCCCGTACTCGAAGAATATGTTGTTTGTGACGTTGTACCGCTGACGGCAGATATTTTGGGGGAAGATGTATTTTTATCCGAATCTTGCTTTGAGGTTTTAACGGTGTCGGTGTCTTTGGTTTTATCGGTATCCGTGGTTTTCGTGATTTTTGAAGTTGAATCTTTTTCGGTGGTTTGTCCGGTGTTACCGGTGCTGTCGGTGTTTTTAAGTTTATCGGTGTCGGTTGATTTATCGATGTTATCCGTATTATTGTATATATCCGTATCTGTAGTATTATAGGTATTTTGTATATTGGAATCGGAATTATCAATTTCAGTGTCAATAGTATACGGAGTACCAATTGTATGAACGTCATATTCAACGTCATTGTGAACGGCACGAACTTTAAAAAGACTGTTCGGGTCGTCTGTAATCCTCTGCAAATCGGGATTAATAAACTCACGGCAATTATACATTATCTCAGTGTCGAAAAACGTACACGGCTTTAAGGCTTTGAATGTTACGGTAACAACGTCCGTATTATTAAAGCTAATGCCGCTGTAAACAAGAAAATTCCATTTAACCACACTAGGAACGGAAATATTGCTTTCACTCCCGGACACGGTACACACAACATTTTCCGCCGTAAGATATTCGCTGTTATAAACAGTTTCAACGGAAACTCCGGCAGCATTCTGAACCTCGCCTATGGTAAAAACAACCCGAACTTCGTCACCGACTTCAATGTTGTTTTCGTCTGCAAAAGCCGTCACAGTGGAAAGCGACAGCACAAAAACAATCACAGTCAAGGAAACACTCACAAATTTTTTAGTCATAATCACCGCACCAATTTAAAAATATCGGGTATGCCCGACTGTTTCACCGAACATACCCTTTAAAATATTACTTTCTGTAAATAAGATTCTCTCTTTTCGGACCGTTGGAAACCATTGTAATCGGGAAGCCAATCTGCTGCTCCGCAAATTCAACGTAATCCTTACACTCCTGAGGAAGCTTGTCATACTCGGTGATACCCGAAATATCGCACTTCCAACCTTTTAAAACTTTAAGTACAGGCTTGCAGCGTTTGAGCTGAGTTGTAGGCGGGAAGTAATCAATCTGCTTGCCGTCAAGCTCATAAGCCACGCAAACAGGAATTTCATCAAGGTAGCCGAGAGCGTCGAGAACAGTAAACGCAACCTCCGTAGTACCCTGAACCTGACAGCCGTAGCGAGTAGCCACAAGGTCAAGCCAACCCATTCTTCTGGGTCTGCCCGTTGTTGCACCGTACTCACCGCCGTCACCGCCGTGATTACGCATAAGCTCCGCTTCCTTGCCGAAAATTTCGCTTACAAACTCACCTGCACCAACGGCACTTGAATAAGCCTTAACTACAGTTACGATATCCTTAATCTCATACGGAGGAATACCTGCACCGACAGCACCGTAGCCTGCGATAGTATTTGAAGATGTTACCATAGGATAAATACCGAAATCGGTATCTTTAAGTGAACCAAGCTGACCCTCCAAAAGAATAGTCTTGCCGTCTTTGAGTGCGTCGTGAACAAATTTAAACGCATCGCCGACATACGGCTCAATAGCGACCTTATACTCCATAAGCTTATTAAAAATCTCGTCAACGGAGATTGGGTCTTTATGGTAAAGATTTTTCAAGGTTGCGTTCTTAACTTCGAGAATACCTGCGATTTTCTCTTTCAAGCCCTCTTCATCGTCAAAGAGTTCATTAACCTGAAAACCAATCTTAGCGAACTTATCCGAATAGAACGGAGCAATACCCGACTTAGTAGAACCAAAACTTTTGGAGCTTAAACGTTCCTCTTCGTAACAATCGAATGCGATATGATAAGGCATAACGATTTGAGCTCTGTCGGATACAAGAACCTTTGGATTAACGCCGTTTTCTTTGAGGTGAGCCATTTCTTTTACGAAATTATCCACACTGAAAGCAACACCGTTACCGATAATATTTGTGGTGTGGTCATAGAACACACCCGAGGGAAGCTGATGCAAAGCGAACTTGCCGTAGTTATTTATAATAGTATGACCTGCGTTGCTGCCGCCTTGGAATCTGATTACGATATCGGACTTCTGAGCAAGACAATCGGTAATTTTACCCTTACCCTCGTCGCCCCAGTTTGCACCGACAATAGCTTTAACCATTCTAAACCATCCTTTTTATGTTTTAAATTCAAAAAAACATTACGTCTTATTATAACAATATTTTCCGATAATTGCAAGGGGGTTTAAAGAAATTAAAAAAAATTTCATCATTTTTAATGTGTGATGCGTAATTATGATAATCGGAATTTTCTAGAGAATAGAAAAAACTCCCGACAATATAATCGAGAGTTTTCTTTGGCTGGGGAATAGGGATTCGAACCCCAACAAACAGAGTCAGAGTCTGTCGTGCTACCGTTACACAATTCCCCAACGGTGATTTATATTATAACAGAATTTTTTTGAATTGTCAATACTTTTTTGAAAAATTTTTTTATTCAAATATAATTTTGATTTTTTGTACACTTTTACACATCAAATCCCGAAAACATTGAAACCTTTTCGGAAAAATAAAATTCAAAAATTGTTGAAAATTTTTTTGAAAAGGAGTAATATATAAGATGTATTATTAATTTGGTAGGTTTACAGACTATCAGTGTGGGGTATAAAATGAACGGATTAAAAAAATTTCTGAATGTTATTATTATTATATTGGGAATTGTGTTTATCGGAGTTTGTGTCGATATGGTAGGCAACAAAACAATACACACGTCTTACGAAAGCCTTAGCGAACTTGACCAAAACGCTGTCGGAGATGTATGTGAGGTTATCTCGCTTTTCGACAGCAAAAAAGGCAATAAGAAAATATGGGATATTAAATATAATCTCCGTGATATCGGCTGTGTTATAACTAATGACGAAGATACTTTCGGTCGTTCATATATTTTCAATGTTGATATGTCGGGTGACGTTACCGCACAGAAAATCGAAATGCCCGATAATTACAGCGATATTTCGGTTTACAGATTGGCAGATGTTTCCCCGAAGGCTATTTCTCTTAATCTCTATTCCAAAGATAAGGGATATGTAACTATTAATAATAAAGATATATTGACAATTAAATATACCGAAAACTCTTCCAACTTAAATGGTGCAGGCTCTTTAAAAGAATCATATGTTAAAAATACATTCAGCGATACCGTTGCTTCTCCCGACAGTCCGACCGCCGATGTAACCGTCAGCTTTGATATGAATGTGGATAACATAGCCCTCTTAGGCTTGCAGTACAGAATCATTGATGATATGAAAACCGCAAAAACAAAGAATGACATCAAGCAGCTTATCGCCGAATATGTGATTGTACGAGATGAACAAGAGAAAAAGTACCCCGAGTTTGCCGAACAGCAGCAGAGAATCGAACTTGTTGACGGCAGAACTCAATATGTGTTTTATAGAATCAGCGACCTTACGGGCGACGATATGACTTACTTTAATAAAGAAAAGTCGGAAGCCATTAATTTCTACAGTGCTTATCATTATCTCTGTACGGGAAAATACAACGATGATGTTTCCGATTTTCTAAACTACAAGGGCAATGTTTATGTCGGTGCTGTTCTCTGCGAAATTCTCGATAACAATAAAATAGCAGCCGACTGGGAAATAAAGCTGGATAATTCCTCAAACGAAAATTTCCGTTCACAATATACTCTTATAAAGGATTACTGCAAAAAGAACTGCGGTGAGTACACAAAAGAAAAAACTCTTGACGACATAAAAAGAGAATACAACTACGAGGAAATTACAGAAATGGCGAGAGCGTTGGTAAAAGGCAATGCAGAATAATAAAAACACCGTTCGCAAGCGTGTGACAGCTTGGGATTTTGTACTTATGGCTGTTCTTGTATGCGTGGCGGTTTCAGCGATATTCATTCAGCATAAAAGCAATGACGAACTGCTTGAAGTGGTTGTAAAAAAAGATTCGGAGATTGTATACACCCAAAGTTTATCATCTGTTTCAAGAGAAACAGATGTACCTATTGATAACGAATATAACATTATATTAAGGGTAATGCCCGACGGAGTGCAGGTTATAAGCTCCGAATGCGGTGATAAGATTTGTGTAAACACAGGCAAGATAACACGTTCGGGTCAGGCTGTGGTTTGTCTGCCGGCACATATTTCAGTTACACTTCGTGGCGGCGAATCGGAGGCAGATGTTATTGTCGGGTGAAAGTGAGCTATTTTAAAAGTATGAAAAAAAGTAAACATAAAAAGAAATTCAATACAACGTCCTTTGCACAAACGGCTATGCTTTCCGCCTTGACAATCGTGCTGTCGTTTCTGGAGGGAATGCTGCCCGAACTTCCCGTACCCGGGGCAAAGCTCGGACTTGCAAACCTTGCCGTTATGACGGCTACCGATTTAAACGGTCTTGGAGGAGGCTTATGCACAACGCTGATTAAAGCATTTTTCGCCGTGATAACAAGAGGTCCGGTGGCAGGCTTTATGAGCCTTTGCGGCAGTCTGCTGAGTATGTTTGTGATGTGGTTCTTTATGAATTACGACAGAAAAAAACTCGGCTATGTCGGCATAGGAGTTCTCGGGGCGGTGAGCCATAATCTTGGTCAGCTTATTGCGGCTTTTGCGATAATCGGAGGTTCTGTGTTTTTTTATCTTCCGTTTCTTATTATAGTGGCGGTATTTACGGGAACGTTCACGGGAATTGTGAACAGTCTTCTTTTGCCTGCCGTTAAAAAGGTAAGAGTATAAATCAAGCGTAGCTGTACGGTTGGCGAAGCTTTGAAAAGTTTGGTCAAGCTTTTCAAAGCTTGCGGGACAAGGGCAGAGCCCTTGTCGCTGACGAAACAAATTATCGTAGAAAAATAAACTTCCCTCAGCGAAACTAAACAAACTATCAACAGCAAAATAACAAAAATAAAAACGAACATAAAAGTAATCTCACCTTGAAATACGTCAGTATTCCTGCGGTGTTGTGCCTAACACAGAACAAATTATCCTGCGTCTAAATTGTTCAACTTATTTCCCAACAGTTCCTAAAACAGTCAACAGCGTAGCGAATTGCCGGTCTAAGAAAGAAAAGCGGTAAATCTTAATGTTCGTTAGTATAAGCTTAATCTTCGGCTTAAAAACCGAATTGATATATAAAAACAATAACAATGGCAAATATCATAATTTAAATTTAGTGAAATCAAGCCGCAGACAAAAAGCATTTGCCCAAGGGGCGAACTTCATATGCCTGCACACTTCATTAAAATTAAATTGCCTGCAAATTAATTTTTACTACCAAGGAGGATTTATGAAAGTATTACTCACAGGCGGTGCCGGTTATATCGGCTCGCACACCTGCGTGGAGCTTTTGGATAAAGGCTATGATGTTGTGATAGCCGATAACTTTTCCAACAGCAAACCCGAGGTTATTAAAAGAATAAGAGAAATCACAGGCAAGGAAGTTGACGTTTATCCAATTGATGTTGCGGATAACAATGCCCTTA
The DNA here is from genome assembly GCA_902763835.1 of uncultured Ruminococcus sp. Lineage (GTDB taxonomy): Bacteria > Bacillota > Clostridia > Oscillospirales > Acutalibacteraceae > RUG592. The sequence continues at coordinate 2,153 of CACWTQ010000028.1, read as the reverse complement.
CAAAGCTTTTCAGCGAACAGCCAATTGACGCTGTAATCCATTTTGCCGGATACAAAGCAGTCGGCGAATCCTGTCAAAAACCGCTGATGTATTACAGAAACAATATAGATGCGACATTAACTTTGCTTGAAGTTATGGAGAAATTCAATGTAAATAAAATAGTGTTTAGCTCGTCCGCTACGGTTTACGGCGAGAACAACCCTATTCCCTACGTTGAAACTATGCCCATTACAGGCTGTACAAACCCCTACGGCTGGACTAAGCTTATGATTGAACAAATTTTAAAGGACGCTTCGGCAGCAAACAGCAAGCTCTCCGCTGTTCTTCTGAGATACTTTAATCCGATAGGGGCTCACCCGAGTGGAAGAATAGGCGAAGACCCGAGCGGTATTCCGAATAATCTTCTGCCGTATGTTGCAAAGGTTGCCACAGGCAAGCTGCCCGAATTGGGAGTTTTCGGCGACGACTATCCGACCAAGGACGGCACGGGCGTTCGTGATTACATTCACGTTGTAGACCTTGCAAAGGGTCACGTTGCCGCTTTGGAGTATGCCGATAAGCACACAGGTGCGGAGGCTATTAACCTAGGTTCGGGAAGAGGTCACAGTGTATTGGAGGTTGTAAATACTTTCTCCGGTGTGAATGATATTCCCGTGCCGTATGCAATCAAGCCGAGAAGACCCGGCGACCTGCCCGAATACTATGCCAATGCCGAAAAAGCCAAGGAACTTCTTAACTGGACGGCGGAGCTGACTTTGGAGGATATGTGCCGTGACCTTTGGAACTGGCAGTCCAACAACCCCGATGGCTATTAATGAGGTGACTAATATGAAAAAGTTTATTAAAGGTATATCGGCAATTGTGCTGTCGGCGGTGCTTCTTGCAATGACAGCCGTCACTGCGTTTGCTTCTTCTGTTAAAACAGGCGACACCGTTGAGGTAAAAATCAGCGTTGAGGGCGAAAACAGTATGGGCAGTATGAATGCACAGATTCTATACGATAAGAGTAAGTTTGACCTTCTTTCCGATGAAACGCTTGAGGGTATGGGTGTTTCAAATACTACCGTTGACGGCGAAATTCTCTGGGCAGCAATGTTTGAAACAGAGGGTTCGGACTTTACCGCAAAAACAGATGTTTACAGTGCAGTATTTGTGGCAAAACAGGATATTTCGGATTTTGAATCATTATTTACGTTCACGCTTAATGATGCGTATAAAATAGGAAACACAGGTGTTACGGCAACAGACCCGTCTTATGTTAAATTTTCCGCAGCACTTGAAAATGAAGATACCTCCGTAAATTCGGTAACTTCAAATTCGGATAACAGCAATAACAATAATAATGTAGCGGTAAGCTCTGCGGCTGCACAGAATAATTCCAAAACAGAATCAAAAGCTTCGTCTGCGGTCAGCAGCAAGACTTCGGCAAATGTATCTTCTGCGGCAGGCAGCAAGACTTCGGCAAATGTATCTTCTGCGGCAGGCAGCAAAGCAGACGAAAGCTCCAAGCCTGCGGAGAGTTCTTCAAAGGCTGCAAGCAGTGCCGACAACAAGGATTCCGAGTCCCAAACCGATACGGCTGCAGTGTCGGATAACGAAAGCACTATAAGCATTATAGAAAGCTATGATGAAGCAGAGTTTGCAAGTGTTCCGCCGATTAAGCTTGACGAAGATACCTCCTCAGCTGCCGACAGCAGAGGAGCATTTCCAAAAGGAATAATAATAGGTGTTGCAGTTTGCTTAGTAATTGCAGCGGCAGGTATTGCTGCGATTATGGCAAAGAAAAAAGGTTAAGTACATCAAAAGAGAATTTTAGTGAACTTTTTTGTTGAAAGCTGTAATTTATGAACAAACCAAAAATTTATCTGAATTTTTTTTACAGTTTGGTAATTTTTTTTTAAAAAAGGTATTGAAATTTTTTTTTAGATGTAGTATAATAAACACGCTGAGGAACTATTCTTCGGGATATTGACAAATTTATATTTTTTATTCAAGGAGGAAAATTAAATGTCCAAGAAAGTCATTAGTATTTTACTTTCCGCAGCTATGTTGGTAGCTATATTCTGCGTTGGCTTCGGTGCTCTTTCCGCATCTGCTGATGATAACGTTACTTACTACTTCTTAGCTCCGGATAACTACTTTAAAACAGAAGC
>CACWTQ010000027.1 GCA_902763835.1 uncultured Ruminococcus sp. | reverse complement strand
CACCTTGAAATACGTCAGTATTCCTGCGGTGTTGTGCCTAACACAGAACAAATTATCCTGCGTATAAATTGTTCAACTTATTTCCCAACAGTTCCTTATTTTTACGCATCTTTATATTGAAATTGATTAGGAATAAACTCAAAGTTGGGTAAAAGTAGCCGAAGATTCAGGAATTTCGTATTACCCAATTCCCTACCCAAATTTTACCCAAACACTACCGAAAACTTATGGGAATTTGCGATAGCTAATGAGCTTAACAAAACGGGTAATGGGTAAATTAAAGGTATCAAAAAGTTAGATTTTATCGGAGTTTGAGCCATTCCTTTATGATGAAGTAGCCGAAGAACGGATTACTTTACCATACTTGCAACTTCTGCTGCGAAATCGTCCTGACGCTTCTCAAGACCCTCGCCCTTTTCAAAACGAACGAACTTGGAAATCTTGATTGAGCCGCCAAGCTTCTTAGCTGTTTCAGATGTATAAGAACCAACTGTCTTGGAGTTATCTTTTACGAACTCCTGGTCAACAAGGCAGTTCTCCTTGTAGAACTTGCCAACTTTACCTTCAACAATCTTAGTAAGAACCTGCTCAGGCTTGTTAGCCATCTTAGGATCCTGCTTCATCTGAGCAACCATAATCTCTTTCTCGTGTTCGATAACCTCGGCAGGTACATCAGCCTCGTCAAGGTACTGTGTGTTAAGAGCTGCAATCTGCATTGCAACGTCCTTGCCGTAAGCAACGAACTCGGGGTTAGCAGCATCAATATCTGTTTCAAAGTTTACGAGAACACCGATTTTGCCGCCTGCATGAACGTAAGCAACGGAAGCACCCTCAAATCTCTCAAAACGTCTGATTTTGATATTCTCACCAATTGTCTGAATCTTCTCCTGAAGAAGGTCTGCAACTGTAACGTCTGTGCCTGCAGCCTTTGTCTGAGCAAGAGCGTCAACGTCAGCCGGATTCTCAGCGATAACAGTATCTGCAAGTGTCTTTACAAAGTTCTGGAAATCAGCGTTCTTTGCAACGAAGTCTGTTTCAGCGTTTACTTCAATAACAACGCCTATTGTACCCTCTGCGTTTGTTACAGCGTAAGCAATACCCTCTGCTGCGATTCTGCTTGCCTTTTTAGCTGCCTTTGCAAGACCCTGCTCTCTCAAAATATCAATAGCTGCGTCCATGTCGCCGTTAGCTTCTGTCAAAGCTTTCTTACAGTCCATCATGCCACAGCCTGTCTTCTCTCTAAGTGACTTTACGTCCTGTGCTGTAAATGCCATTGTCTTCTACCTCCGAAAATTTATATTTAAAATCTAAAATTATTTATTAATAATGAGCCAACCTTAGTAAATTTATGGTCTGACGGAAAAACCGCCAAAACCATAAATTACAAAAAGCAAGCGGAAATTCGGTAACAACTTTTAGAAGTAAGAATTACTCCTCTGTTTCGTCACCGTCGTCTTCGTCCTCAACCTCAGCTGCACCCATCTGACCCTCATGACCTTCGATGATTGCATTAGCGATTGTGCCTGCGATGAGCTTAACAGCTCTGATAGCGTCGTCATTGCCCGGAATTACGTAATCAATCTCGTCGGGGTCGCAGTTTGTGTCTACGATAGCAACAATCGGAATACCGAGCTTCTTAGCTTCGGCAACAGCAATTCTCTCCTTGCGTGGGTCAACGATAAACAAAGCACCCGGAATCTCGCCCATATCTTCGATACCGCCCATGAACTTCTCGAGCTTCTCGATTTCGTGCTTGAGATTGATAACCTCTTTCTTCGGGAGAAGATCGAATGTACCGTCAGCCTCCATCTTACGGAGCTGCTTCAATCTTGCAATTCTTGTGCGGATTGTTGTGAAGTTTGTGAGCATACCGCCCAACCAGCGAGCGTTTACATAGTAAGCACCTGCACGAAGAGCCTCTTCCTTAACCGACTCCTGAGCCTGCTTCTTTGTGCCTACGAAGAGAACGGACTTACCCTCAACGGACAAATCACGAACAAAAGCATAAGCTTCTTCGAGCTTTCTTACTGTCTTCTGGAGGTCGATGATGTAAATACCGTTACGCTCTGTAAAGATATACTCTGCCATCTTAGGATTCCATCTTCTTGTCTGGTGACCGAAGTGAACACCTGCCTCCAAAAGCTGTTTCATTGATACTACTGCCATTTTTTGTTTCCTCCTTGGTTTTTCCTCCATAAGCACCTACTCGGACTACCCTTTTGGCACCTGTCCGATGCATGCTTATGTGCGTAATGCTTTAGTATTATACTACAAATCAAGGAATTTTTCAAGTGTTACTGCAATTTTTTTATGAATTAATTGTAAATTTTTTCTCGGTTTTAAAAAATTATCCTTTTCTTTTTATTATGTATGTGTCTGGGAGGGCATTTTACAAGGATAGTATCCTCTCCTATAAGCCGTATATCCGCCCACGGGATTACAAGATCCTCGTGTCTGCCGAGAATTCCGAAAAGCTTTGGTCTGCCGTAAATTATAATTGAAACAAGACACGCATTTTTGGTATCGACTTCAACATCGTCCACGCATCCCAGTCTTACACCGTCCGATTCGTTCACAACTTCTTTATGCCTAAGCTCGGCAATTCTGCAAGCCATACAATCACCTCAAGATATGTAATTCACATACTATATTATATTCGCAAAATAAAATAAAATTCTACTAATATTTGCAAATAAGTGAAATTGTGTTATCATTAATTTGGCTTTATGACGGCAGTATCACAGCGGAACGAATATATAACGGACAATTGCGGAAGAGAGAAATTTACTTTGGCAGACAATTTGACAGCTTCCAAGTAAGCGAATGCGATGTACTCGGAACTATGTTTTGGGACGAGTTCAATAAAGAGATTACTGTTTCTCCGCTGATTATAACCAATATTATTTTGGAGAAATCCTCTTACTTCAGCGGAAAAAAAAGAAGAACATTCTAAAAAAACCACTCCTTTGAATCATTAACGATTTAAAAGAGTGGTTTTTTATATTGGGTGTAAAAAATTATTATTTTAAAACTACCGAAACAAATACAAGCAATCCGGCAATTGCCAAAAGCAGCATAAATAAAGTGAAAGATATCGTTCCGGAATAACCTAAAAAACTTAAAGGTTCATAAATTTCTTCCGGATTCTGAGGATTTATACGAATTTTCACTGTTTTACCAATATGCGAACTCCTTGCGTGTTTATAGGATGTTTTGAAGAATACATTTCCGCCAAATTCATATTTATACACAGGATGATAACTTACAACTGCTCGCCCCTCTTCATAATCATATGTTTCTCTTTTTTCAATACGTACAATCAAAGCATTTACGGTTTGACTGCATTCAAACATTCGATTTGAACGGCGAAGCGGATAAACAATTAGCTTTATAAACACTATACAAAACAGAATCAGCAAAATATTTTTAAAAATCATATCAATACCTCTAAAAGATATCAAACGTATAGCAATTGCAAATAAAACAACAATATTATTCACCAAAGCTTATTCCCAAATCCTTAGCCGCCTGAACAACAGGACTGTCAACGGGAACATCTTTGAGCTTGCCTGCAATCTCCGAAAGCGGAACTGCAACAATCTCCTGACCCTTAAGGGCAACCATTTTGCCGTAGTCCTTATTGATAATAAGGTTAGCCGCCGCAACACCGAAACGTGTGCAAATCAAACGGTCGTAAGCGTCGGGACTGCCGCCTCTCTGGAAATGTCCCGGAACGGTAACTCTTGTTTCCTGACCCGTTGCCTGCTCAATCTCAGCCGCAATCTTGTAGGAAATTGACGGATAAGCAATCTCTGCTATAGCCTGCTTTCTCTTCTTCTTCGGCAGAGCCGCAAGCTCCTTTGAAATCGCACCCTCGGCAACTGCAAGAATCGAGAAATTCTTTCCCTCTCTTGTTCTCTTCTTGATAGTTTCAATAACAGAGTTGATGTCATAAGGTATCTCAGGAATAAGAATAACGTCCGCACCGCCTGCGATACCTGCGTAAAGTGTGAGCCAGCCAACCTTGTGACCCATAACCTCAACGATAAATACTCTGCCGTGTGAGGTAGCTGTTGTGTGAATGCAGTCGATAACCTGAGTTGCGATATCAACAGCCGACTGGAAACCGAAAGTCATATCCGTACCCCAGAGGTCGTTGTCAATAGTCTTCGGAAGAGATACAACATTCAAGCCCTCTTCCGAAAGAAGATTAGCTGTCTTCTGAGTACCGTTGCCGCCAAGAACAACAAGGCAGTCAAGCTTTAACTTTTTGTAGTTCTCTTTCATAGCCGCAACCTTGTCAACGGAATTTTCGTCATCGATAACTCTCATAAGCTTGAACGGCTGACGTGACGTACCGAGGATAGTACCGCCCATTGTGAGAATACCCGACAGGTCTTCCCTGTTAAGTTCCTTTGATTCGCCGTAAATCAAACCTCTGTAACCGTCAATGATACCGATAATCTGAACGTCCGCACCGTAGTAATTGTAAAGCGTCTTTGCAACACCACGAATACTTGCATTCAAACCCTGACAATCCCCGCCGCTCGTTAAAATACCTATTCTTTTCATTTGTTGTCACCTTTCTGTATTTTTTCTTCGCCCTGACTGCTCACGTTTACGGTATGCTCTTTCCTCTGCTTCAACGCTTTTTTCGCAAGCTGGGCAAACTCCGTCTGACAATTGAGATGTTTTTTACCTCTTCTGTCAATCATAACGTAATTAGTGTCGGGCAATTGGATTCTTGTGTTAATAACATCATTCCACATCAGTTCTATAATATCGTTACATCTTTTATGAATATCCTCGTCTTCAATAGGAAAGACAAGTTCAACTCTTCTGTCAAGATTTCTCGGCATCCAGTCTGCCGAACCTAAGTACATTTCGGGTTCTCCGCCATTTTCAAATTGGAACATTCTGCTATGCTCCAGCAGCTGACCGACAATACTGTGAACAGTAATATTCTCGCTTGTTTTCTCAATACCCGGAATAAGACAGCAAATTCCCCTCACAATCAGACGAACCTGAACATTCGCCTTTGACGCTTCATAAAGAAGCTGTATAATTGAGGAATCCACAAGAGAATTAACCTTTGCGGTGATACCCGAGGGCAAGCCGTTTTTGGCATTTTCAATCTCCTTGCGGATTTTCTCTTCAAAGAAATCCCTCATACCGTGCGGTGCAACAATAAATTTATTGTACTGAGGCGGCACGGAATATCCCGTCAAAACATTGAACAAAGAAGATGCGTCCTCGCCGTACTCCTCCTTGCAGGTAAACAGACCCATATCTGTATAAAAACGTGCGGTGCTGTCGTTATAGTTTCCCGTACCCATATGGAGATATCTGCGAATACCGTCCTCTTCGTTTCGGACAACAAGGCAGATTTTGCAGTGAGTTTTCAGACCGCTCAGACCGTAAACAACGTGACAGCCTGCTTTTTCAAGCTTCTTCGCCCATTGTATATTGTTCTCTTCGTCAAATCTTGCTTTAAGCTCCACGAGGACAGTCACCTGTTTACCGTTCTCGGCTGCCTTAATCAATGCCGCAACTATCGGAGAATTTCCGCTGACACGGTACAAGGTTTGTTTAATGGCAAGCACCTTGTCATCTCTTGCGGCATCTTGAACAAACCTTACAACACAGTCGAAACTTTCGTAAGGGTGGTGAACAAATCTGTCTTTTTCACGGATAGCTTCAAAGATATCGTCATAGCCGTAAAAATCGGCAGGCGGATTCACAGGCTTAATCGGCTTGAACGACAAACTGTCGCTTCCCGAAATCTTCGAAAACTTTGACAGGAATGTCAAATCAAGAGGACCGTGACACTCATAAATCTCGCTTTCGTCAACGTCAAGCATCTCAATCAGAAAATCTTTCAGCCGCTTATCGCACTTATCGGAAATTTCCAGACGTATAGGCTTGCCACGTCTGCGTTTTTTAATCGACTTTTCAATCTCGCTCAAAAGGTCGTCGGTATCTTCATCTATATCGAGGTCGGAATCTCTGGTAATTCTGAACGGGCAGTATGCCCTAATTTTGAAAAGCTCAAAAAGTTCGTCAAGACGTGAGATGATAATATTCTCCAAAAGAATAAAATCACGCTCATCTTTAGACGGAAGCTCAATAAATCTCGGAAGCACAGACGGCACTTGCATAACAGCAAAGAAAGTTTCCTTTTCCTCGTTCATAAGCCTTACGGCAATATTCAAGCTTTTATTGAGCAAAAGCGGAAACGGACGGCTTGTATCAACCGCCATAGGTGTAAGCACAGGAAAAATAACTTTATCAAAATATCTGTTTATGAATTTTCTTTGTGTTTCATTTAAATCTTCAACCTTTTTGAAAAATATATTGTGTTTTTTGAGAACAGGAAGAATTGACCTGTTAAGGCAGCTGTACTGACGGTTGGAAAACTCGTGAATCTTATCCGACAGCTGCGAATACTGCTGTTTTGGATTAAGACCCGATAAATCCACACCTTTCACTCCGTGCTCCATTTGGTCGATTACACCTGCAACACGAACCATCATAAATTCATCAAGGTTAGAAGCAGTGATAGCAAGGAAATTAACCCTTTCCATAACCGGATTTTCTTTTTCAAAAGCTTCTTCGATAACTCTTGTATTAAAGTCCATCCAGCTTAATTGTCGGTTATTGTAAGGGAATTTCTTGCCTTTTCCTTTTATATGATTATCGTCCATAGTATTCTCCTTTACCGGTACAAGTTAAAGGTATTTTGTAAATATGTATTATTGGTTGCGTGTTTAATTCAAATTCCCAATACAATGGCGGGCGGATAACGTCCACAGGAAGCAGAAATAGTTTATTTCTCACTACAAGAAGCTCTTTTTTATAAAACATCTTTGAAACAAACCATTTGGCAGTTATCGTCATAATTCCAGCTATGGTACGAACCGCCCTCGCAAAAGCTTTTTGAATCACAGCTGCGGCATTTTTCGTTTTTCTCCGCCAGCGATGTGCGGAAAATATCAAAACGATTGTACCACACATTTGTAAAGTCATCGGAAAGAATGTTTCCCTGTATAGTTTCGGGGCGGCGTTCTATATCAAGACAAGCACCGATATCTCCGTTAGACATAATACTTGCGGTGTATATACCTGCATTGCAAAGAAAATACCAATTCCGAACCTCACGCTCATAATCAAGACCCAAAAAGTGCGAACAGCCGTACAGAACGGGAAAATCCGAATTTCTCTTTTCCTTGATAAAGTCAAACATTCTCTTGTAATCCTCGGTGTCTAGAGTGTAGCCGTCAAGCTTTAAGGCTCTGCCGATAGGCTCAATATTTATAACTCGCCACGAATCGACATCAAGCTCGCACATCAAATCAAAGAGAGAATCAAGCTGGGATATATTCTTCTTTGTGACAACGGTTGTCACCTGAACCGAATTGAAATCCTGCTCCAGAAGATTTTTAACACCTTCAATTGTACGTTTAAAACCGCCCTTTGTTCTGCGAAATTCATCGTGAGTTTCTTCAAGTCCGTCAACGCTGATAGAAACTGTTTTCATACCGGTTTCTTTAAGTCTTTTAGCAACGTCTTTTGTGATAAGAGTACCGTTGCTTGTCATCCCCCAGTTAAAGCCGAGCTTATTCGCATAGCCCGTTATCTCGAAGAAATCATGTCTGAGAAGCGGTTCACCGCCTGTAATACACATCATTGGCAACTCCTTGAAGTCGTGCTTTATCTTATCGAGAAAATCAAAATATGTTTGTGTGGGAAGCTCATTTGACACTACATCTCCGCAGCTGCTGCCGCAATGAAGACATCTTTCGTTACATCTTAGAGTGAACTCAAAAAACAAGAATTTCAGAATCGGATATTTTCTGAGTTGTTGGCGGTAGTCGTTCAGAATCTGCAAATGCCGTATTTTTGTATTGTTATCCATAACACTTTCCTCCGTCGGCAAGCAATAAATTATTGATATAACTAACTCACTGATAAATATTCTCTGTACCGTAATTACGCATTAACTCACTCTGCCGGAGGTCCGTAAACACCTACGGCAATATTATCCTCCGGAGTAAAGTTATCCTGTGCTGTATCGGTATCAACGGTTTCAAAATACGAGGGAGGACCGTAAACAGCGGCAGGGAGATTATCTTCCGGATTGAAACTGTATTGGTCGGCAACAGCGTCCTCACCCGAATTTGATGACTGTGAATCAGATTGCACATCTTCAAAATAAGAAGGAGGTCCGTAAACGACAGCAGGGAGATTACTTCTTGGATTAAAGCTGTCCGTGTCTATATCGGTATTGGTGTCGGTGCTTTTCTTTGAGCTGCTTTCCTCATTGCGTGCGATATCTTCTTTAGATGTATCTGTATCAACAGATGTATCGGTATCTTCATCAATTCTGCTTTCAATAGCCGACGGAGGTCCATAAACAGAAACCGATGTGTTATTGCTTGGGTCGAAATCATCGGGCGGACCGTAAGCACAAGCATTCAGATTAATTGCCGTTGAAAAAGCCGCAGCAGCAATTGCAATTTTTTTGAAACGTTTTTTATTCACAGAACTCACCTTTTTTAACAAAAAATCAATATCTCGATTTCAAAAGGTCGGACATATTATAATTTCCTGCACTCTTATCCGCAAGGAAAACAGCCGCATTCAAAGCACCTATTGCAAACAGACTTCTCGACTGTGCCTGATGTGAAATAGTGACAACCTCGTTGTCGCCTGCAAAGATAACCTCATGTTCACCGACAATAGTGCCGCCACGAACACTGCTTATGCCGATTTCTTTTTTGTCACGCTTTTTTCTGACACTGTGTCTGTCGTAAACATACTCGGGGTCTGAATCGAGAACTGTGGAAATTTCGTCGGCAATCATAAGAGCTGTACCCGAGGGAGCATCGATTTTCTTATTGTGGTGTTTCTCTACAATCTCGATATCGAAGTCACTGCCGAAAACCTTAGCCGCCATTTTTGAAATCTCGATAAGAAGATTTATACCGAGCGACATATTTCCCGAACGGAAAACTGCGATTTTCTCCGCAGCCTTATTTATATCGGAAATCTGCTCTTTGCTGTAACCCGTTGTACAAAGAACACTAGGAACGCTGTGTTTAACGGCATAGTCAAGCAAGCCGCCGAGTGCGGAGGGATTGGAGAAATCTATAACAACATCTGCCTTTTCGGTAATGCTTGTAAAATCGGGATAAACGGGATAATCATTTTTTATTCCGTCATAGGTATCGACACCGCAGATAATTTGAACATCTTCACGCTCTTTTACCGCTGCCGTAATTACTTGACCCATTCTTCCGTTACAACCGGACATTAATATATTTATCATTGTTTTTAAACTCCTTTATTTTAATTTTTGTATAAATTTCCATTTTACAAATATAACAATAGACGGCAAAATATTATTAAACAATAATACTTGCCGTCCGATGATGTTCATTATTAACTCTTTTTCAAGATTTAAAATTCACAAACAACAAGTTAGTGACTTATTGATTTTTTGAATTACTTTTTATCAACAGAGGTAACAATAGGCTTGCCCTCGGAATCGAGCAGAGGAGTCAAACCGCCTGCGTAGCCGGCATGTACCCAAAGATAATTCACACCTGTTTCCTTATCAACAAATACTGCCTTTTGACAAATAATTGAACTGCCCTCAGATAAAACCTCCGTGAATCTTTCTTCTTTCTTTGCCATAGTAATACACCTTTTCAAGAATCAATCAAAGTAACCCTTTGCTGCGAGAAGTTCCGCAAGAAGAACAGCACCGCCTGCTGCACCTCTGAGGGTATTGTGTGACATACAAACGAACTTGATGTCGTACTGAGTATCTTCTCTGAGTCTTCCGATTGAAACAGCCATACCGTTTTCGAGATTTCTCTCGGACTTAATCTGCGGTCTGTCGTTCTCTGTAAAGTAGTGCAGGAACTGCTTCGGAGCACTCGGAAGATTGAGTTTCTGCGGCTCACCGCTGTAATTATTCCAACGCTCGATGATTTCATCGATAGAAACCTTCTTCTCAAATGAAACAAATACAGCCGCTGTGTGACCGTCACTTACAGGAACACGAATACACTGTGCAGTAATGGACGGAGTTTGTGCCGGCTTAATCTCGCCGTCCTCGATAGTACCCCAGATTTTGAGCGGTTCTTTCTCGCTCTTCTCTTCTTCGCCGCCAATGTACGGGATTACGTTGTCAACCATTTCGGGCCAACGCTCAAATGTTTTACCTGCACCCGAAATAGCCTGATATGTGCAGGCGAGAACTTTTGTCACACCCAAATCCATAAGCGGATTAACAGCCGGAACATAGCTCTGCAAAGAACAATTCGACTTAACAGCAATGAAACCTCTCTTTGTGCCAAGACGCTTCTTCTGAGATTCGATAATCTCAAGATGCTGGTCGTTAATCTCGGGGATAATCATAGGTACATCGGGAGTGAAACGGTTAGCGGAGTTATTCGATACAACAGGACACTCTGCCTTAGCGTAAGCCTCTTCAAGAGCCTTAATCTCGTCCTTTTTCATATCAACCGCACAGAACACGAAATCAACCTGAGAAGCCACAGCCTGAACATCGGACGCATCAACAATAACCATATTCTTCATACTCTCGGGCATAGGAATCTGCAAAGCCCACCTGTTTCCTGCTGTCTCTTCGTAAGTTTTGCCTGCACTTCTTGCACTTGCTGCAAGAACCGTAACGTTAAACCAAGGGTGATTCTCGAGCAATGTGGCAAATCTCTGACCTACCATACCCGTTGCTCCGATAATACCTACCTTGTACTGCTTCATTATAATCAATCCTTTCTTTATCCGTAAAACAAACGTATTGACAATATTTTAAAAAATGTGTAAAATAAAATCTTGATACAGTCTGCAATAGGAACTATATATATTATAACTGTTTTTGAGCTGAATTTCAATATTTTTTAGCAAAAAACAAGCTTCTACCTTATAATATAGCATTATTATTATATGTTGTCAAACTTTAATCGATACATTTTTCAATTTTTTAATAATTTTTTTATTTTAACGGAAAGGATTCTGATATTTATGAAAACCAGCGACTATTTTTACGAGCTTCCTAAAGAACTTATTGCCCAGACTCCGCTTGAAAGACGAGATTCTTCAAGGCTTCTTGTACTCAATAAGACAAGCGGCGAGGTTGAACATAAGCATTTCTTTGACATCATCGATTATCTGAAAGAGGGCGACTGTCTTATTCTCAATGATTCAAGGGTACTTCCTGCGAGAATTTACGGAGTTAAAAAAGAAACGGGTGCAAGGGTTGAATTTCTGCTTTTAACTCAGCGTTCACAGAAAGTATGGGAATGCCTTGCGGGTCCCGGAAAGAAAGCAAGAGAGAACACAGAGTTTATTTTCGGTGACGGAATTATGACTTGTAAGGTTCTTGAAGTTCTTGAAAACGGCAACAGGGTAGTTGAATTTTACTGTGAGGATAATTTTTTCGCCACGCTCGACAAACTCGGTGAAATGCCGCTTCCTCCCTATATCACCGCAAAGCTGGAGGACAAGGAACGCTATCAGACGGTTTACAGCAAGGAGCTTGGGTCTGCCGCCGCACCTACAGCAGGACTTCACTTCACCGAGGATTTACTTCAAAAAATCCGTGATAAGGGAATTAACATCGGGTACGTTACGCTTCACGTAGGACTTGGAACATTCCGCCCTGTAAAGGTTGATGATGTCACTCAGCACAAAATGCACAGTGAGCATTACGAAGTTCCCGAAGAAACGGCGAAGCTGATTAAAGAAACAAAAGCAAACGGCGGCAGGGTTATTTCGGTCGGTACTACAAGCTGCCGCACTCTTGAAGCTGTGGCTAAGGAACACGGTGAAGTTATCGCCTGCGACGGCTGGACTGATATTTTTATCTATCCACCGTATGATTTTAAGGTTCTGGACGGTCTTATTACTAATTTTCATTTACCGGAGAGTACACTTATTATGCTTGTAAGTGCATTTGCAGGGTATGATAATATTATGAAAGCATATAAGATTGCCGTTGAGGAGAAATACAGATTTTTCAGTTTTGGTGACGCAATGCTTATAATTTAGGAACTGTTGGGAAATAAATTGAACAATTTAGACAAGTATAAATGTTCAAGTTATTTTATGACAGTTCCTTAAGAAAGTCTTTATTCAAAAAGGGCAAGCCCAAACAGCTTGCCCCTTTTGTTATTCCTCTCTTCTTTCAGCAAAATACATTCCGTAATTCTCGAATATTTTCGGGATATCATAAACCGTTTCTCCGTTCACGGAGTACGAACCGCACATTCCAGGAGTTTCTGCCGAAAATGTTTGCCATGCCGTAACAAGACTATCCGTTTTTGAAATATTATGTTCTTCAAAAAAATTTGAGTATGTCTTAATGTTACCGCTTAATATTGTGAGTATGTTATATTCTCCGAACATAATTTCGTCGCCGCTGCTGTGACCGCCGTAACCGAATGCGGATATTCCGTCATTATAAAGCAACTCCCCCACTCTGTTTAAAATAATCAAGGCTTCTCTTTGGGAACAGCCGTCGATATAATAAACGTCTTTATGATAAACCTCGGTTTCTCCCGATTCCGAAACTGTTTCATCGTTATAATTTGTAGGCAGCTCCAAAATAAAAAACAAAGGTTCGTCGTGCATAGCAATGAAATGTTTTAAAACATCTTCAATTTTATCAACACCTACATTGGCAATGATATGATTCTCCCTTATTTCGTACTCTTCAAAAAGTTTTTCCGCAAGCGGAACTTGACAGGCTTTCTTCATCTTTAACATAGCTTCACACCTCTTTTTTTAATTTGATGCTTTGAAATTATAAATTGGTTTCAAAACCTCAATAATATCAACTGCTTCTCCTATCACATCAATAATATCACTCAACGACTTATACGCCATAGGTGCTTCGTCCAATGTATACTCATTCACGGAGGTTGTATATATACCCTCCATAGCCTTTTGATATTCTTCCATATCAAGTTCGTTCTTCGCTCTTGTTCTCGACATTATACGTCCTGCTCCGTGAGGTGCGGAATAGTTCCATTCGGGATTGCCCTTACCAAACGCAAGAATACTTCCGTCCCTCATATTAATCGGGATAAGAACTCTTTCGCCCTTATGTGCGGCTATCGCACCCTTGCGGAGAATCATTTCCTCAGTATCGATATAATTATGAATGGTGTGAAAACCGTCCGTGCCGATTATACCCATTCTTTCAAGCATAACTTCAGCCATTTTTTCACGATTGCGTTTTGCGAATTGCTGACATATTTCAACATCGTGAAGATAGTCATCAAGATACTTTCCGTACAAATAACACAAATCCTCGGGGATAGTCGTTTCGGAATTTTTCTTATCAAAACTCAGCTTGTCAAGTGCAGACTGAATTTCGCTGCGTCTGCCCTGCTCCTTGTATGTGCGGATTATCTCCTCACGTGCTTCAAGGTAGCTTTCAATACCCTTGTTCAAATCAATCGCAAGCTGCTGATAAAGCTCCGCCACCTGCTTACCGAGATTCCTGCTGCCCGAGTGAATTACAAGGTACTTTGTTCCGTCTGAGGAAACATCGATTTCTATGAAATGATTTCCGCCGCCGAGAGTACCCAAACTTCGTTCAATCCACTTAGTCTTTTTCAGACTTCTGTAACAGCGGAGTTCGGTAAGGTTAAAACGTTCCTTTCTGCCCTCCCAGACATTTCTGCCCGAGGGAATAAAGTGTGCCGTTTCGTCAAATTTTTCCAAATCGATATCAACTTTACCTAGATTAACAGTATACATTCCGCAGCCGATATCAACGCCCACAACGTTTGGCACGGCTTTATCGGTAATTGTCATAGTAGTTCCGATAGTACAACCCTTACCCGAATGTACATCGGGCATAATACGCAGCTTTGAACCCTCCGTCATAGGATAATCGCACATTCGTCTTATCTGCTCGATAGCCTCGTCCTCGACTACTCTTGCGTAGCATATTGCAGTGTTTACCTTGCCTTTAATTTCTATTTTATCCATTCATCTCACCTCATTCTTGCTGACAGTAAACAATCTTTTGAAACAGTTCGTTTAAGTTATTCCAATCTTTGCTTTTAACGTTGGGTATATCATCAATTTGTTTTCTGATACTTTCAATGTTAATTTCAAGATATTCGTGTAATATCCGTATTTTAGGAATTACATATATTTCCGGACAATTCATTTTCAAGTCAAGCAATTCCCTAACTTCCGCTTTAACCGTATCGTCAAGCTCACTTTCCGCCAACTCCGAAAACCTCACGGGCGGAGGAGTACCTTTATCGAAAAGCCATTTACAAGCAAGTATCGATCTTAACACATAAAAATAATTTTTGGCTTTTACATAATCCTCTTTAAGGTATGCTTTATAATTATGAACAGCCATATTCAGATAATGATACAATGCTTTTTTCACAGAAAAATAATCCTTTGCAACTGTATTTATTTCCGCTGCGAAATCGTTTTTTAGATAAACAATAGGAGCGTTAAGCCACTCAAAAACTGTAGGATTTGATTTATAAATCAAACGAAGTGTTTTCTGCAAATCCCAGCCGTTTATATCAAACTCACCCTCTATAGGCAATTCTATAACATCTCGTATTTTTTCTAATCTCAGATAATCACTCACGGGTCGTGCATAAATAAACCTGACATCATAGTCACTGTCGGGCGATGCAAAACCCCATGCTCTGCTGCCCGACTCAACCGCAAGCAGGATTTTAACATTTTCCGATTGTTCCGTCTGTCTTAATTTTTCAAGTATAATCTCGTTCATATCAAATCACTTTCCTATAACAAATCCCACGCTGCGGAAAACCAACTTCCGACTGTCAAAAATAATTACGCATTAGGAACTGTTGCAAAATAAGTTGTGCAATTTAAGCGAAGGATAATTTGTTCTGTGCTAGGCACACTGCCGCAGGAATACTGACGTATTTCAAGGTA
>CACWTQ010000026.1 GCA_902763835.1 uncultured Ruminococcus sp. | reverse complement strand
ACAACACCGCAAGAATACTGACGTATTTCAAGGTGTTGTAACGACACACAGGGCAAATTAGACAAGTATAAATGTTCAAGTTATTTTCTGACAGTTCCTAAGCTACTATTTACTAAAAATTGTTTTTACGGTTGCTCAAAACACCTTTTGTACTATATAGCATAGTTAAAAAATGCCGATAATATGCCACTTTATAGCTATAGTACGATAAATTGGGAAACTTTTACTTTATTTTATAAATTGCACCGATTATAAACAAAAGCAAAATTAGTTCTAAGGGACACTCCGGCTATAGAGTGTCCCCCATTTTCAATAATATTATCCCTCGGGATTTTCGGGCTGAGTGTTAGCTTCCTCAGGTTCGTAGGATTGATCTTCAAGTTCGCTCTGCTGTCTTGCGGCTTCCTCTTCCTGTCTGCGGCGTTCCTCTTCTTCCTGTCGCTGACGTTCTTCTTCTTCCTGCCTCTGACGCTCCTCTTCTTCCTGACGCTGACGCTCTTCCTCTTCCTGACGCTGACGTTCTTCCTCTTCCTGACGTTTGCGTTCCTCTTCTTCCTGTTTCTTACGCTCTTCCTCTTCCTGCTTCTTGCGTTCCTCTTCCTCCTGCTTCTGACGTTCTTCCTCTTCCTGACGCTGACGTTCCTCTTCTTCCTGACGCTGACGCTCTTCCTCTTCCTGCTTCTGACGTTCCTCTTCTTCCTGCTTTATGCGTTCCTCTTCAGCTTTCTTCTCTTCGTCTTCGGTGCCGGTTTCGGAATCGGTGTCGTCCTTTCTTATGTCTTTCTTGTCAAGCTTGTAGTCACCGTCATACCACGGTGTGTCGCCTGCTCTGCTTGCTGTAATAAAGTCGGTAAGCTCTTTTCTCTGACCGCCGTTCTTTGCATAGTAGCACTGCGGCCATACTGCATCGGGATTAAGCTTCGCTTTTGAAACATCAACCTTGGAATCCTCGCCCTTTCTAACTCTTCTCGCAACAATTACAGTTCTAAAATTGTTGAACTCATACGAACAAGTTGAAAGTGTAAGAAGTTGGTCGTCCTCGTTTACAGTAACACCCGTATCGATTATCGAACGCTCCATAATATTATATACGAAATCCATAAACTCCGTATCGTTCTCAAACTCACCTCTGAGGTAATTGAAGAACTCGCCCTGAGATGTGACAGTGTTGGTTTTGAATACGGATATAATCTTCCAGTCTGCATCAAAGTCGGGAGTATCGAACTGAATGACCGGTGTACTCTGATAGAATGAAAGATTGGAATAACTGAGCAGCTGGTGGAACACCATACCGTTATCCATATTATGACCGTGAAGTATTACGTTCTTGGAATTAACGCTGTTTTCACTTCTGTAATCAAGGAAAATCGAGCCGTAGCTTGAGGGGTTACCCTTATAATCACGGTGCAGATAGTACTGTGAATAAGGTCCGTCGCCATCGTGATCCAGAACGGGATAATCTATATATGTTGTATTAGGAATATAAATCCAGCCTACAATCTCGGGGTTGATAGCCTTAAGCTGTGCGAATCTGTCAAGCTTTTCGGCAGGCTCACCGTCGGAATCTATTTGATCGGTATCACTGTTTACTTTTACCGAGTGAGCAATTTTTCTAAGCACATCAAAATCTTCTTCAACCTGTGCCGGCTCAACAAAGAGCAGCTTACACAAAACGATAGCCGTAATAATGAACGTAACGGACGCTATCATAAGCACAACTTTTCTGACCACTTCAAGAGGTTTATCGCCCTTGGACGGGAAAATACTTGCAAAGAAGCCTTTCTTCTTTTTGACCTCTTCCTTATCCTGTGCGATTGAGTAATAATCAAAGTGATCGGAAACTTTTCCACTCACGATATTTCCCGTAGTTATACCTCTTGCCGAGGTTGCTTTTTTAGCACCTGCAATAATCAGCTCGGCAGTTGAAACCTTAGCCAAAGACTCTTTCGGTAAAGCGAGAACCATTTTATTGTCATAAAGAATGAAGCAGCCCTCATAGCCTTTGCCCAAATCGCCTGTAGACCAAATTTCGTTTACAACCTTGCGTTTAGCTGTTTGGGTTGAAGTTTTCTTTTTCTTGCTGTCGTCCGCTTCAAACTCGGTAGCAAGATTTTCAAGGTCGCCCTTATCCTTGTAATCGGAAATATTTTCATCGCCGTTATCCTCATCATACTCGGCATTTTCGGCGTTTTCGGTATGTTTGGGACAAAGCTTTTTGAAGAGCTTAAGTGTATCGCAGTCTGAAGTGCCGTCGAGGGCATTTGCAATAATAATAAGCTGAATACCCTCGTCCACGGAATAGCTCTGACGAAGTGCTTCGAGCAGTTTTATTTTATCTGCTTCCAAATCAGTTTTGTAGAGAATTTCAATATCGGCCTCTCTGAGATGATTAGTTACCCAATTCATCTTTTTATCAAGAGATGCTGGTTTGAAAGATTTATCTACCACAGAATAAATTTCCGCTTTCAATTCACTATAAACCTCCTTTTTTTCGCACGTGAAGACAGTTCTTTTTTGACCTTGCTTCACGAACCCGACCGACAGTCGGTTTTATAAATATGTTGATATTGTTTGCAATCAAGAAATTTCTTTTCGGATTACGCATTACGAATTATTTTTGTTATTTTAGCGTTCTCAACTGCTTCGTTAATCATATCTTCCCAATCAATCTTGGCTTCGGCTTTTCTTACCAAATCAAGCTTTGGCTTTGTTCTCGGGTGACGAGGTGTAAACACTGTGCAGCAGTCCTCATAGGGCAAACACGAGGTTTCAAATGTATTAATCTTATGCGAAATCGCAATGATGTCTTTTTTATCCATTCCGATTAGCGGTCGGAAAACAGGAATATCGGCAACTTCGTCGGTACAAGCCAACGCACCTATTGTCTGACTTGCAACCTGACCCAGACTTTCGCCCGTTATAAGTGCCTGACAGCCGACCTTATCGGCTATCCTCTGTGCAATGTTCATCATAAGACGACGCATAATAATTGTAAACAGTTCCTCGGGACAATTCTTCTGAATTTCCTCCTGAATCTTTGTAAACGGAACTGTGTACATATCCATACTTCCTGCATAGTCGGAAACTATTTCAAGCAAATCACGAACCTTTTCTTCGGCTCTGTCGCTTGTATAAGGCGGACTTGCAAAATGTACGGCAGTAAGCTCTATTCCTCTTTTAGCCATCATATAAGACGCCACGGGACTGTCAATGCCGCCGCTGATTAATATAGCCGCCTTTCCTCCGCAGCCTACGGGCAGACCGCCTGCACCCTCTTCAACGCTTGCGTGAACGTATGCCGCAAAATCTCTTACCTCAACCGTCACTGTGACATCGGGGTTATGCACGTCCACCGTAACATTAGGGAACGTATCGGCAAGGTGACCGCCGACAATTTTTGAAATTTCGGGCGAGCCGTAAGGAAACTTTTTATCCGAACGTTTTGACTCAACCTTGAAAGATATATTTTTATCGAAAATCGGCTTTAAATACTCGACTGCCGCCGCCTTGATATCCTCGATATCCTTTTCGGTAACGCAGGCTCTCGAAAACGTAACAATTCCGAAAACCTTTGAAACTTTATCGGAAACTTCGTCCATATCGACAGAATCGTCAAGCGGAGTTATTCGGATAGTGGACTGTGAGGATACAACCTCAAAACGTCCCAGCTTATGAATTTTTTTCTTAATGTTCTTAATGAGCAAGTCCTCAAAGTTCTTTCTGTTAAGACCCTTTAAGGCAACCTCACCTATTTTGGCAAGTATAATTTCTTTTCTTTTCGGAGCGTCTGTCACGAACATACTTTTGTACTCCTCGGGAGCTGCAAATGCAAACTGCGAAATATTCGTGACTTTCTCGTTATTATATTCGTTTTTCATAATAGTTACCACTTATAATAAATTTATTTTAAATTTTTGATTTAACCAATATATTCATACCCTCTTCAATCGCCTTTACAAGCTCTTCAACCTCTTCCTCCGAAGAATTCTTTGAAAAGCTTATACGCAATGCGGAGTCAATTCTTTCCGCCGGCATATTCATTGCGGAGAGAACGTGGCTCTTCTTGCCCTTTGCACAAGCAGAACCGCTTGAAATATAGATATTTTTCTTCTCCAGAAAGTGGAGCATAGTTTCACTTCTCACACCCACCGCCGAAATATTCAGAATATACGGCAATGAATTAGCCGGAGAATTAATCGTAATGCCTGCAATTTTCAAAAGCTTTCCGGCAGTATAATTTCTGAGATTAAACATTCTCATATAGTTCTCTTCAATGCTGCCGATATTCTCGGCTGCCGCACCAAATCCGCAGATAAGCGGAAGTGCTTCCGTGCCGGGGCGAATTTTCTTTTCCTGTTCGCCGCCGTAAATTATAGGTTTTATGTGAGTACCTTTTTTAACGAACAAAGCACCCGAACCCTTAGAACCGTGAATTTTATGAGCCGACACCGTAAGAAGATCGCAGTCGATTTTGTACGGTTTCAGAGGAATTTTACCGTAAGCCTGAACTGCATCGCAGTGAATAAATGCAGGGGATTTTTTCTCCTTGACAATTTTCCTTAAAGAGTTTACGGGGAATATCGCACCTGTTTCATTATTCACAATCATTATTGATACAAGAACAGTATTTTCATCAATCACATTATAAAGCTGTTCCTCCGAAATTTCACCTTTTTGTTCGGGAGTAATATACTCCACCTCAAAGCCCTCTGCTTCAAGAGCCTTACAGCTTTCATACACGGACGAATGCTCAACCGCCGTTGTGACTATTTTATTGCCAAGTCTTTTCTTTGCACGAGCCGCACCGAACACAGCGAGATTGTTCGCTTCCGTGCCTCCGCTTGTAAAGAAGATTTCCCTGGCATCAACACCCAATGAATCCGCAACAGCCTTTCGGGCATAATTAAGCTCGTGTTCGGCTTCCAGACCCTTTGAATGAAGTGAAGACGGATTGCCGTAAATGTTGTTTATAACATAAATCATTTTTTCGGCAGCTTCGGGACAAATTTTGGTTGTTGCACTGTTATCGAGATAAATTTCCAATCCGACACCTCCAAACGACTGTATTCTACAAACCACTATATATTATACAACAATTTTTCCGCAAAATAAAGCGTTGAATGCAGAATTTTTTTAATTTTACAGTTTGTTTTAAATACTTGATAAAAATGCCAAATCCGTTGTGCGGTATGGCAAAACAAACCGCCTGATTAGTGTATATTTCCGCTCTAAATGGGAAAAATATCAATACACTCAAAAACAGAGAGGTATTAAAATGGAAATATCACAAAAAGAATATGAAAAGCTCACACAGGAAAAATCACCCGACAGCAAGCTGTTTAGAAACTGCTTCTGGGCATTTATTGTCGGGGGAATAATATGTGTTATAGGTGAAAGCTTCACACAGCTGTATATGTATTTCGGAGCAGACGAAACAAACGCACGAACCTGGACATCTGTAACGCTTGTTTTCATCGGCGTACTTTTAACCGCACTCAACATATACAGTAAAATCGCCAAACACGCAGGTGCAGGAACGTTAGTGCCCATAACGGGATTTGCCAACTCCGTAGCTGCTCCGGCAATCGAATTCAAGTCGGAAGGCTTCATACTCGGATTGGGAGCAAAGATGTTCACAATAGCAGGACCGGTTATAGTTTACGGAACACTTGCGGGAGTAATTTATGGTCTTATTTTGGCGATTATGAAATAATACTGTGATTTTATTTTCTCATAAAGTTTTTCTTAAGTAATGAATTTAAAGTGAACAATGTGTAAAAAATGCAGTCATTATATTTCAATGACTGCATTTTAAACAGGCTCTAAAAAACTCCTCTTCGGAAGTAATTTTCAAAGAGGAGCAAAATTCATTATGCAAAATTCAATTTATCATTAGCCTTATTAGTTGTAATTACAACAAACGCCACCGTAAGTACCGCCATAAAAATAAGTACGATTCCAAGGTACAGCATCCAATCAACGGAAGTATCTCCCTCTTCAACGTTATTTTTTATGAAGTTAAACGTCTGCGTGTCGCTTTGGGCAACATCACCGTCGGAAAGAGCAAGCATAATTTTGTTCCAGTCATCTTTGGTAAGCTCGTCTGTATCCACTTCTTTGCTGTCTATTTCAATAAGACTTTCTTCGGGAGCTGTATATGACGGAACATAGTAATAGTTATCGTCATACTTTGCCTGATACGTATTCGCAACATACTGATTATACTGAGGGGTATAATCAAAATAATAGCTTGTTGTGTTGTAGTAGGTGTAATTGTCGTAATTATATGTTTGATAAGTGTTGTCAGTTACAACATTGGTAGTAGTATTGTTGTAATATGACGGGTCTGTATAAGTTGTTCCGGGGTCGGTGTAGGTTGATACCGTATATCCCGGGTCTGTATACGTTGTAGTACCCGGGTCGGTGTACGTTGTAGTACCGGGGTCGGTATACGTCGTACCCGGATCTACATAGGTTGTACCGGGGTCGGTGTACGTTGTAGTACCCGGATCTACATAGGTCGTGCCGGGGTCTGTATACGTTGTACCCGGATCTACATAGGTTGTACCGGGGTCTGTATAAACGCCGTCATTCCCCGTGTAATCCTCTCCGGACGGACTGTTGGCAAGCTCAACGGCATAGCCTGAAAAGCAGGCTGCCGAACCAAGAAGACACAATGCTGAAACAACACTTAAAATTTTAAGTTTCTTTGACATAATCAATCACCCGTTTCAAAAGATATCATTAATCTTCGTCATCATCTTTTACAAACAGCTTAGGCTTAAACTTATCAACAACGGCAGGATTCTTTTCAACACCTATTCCCGAAGCATAATTCTTAAGGTAATCCGCAAAATCATCGCTTTTCATTTCCTCAAGAAGCGAGCTGCGTGAGTAACCTGTTTTAAGGTCATAAATTTCTGTTTCTGCCGAAGCGGTATCGGTAGTTTCTACAGTATCTGCGGAATCATCGTCTTCATCAGCGAGAAAATCGATAATATCATCAGTAACAGGCTTGTAAACCAGATAATAGATAGCGTCTTCACCCTCACCCGATTTTACAAACTCAGCCTGACCCTCACCGAGATTATCAAGAGAAGCTGTAACGTCCTCTGCAAGGTTGCTTTCTTCCTTGTTATAAGAACCCGAATATGTGGGGTCGGAGGAAAGACTGTAATCTTCCGTATACTTAAGAACAGCGTCCTTGTAATTCTTCTTGTCATTGTTAATCATATCGGCATAAGCCTTGAAATTCTCCTCTGCCTTTTTAATTTCATTGTCGCTCTTGGAAACAGCGTTGCCCTCGTCGTCGTGATCCGTCATACTAAGACTGAAATAAGCATAGCCTGTGTATTTATCCTTATAGTACTCGATAAGAGCATCGTCCGAAACAGCTTCCGAGCCGCCTTTGCCGTAAAGGAACTCAAAAACCTTTTCCGACTTTGCGGGAGCTTCAACGTAACAGTAGTTAAAGCTTTCCTCGGAAATTCCGTACTCCTCGCAGGTTTGCTTCATAGTACTCCATACCTGACCCACATACATCTCGCTGAGTGCCGTATCATCGGTGTCAAGCTTAAGGTTATTTTTTTTGAAAATATCCTCAACCGCTACCATTTTCAAAGTATCCTCATCGGCACTGTCAAGAGCGAACTGCTCAACTGTTTTTGTAACGTCGTCGTCGCTGTCGGTAACCTCTTCTTTAAGGATATCGTCAACCTCATCGGGAGTATCGACCATACCGTAAGCTTCATAATAACCGTTCATAAGATTAAAAATGTAAGTGCCTGCCGAAAGAGAAACGTCCTTGGTTCTGTATGACCAAGTCTGATCTCCGCAGCCTGAAAAAGCAGCAAGCATTGCCACAGCAAGAGAAAATGCCGTAAGCTTTTTTAAATTCTCCATATCATTGCATTCCTTTCTTTAACTAAAGTTTAAGTAAATAATTAGTCCAAATTTTATTATACACAAAATCAATCAATTTGTCTATACCAATTTTTGTTTTTTTTCGCACGTGAAGATAGTTATTTGTAGACTTAGGAACTGTCAGAAAATAACTTGAACATTTATACTTGTCTAAATTGTTCAACTTATTTCCAAACAGTTCCTTAGGGGTTGCTTTAAAAAAAAGTTTATTTAATTTCGCTGAGGGTAGTTTGCTTTTCTTTGCATGCTCCTTTTGTCAGCGAGCAGGGCTCTGCCCCTGAATGGTGCAAGACCACTAGGAACACCTGCCAATCAGCTTTCGCCTACGGCTCAGCTTCTTGGGGTGTTCCGTCGCCCGCAAGCTTTGAAAAGCTTGACCAAACTTTAACAAGCTTCGCCTCTTTACGACTTTTTTTATCCGAAAATTTCCTCTGCATATCTCACGGTTTCCATAGCGTCTTTCGCATAATAATCCGCACCTATCATATCCGCATACTCCTGTGTCAGCACCGCACCTCCGACTACAACCTTAGTATCAAGTCCGGCTTCTCTCAGAAGTTTAATTGTTTCCTCCATTGACGGCACAGTCGTAGTCATCAAAGCACTAAGTCCGACAAGCTTAATATTATTCTCAACCGCACAATCCCTCACGGCTTCGGGCGGTACATCTTTACCCAAATCAATTACATCAAAACCGTAATTGCTCAAAAGTACCTTTACTATGTTTTTCCCGATATCGTGAATATCTCCCTTTACGGTTGCAAGAATAATTGTACCCTTGCTCGGCTGGTCGGTATTGCTCAAAGCAGCCTTAACCGATTCAAAAGCCGCTTTTGCTGCGTCCGCACTCATAAGAAGCTGAGGAAGAAACACCGTCTTTTCCTCGAATCCTTTACCCACTGTATCAAGAGCCGGGATAATCTGTTCGTTTACAACAACAAGTGGGTCAACCTCTTTGACAAGCTGTGCGGCAATCGCACCGGCTTTTTCTTTCAATCCTTTAATGATAGCGTGTTTCAACGGGTCGGCGGTATCGGCTGAATTGTCGGCAGCCTTTGCGGTGTTTGTTGTCACGCTTTGTGCGGTAATATCCGACGCATAGTTGATATACTCCACACAGTTTTCGTCCATATTTTTAAGAGCCTTATAGCAGTGGTAAATCTTCATCATTTCAAAGGAGAACGGATTCATAATCGCACAGTCAAGACCGTTCTGCATAGCGATAGCAAAGAATGTTGATGTGACGAAATCCCTGTTAGGCAATCCGAACGAAATATTAGAGATACCTAGACTTGTATGAACACCAAGTCTTTCCTCAATGATTTTAATACTGTCAAGTGTGACGTTTGCACTGGTTGTATCGGAAGAAATCGTCATTGCAAGAGGGTCAACCACAATCTGACAGCGGTCAATGCCGTAACGTTCGGCTTCTTCAATGATATTTTTTGCAATTTCGTATCTGCCCTCTGCCGTTTCGGGAATACCTTTTTTACCGATAGTCAAGGCTATAACCACACCGCCGTATTTTTTTACAAGCGGAAAAATCGCATTCATACTTTCGGGCTTGCCGTTGACGGAGTTCACAAGCGGTTTACCGTTATAGATTCGCATAGATTTTTCCATAGCGATAGGGTCTACCGTGTCAAGCTGTAACGGCAGGTCACTGACAGCCTGCAATTCGGTTACAACATTAATCATCATTTGAACCTCGTCAATCTCGGGCAGACCGACATTAACATCGAGAATATCAGCCCCTGCGTCCTGCTGAGTTATTCCCTCGTTCAGGATATAGTCAAGATTATTGTCACGGAGAGCCTGTTTGAATTTAGATTTACCCGTAGGGTTGATTCTCTCGCCAATCAGAATGGGAACGTGTCCTATTTTCACAGCGTGAGTATAAGACGAAACAACCGTATGATTTTTCTTTTCGGGAAGCTTAAATGGCAAATCCTTTGTTTTTTGAACAGTCTTTCTGATGAATTCGGGGGTAGTTCCGCAGCAGCCGCCTATAATGGTTGCACCCTCGTTTACTATGTCAACCATAATATTTGAAAACATTTCTGCGTCTACATCATAAACCGTTTTACCGTTTACACTTTTCGGCAAACCTGCATTCGGATTTACAATCACGGGAATGCTCGCTTCACTTACGATTTTCGGAACAATTTTGACCATTTGTTCGGGACCCAGCGAACAGTTCATACCTACTGCGTCAACACCCAAACCCTCAAGCATTGCAACCATAGCGGCAGGGTCTGCACCTGTCATAAGCTTTGCGTTTTCGTCATATACACACGTTACGAAAATCGGCAGGTCGCTGTTTTCCTTTGCCGCAAGAACAGCCGCTTTAGTTTCGTAGGAATCGTTCATTGTTTCAATCAGAATCAAATCAACTCCGCACTTTGCGGCTATCTTTATACCGTCCGCAAAAAGCGAAACAGCGTCTTCAAAATCGAGGTCGCCCAAGGGTTTGAGCATTTTACCCAGAGAGCCGATATCATAGGCAATATATCTGTCGCCGTCAAACTCCGAACGGGCTTCTTTTGCGTTGTCAATTGCAGCGGTTATAATCTCTTCAAGATTCGGAAATTTAAGACGGTTTGCTCCGAAAGTGTTCGCTTTCAGAATGTTGCAGCCGCTTGCGTAATATTGGCGGTGAATGTCGATTATAACATCACGGTGAGAGATATTCCACAGTTCGGGAAGCTCACCCGGGGCAAGACCTCTTTCCTGGAGCATAGTACCCATACCGCCGTCAAAGTAGGTAATTGAGGTTTTTATTTTTTTTAAAATATTCATTGAATCATTCCCTATAAATACAATTCCTGTTATTACAGCTCATACACTTGTTTCCGCAGGTTCGGGCGTTTCCTCCCAGTCCGATAACCGCCGTTACGGATTTTGTCGGTGTCATCAGAAGAGAATCCGAAAGTGTAATCCCGAGTTTTCTCATAACGTCAAGACATCTCACAAAATCCCTCTGATGTTCAAGCGAAAAGTCGCCGTAGCCTGCACTGAACCTTGAACAATGTTTTTCTTCACCGGCGGTGATTTTAAGCTCCGCCACGTCGCACCAATACTCAATCGCAGAGGAGCCGAGGGCATCTAAAATCACACCCTTTACAGGCTTTATTCTGTTGTACTTTGCAATTAGTCTGTCAACACATATACCGATAGTGGCGGCGAACAGAATAACACCGTGACAGCCTTGCAAATGTCTGTACAGATTTTTGCTGTGAACTTCACCGAAACCAATATCAACAACATTCTCACCGAGAAATTTAATATCTGTTTTCGCATAGCAGACACGAGCCTGCACCGCATTCAAAAGCTCCGTTTCACATTCTCCGATAAGATTTAAAACATTTTCATCGGGGGTAACTTTTTTATATCCGAGGTAACGAACAGCTTCGTCACGAACTGTTTTAACTTCGCCTTTTTCGGCAATTTTCAACTCTACCGTAAAATCCGACATATTATCAACTTACCTAATTATATACGATATATTATCCATAATAGCCTTAGCCACTTCGGGTTTGTTCATTGTGTAAATATGAACAGCATTAATTCCGTTCGCATACAAATCAATAATTTGCTCCGACGCAAAAATAATTCCTGCCTGCTTCATAGCTTCGGGTCTATCTCCGTAGCGGTCAACGATTTTGATAAACCTCTGAGGAAGTGCCGAACCCGAAATAGACATAATCCTCTTTATCTGAGCCGCATTTGTTACGGGCATAATTCCTGCAACAACAGGCACGGTGATACCTGCTTCTCTCACTCTGTACAAAAAGTTGTACAGTATATTGTTGTCAAAGAACATCTGAGTAGTAAGGAACTGACAACCCTTATCTACCTTGTTTTTCAGATTCTTTATATCCTCGATTGAATTCTCACTCTCCGGGTGAGTTTCGGGATAACAAGCACCGCCGATACAAAATTCACCGTGAGTCTTAATCTCGTCAATAAGCTCGCTCGCATAGTTGTAGTGGCACTTTGAACGGTCGAACCCCTCGGGGATATCTCCACGGAGTGCAAGGATATTGGCAATGCCCTTTGCTTTCAGGTTTTCAACAACAGTGTCGATTTTGTTCTTGTCGGAGCTTACACAGGTGAGATGTGCAAGTGTAGGCACACCGTAGTTGTTCTGAATGTTCTCGGCGATATCGGCAGTAAACTTAGATGTTCCGCCGCCTGCACCGTAGGTTACGCTCATAAAGTCGGGTTTGAGGGCGGCAATCTGCTCTGTTGCGTGCTTGATACTCTCGAATTTATCGCTTGTCTTCGGCGGAAAAACCTCCATAGAAAGTGTGGGCTTTTCGCCATTGATTAAATCTATGATTTTCGTGTTCATATTTTATTCTCTCCCAAATGTCTATTAAATCATACTAAATTAGTATATTTATAATATAATACCACATTCCGGGAATTTTTGCAACCATAAAATTATAACCACGATAAATCTTCATTTTCTCCGAAAGGACGTTTCCATAAAACCTCATTTTCCTGAGCCTTTATCAGCAGTTCCTTTTTCTTTTTCAGAACATTTCTGTCAAACTTTCCGAGAAACCAAGCTGCTCCTATTTGAGAATCCGAGCCGTCGTAATCATCGTCAAGCAAAAACGAAAACAGCATATCGGCTAAAGCTTCATTGTTTAAATACTTTTCAAGGTATTTCGTTACATAATTTTTTGTATCTTTATAACAGCTTGCAACCAGATATTCATATAAAAAATCCTTGTTCCATTTGCCGTTGCAATACGGTGAATTTTTCTTTAACCAAGCTATGTCCGCCACAATGGTCACTCCTTTTTTATGTATAAAAACCGATTATCTTCACTCTTATAGTCTTATTTTCGTTATTTGCTTTTTGCCGACTGCCGTTCAATTATATCAATACTTAATATATCTAACAATGTTTGTTCGGAAATGTATGTACTTCCCGGTTCAACAATGAATGTTTCGGGATATAGAGTTAATTTGCTTCCTATAGTCAAATGTATGTATTTTATGTCAAAACGCTTGTATAAAATATATTTGGTATTTTTGAGCAGCGAATTAAAATCAAGTTTATCTTTATCAAAGTCGATAATAATTTTATTGCTTTTATCAAAATACACTAATTCGGGAAGATTTTCAAAATATTGTATCCTGTCACTAATCAATTCAAAGTGCTTGCTCTTTTGTATGGTACTATGTGCAATTTTACCACTTATAATATCTTTATACACTTTGCTCGGACTTACGTTCCTAAGCTGTGTAATATCGGTCAACTTTTCCAATCCTAAAAGGTGATAAAAATATGCCGGTGAAAATTCCAATGTAAAACTTATATTATTTTCAAGTGTGAATTTGTATTTTTTCTTTAACAATCCCTGATACAAGATTGCACAGTCCCTTATTGTTGCCATAACCGCCTCGTACTAATAAAGGACACCTCGGTATAACCGAAGTGCCCTGCTGCTATAATATAAACTAAACGGTTTTTTTGCCTTAAAGACATAGTTGCAAACGGGGTCACCGTAAACCTTTCCGGCACCTCTGCACCAACTCATACAACAAAGAAGAATGCTTCAACGGTGAACACAAGATAATCACATATCCTGTTACTATTATTATATCCGATTTTTATAAAAAAGTATACCGTTAAAATCAACAAATAAAAAATTATTGTTGTCGCAATTTGAACAATTCTGTAAAATTATATGCACCGATATGAAAAGTTATACACCGAACGGAGTAAAGGTACTACGCATAAGTATTGCAAAACTTTACTCTTCAAACAACTCCGGGTGCATACGGCTGTAATGAAAAATATACTGCTGTGCAATACCGCCGTACTCTCCGAAGTCGCTCGGCTTCATATCTGGAAACAGCGTTGACATTGCCCTTTTCATCCACACGTCAAGCGGAAAGCAGTCAAGCCTGTGCAGACCGTACAGCAATGTACAATCCGCAACCTTTACACCGACCCCCGTAATTTTCATAAGCTCTTTTCTTGCTTCATCAATCTCTGTTTTGCGAATCTTTTCAAGGTCAATCTCACCGCTCGCAACTTTAGCTGCACCGTCAATTATGTACCTCGCACGAAAGCCTGCCCTGATAGGTGCTAAGTCCTCGGGTGATAGAGCAGCTATTTTATCCGCACCGGGAAATGTATAAAAATCGTCCTCTATTTGCTCACCGAAATTTTGACACAATCTCTCGACAATGCCCTTAATCCTTGGAATATTATTATTCTGAGATATGATAAACGAACACAAAGCCTCCCACGGCTCTTGATTCAGAATTCTGATACCCGGAGCGAACTCCGCCGCCTTGGCTAAAGTCGGGTGAAGCTTTGAAAGCTCTGCTTTGATATTGCCGTAGTCAAGGTCTAAATCAAGGTAATTTTTCCAGATGTTGTTAAAATCCTCTTCGCTTGCACCGTCAATCACTATACTGTCGCCGTCCTTTCGGAACGTGATAATTTTTCCGTATGCGACACCCTTAAACGAGCCGTCCGCTTGTTCTTTCCAGCGGAAAGCCTGACCGCAGTCAAGTGTTTGAGCCAAATCAAAATCTTTAATGTTTTCAATAATCATTCTTTGCCGTCTTCTTTCTCAATACGTTCGGAGGTTAGGAACTCAATCGAACGTTCGATTGCGTCCTTTGAGTTGCCCCAGTCCTGCCCCTTGCTTCTGTAGTCGAACATCGAACAGAAATGCGTGATATCACTTTTCAGAACCTCAAGATATCCTCCTGCAAGCTTTGACGTATCGCTGTAAAATTCGGGCAGCACCTTTGACGGAATACCCTTGTTAGCCGCTGCCGTCATCAAATCTGCATAATGTTCCATACAAATAAACTGCTGACTGTTGTAGAGTGCTTTAAATTCGCTGTCGGTTGCATAGCTGCTGAAAATCGTCTGATACATATGACCCATACCCCATTCGACCTGCTCGCATACAAAACAGCTTTTCTGCATTGCACGAACAGCAGCGATTTTCTTTTTGTCGGGTTTGCCCTTAACGTCTTTGGGAATAAACTCCGTTCTTAGCTTATCGAGATGACTTTCAAGGATAAGAGCGTTTGAAAGTCTTGTGCCGCATTTCAACATCATAGAAAAATGGCGGTGACAGAAGCCTTTCTCGTTTGTTTTTATTCTGACATCGGGTTCCATCATAGCCGCACCCGTTATGTACACGGTGGAACGCTCCTCAAGCATATCACGCATTCGGCACAGCGGACAGCCGTCTTTCGGCAGAAACACATCGTTAATCGGTATGGTACAAATATCTTCTCGCATCACAATCTCCTTTTTTACACATAAACACAGTTTGTTTAAATCTCGCTTTATGTACCCGACCAATAATTAATCTAATGATTTAAACTTAGGAACTGTTGGGAAATAAATTGAACAATTTAGACGCAGGATAATTTGTTCTGTGTTAGGCACAACACCGCAGGAATACTGAAATTGAACAATTTAGACGCAGGATAATTTGTTCTGTGTTAGGCACAACACCGCAGGAATACTGACGTATTTCAAGGTGTTGTAACGACACACAGGGCAATTTAGACAAGTATAAATGTTCAAGTTATTTTCTGACAGTTCCTTAAGGTAGGGTACATAAAATCAAGTCAAAAACAACTATCCTTGTATAATTAAATAATTTTAAGCAAGTAATAACTTTGTTCACCGAGTGTAATATTTCCGTCCGAAAACTCTGCATTGCCGATAGAATACACAACCTCTTTCACGTCAAACGCAAACGGTACTGTCACCGCATTTGCACTCGGATTAACCGCAATCACAAAAGCCCCTCTTCTGAAAATAAACGGATATTTCTTCTCCTCCGCATACAGCACCTCAAAATCACCGTTGCCGCAGAGATCCGGGTTCTCCTTTCGAATTCTGATGATATCCTTAACCGTATTGTAAAGTGAGTTCTTGTCACTCTGCTGACTTTCAACGGTCGGGGCATTCTCACGGCTGTCAACGGGCAGGTAAAGCTTATCCTCGTCGGCGGTTGAAAATCCCTTGTTCTTTCCGTTAGTCCACTGCATGGGAGTACGAGAGCCTGTGCGGCTGAAACCGCCCTCCTTGCTTGTAAGCTCCGACATATATCTCATACCGATTTCGTCGCCGTAGTAAAGGAACGGCACACCCGGAAGCGTGAAGATAGTACAGAAGTTGATTTTAAGTTCCAATTCGTCATACCAAGCGGACATTCTCGGGTTGTCGTGATTGCACGTGAAAAAGCTTATGTAACCGTTATCCTTTGTAGCGGCATAATTTTTCGTAAATTCATTAACGAGAGTCATTATATCGCCCTTGCCCTCTTTGCTGAAAAAGCTCTCCTGTTCGCCTGTTTCGTAGTTGAAATATCTGAAAGCGGTTGAGTAGCCGTTTCCTCTGTGGTCAAGATAAAAGTCCGCATGAAAACCGCCTTTGTTGATAGCACGAATCGGGTGACACCATTCCGACACCAAAGCACATTCGGGGTAGTCCTTATCCATCATTTCACGGACACCTGCCCAAATAGCGGCGGTGGCGATTTTATCGTCATCATTCTTGACAAGCGAATCCGCCATATCAACACGGAAACCGTCACAGCCCATATCAAGCCAGAAACGCATAACATCTTTAATGGCTTGAACAGTCCTCAAACAGTCGGGGTGATTGACAGGCAGCTGCCAGTTAGGGTGGGTTACCTCATAAAAGCCGTAATTCAAAGCAGGCTGCGAAGAGAAATAATTCACGAGATAGTTACCGTCACGGTCAGTTATTCCGCACTGCAAACGGTACTGCGGCGGAGCTTCCCACACGGTGTCAGTCCAGATGTAGCGGTTGGAGAGTTCGTTCTTGAGCGGCTGTTTGCTTTGAGTAAACCAGTCGTTTGTGTCGGAAGTATGACCCGGAACTAAGTCCATAAGGAGCTTCATACCACGTTTGTGAACCTCTTCAAAAAGCTGCTTTGCGTCATCGTTCGTGCCGTAGCGTGGAGCGATTTTGTAGTAATCACGGACATCGTAGCCTGCGTCCATAAACGGAGAATCATACACGGGGTTGAGCCAGATAGCGTTACAACCCAAATCCTTGATGTAATCGAGCTTTGAGATAAGACCCTGCAAATCGCCTATTCCGTCACCGTTTGAATCACAGAACGACTGTGGATAGACCTGATAAAAAACCGAATTGTTTAACCATTGCGGCATAGTAAATTCCTCCTGAAATTTCAAATATTGTATTTAGTTAATTTTAACATTTTTACAGGGGTTATGTCAACACAGTTTTAGATAAACAAATTTACAATTTGCAATGTGCAATTATTAGGCTATGCAAATGCAAAAAGGACAAGCCTAAATTTATAGGCTTGTCCTAAAACTTCCGACTAAAATCAAACCTCGGTCGGGGTCGGTATGCACCGACAGGCAACAGCACACATTGAAAGTTTTACTATAATTCGTAATATTTA
>CACWTQ010000025.1 GCA_902763835.1 uncultured Ruminococcus sp. | reverse complement strand
CACCGCAGGAATACTGACGTATTTCAAGGTGTTGTAACGACACACAGGGCAAATTAGACAAGTATAAATGTTCAAGTTATTTTCTGACAGTTCCTAAACTTTAATCGGGAATTTTTAAATCGTACCCTAGATATAAAAATTTTCCAACTTACGGAAAATTTTTACACCTCTTTCGGATAATAAAAAACAGTTTAGGATACATAATAATGATACTCCTTTATTTAGTGTTTGTAAAGAACATTGAAATTACAACTTTGTAATTTTAGGAAAATTTACCATTAAGTCACATTTTTAAGAATTCGGCAATATGATTTTTGCAATTTTTACCCAACCTTCGATAAGACATTCTCACATTCATTTTGCGCATAAAAAATTCAAAAATAAATTATTAAAATCAGTTGAAAAATTTACCGAAATTAAGTATAATTTACAGTAGTGAGATTTTACATAAAAAGATTCACTAATCAGTTCTAAGAAAGGGAGTTCTATGTGGCTATTATAACCCTTGATAAAGC
Source organism: uncultured Ruminococcus sp. (assembly GCA_902763835.1). Lineage (GTDB taxonomy): Bacteria > Bacillota > Clostridia > Oscillospirales > Acutalibacteraceae > RUG592. The sequence goes on along the minus strand of CACWTQ010000025.1, from coordinate 29,842 downwards.
TTCAAAATATTATACAAAGCGTCCTGCACTGGGTGCTACAACTTTTGTTATTAACAAAGGGGATTTTTTTGGAATTGCCGGTCCGAAAAAAAGCGGTAAAAGCACAATCATAAATTTGATTATGGATTTTATTCGCCCTACAAGCGGCTCGGTTACGGTGCTTGGACAGAGGTCGGCGGCACTTTCGCTCGATAGGAAAAAGAAAATCGGGTATATGCCCTCAAATCCTACCTACTGCGAAACTATGAAAGCCATTGATGTGGTGAAAACCGCTGCTAAAATTAAAGGCATAAGCGACCACGAATCCATAATGTCGCTTTGCAAGCATTTCAATGTTGACAAGAATAAACGTGTGGGAAGTCTGCCGCTGGCTTGCCGAAAGAAAATTGCTATTGTAATTGCTCTTATGGGAAATCCCCAGATTGTCATTATGGATAACGCTTTTGCGGCACTCGACAGCGACACGAAAAATAAGCTTGCACATTATCTTCTCGACCTCAACAAAGAGGGTGTAACGGTCGTTGTATCTGACAGAAATATCGATTTGCTCCAGCAGCTTTGTTCGAGAATTGCTATTATGAGAAAAGGCTCACTGCTAGAAATTTCCGAAAAGAATGTTCTTATGCAGAGTGACACAAGAAGAGTAAGCATAAAAACAAAAGACGATATATCCGCACTTTACACACTCTTCAAAATTACCGAAATCACGGAAGACAACGGATATATTTCATTCCTTTACAAAAAGGATATAAACGACCTTATAGCGGCTCTTACGCATTACGAGCTTGACGACCTGCAAATTACGCTGCCGTCTTTGGGTGACGCACTGGTCAGATACTATGAAAAGAAGCTTGAACAGGAAAACGGAGGTGAAGAATAATGAATGGATTTTTTTCGCCTGCACTGTTAGGCTACAACTTAAAATCGAGAATGAAAAATTTTCTCATCTGGTCGGTTATTTCGCTTTGTCTGTTCATTTTGATAATAGTAATGTTTTCAAATCTTCTGAATGCGGGTTTGCCCGATTTTCTGGGGGATATGCTTGCATCGTTCCCGACCTCTCCGGGTGAGGATAAAAGCGTGGCTCTGCCCGACTTCAAGGATTTTGGAGTGAACATCGGTGTTTGTCTTCAGATTATGCTTATAGTCGGCTGCATTTATGCAAGCTACCTCGGAGCGTCCGCAAATGCAAGCGGAAGAGGAGATATCACATTTATTTATTCTCTTCCCGTAACAAGAGTATGCACTGTTCTGACAAGCTTCTTTGCTCAGATTGTTACGCTTTTCTGCTACAATATCATAGTGCTGCTTGTGTCGCTTGCGGTGCTTTATTCCAATAATAAAATGTCGTATCTGGGTAAAATATTATTGGCAGTTGCCGGATTCCTGCTTGTGGAATTGGTTTACTTGTCAATTGCATTCCTGCTTTCAACATTTATGAACAACAGCTCGCAGGCATCTTCTATTTCGGCTGTTGTGGTAACGGTTACCGTGATTTTCGGATTAATAGGGTCGCTGTCTAAATCTTTAAGTCTTCTCAAGGCTCTTTCACCGTATACTTATGTGAGTGTGTATGCGATAGTTTCGGGCGGTGAGAGAATGTTCTATGTCGGAATTGCAGCAGGACTTTTGATTACTATTATAAGCATTGTTCTCAGCTGTATGAGATATGAAAAGATTGATTTTTTGCTTGATTAAACTTAGGAACTGTCAGAAAATAACTTGAACATTTATACTTATCTAAATTGTTCAACTTAGGAACTGTCAGAAAATAACTTGAACATTTATACTTGTCTAATTTGCCCTGTCCTTGAAATACGTCAGTATTCCTGCGGTGTTGTGCCTAACACAGAACAAATTATCCTGCGTCTAAATTGTTCAACTTATTTCCCAACAGTTCCTTATTTAAAAACCCCGTATTAACCGCAGCTTTAGGTTGATACGGGAATTTTTATTTTTTGTGAAAATAAAAATTAATAAAAAATTAGCAATATAGGAAAAGATTTATAGTATAATAAAAGTATTTACTGAAAGTATGACTATCAATAATACAAAAAAATCGGTGTCAAAAAAAACTATGACACCAAAAGGAGTTTTATATGAGAGTTTTAATTCTTTCCGCAAAAACAGGCGGAGGTCATATGCGTGCCGCTCAGGCTCTTGAAGCTGTCATAAAAGAACGTGACCGTGAGTCTGTCGTTAAAATAGTTGACGGTTTGGAGTATGTCAATCATTACTTCAATAAAATGGTTGTTGACGGCTACAAGTTTTCCGCTATGAAGCTTCCAAGAGTTTACGGTGTGCTTTACCGTGCTTCAAATACGGATAATAATGTTTACAAGCTTGTTCAGAAAACAAATTCACATTATGCAAAGAAGTTCATTCCTCTGCTTGCAGAGTTTAAACCCGATGTTATAGTTTCCACTCACCCGTTTATGTCCATTATGGGATCCGCACTTCGTGAAAAGGGTGTCACAAATATTCCTTTGATTTCCATTATCACCGACTTTGCTTCTCACACCTCCTATGTAAATGCAGGAGTAAGCGAGTATATCGTTTCAAGCGTTCAAATGGTGGACGAGCTTGAAAAGCTAGGCGTTGACAGAAATATTATCCATCCCGTGGGAATTCCTATTCAGCCGATTTTCTTTGAGAAAGACGAGCAGAAAGCCGAACATCTTTCCGAACTCGGCTTTGACCCGAATCTCAAAACCGTTCTTATTATGGCAGGAAGCTTCGGTGTTACCGATATTCTCAAAATCTACGAGAACATCAACGAGATTGAGCTTGACTTCCAGATTATCGTTATCACGGGAAAGAACGAAAAGCTTTTCGATGCGTTTAATTCCATTCTTTCGTGCAATGAGAGTTTGAGAGTGGGTGACCCTCAGCCGAATTTCGATTACGAGAAAGAACCCTCCCGCAAAGAGGAGAAACTCAACATAACCAAGAAAACAAAGCTTATTTATTTCACCGATGAAGTTCATAAATATATGCACATCTCCGACCTTATCATCACCAAACCCGGCGGACTTACCGTTACGGAGTCGCTTGCATCATGTCTGCCTATGGCTCTTTTTAAGGGCATTCCCGGTCAGGAAACAGACAACACGGAGTACTTATGCAACAATAACCTTGCTATAAGCATTAAGAAGAACACGGCAGCAGAGATTATCTATCAGCTGCTGAAATATCCCGACAGACTTATCTCAATGCAGGAAAGCTGTGCAAGGCTTAACAACCCTGATTCGGCTTATAAAGTGGTGGAGATTACCGAGAATGCCGTGAAGAATATGACCGAACCTGTTAAACTGCCCTCACCTGAAGACGCAAATCTTATAGATGAAACCGACGAAGAGGAGTTTTACGACCAGATTAACCGTGTTATGAATGACTATGAGTTTGATTCGGGCAATCTTGATGAGAACGACGAGGATTTTGAAGATAAACTTCACAGGCTAAAGGATAAGCTGTACGAGAATCTGAAAAAAATTGCGGATTTTTCCCTCAGAAAGGATAAGGAAGAGGAAGATTAAAATTTCCCCGAACAGACGAGTAAATCTCATTTGTTCGGGGATTCTTTATAATTTGAAATTATCGATAAAAAGCATGATAGTCAATGAGCCTAACTCCGTTCGGAATTTTTAATGTTTTGTTAAGGGAGTTAAAAGAGAAGTCTTTTATTTTCGTAAGAATTTTGGGCTGATTAACCGAGGTGAACTTCGTACAGCTTGCGAATACCTGACTGCCGATACTTACAACGCTGTCGGGGATTGCAACGGAAGAAAGCTTATTGCAGTTCAGAAAAGCTTTATTTCCTATTGATGTAACTGTATCAGGGGTAGTTATGTGACGGAGATTTGTGCAGAAACAAAAAGCTTCATCGCCGATAGTTTTTGTTCCGTGGGGGAGAATAACCGTTGTTATATACACACAATCTTCAAAAGCCGAATCGGCAACAGCGGTTACACCGTCGGGAACGGTTATATAAGAAATACCTTTTTATTCCGTATATTTTTTCAAGATACCATTTTCTATTTAAAAACTCATAATATTTTACTTCTCTTGTTATTATTATACTAATAACATTAAGATTTACCACTTTTCTTTCTTAGATCGGCAATACACATAGTCACGCATTATATCAATATTCTACCATAAATAAAACTTGAAATTATGTGTATTTTGTAAAAAGTTCCGATTTTAAAAATTTTTCAAAAAATTTCAAAAAAGTGTTGACAAAAATAAATTTACCTGTTATAATAATAAAGCAGTCAAGGAAAGACAGTGAAAAATAAAACGAAATCCAAATAAACATCAAATGCGGATGTAGCTCATCTGGTAGAGCGCCACCTTGCCAAGGTGGAGGTAGCGGGTTCGAGCCCCGTCATCCGCTCTTTAATTTTGCGGTCGGCTTAAATGTCCGACCGCACTTTTTAATGCGTAAGGAACTGTTTGGAAATAAGTTGAACAATTTAGACACAGGATAATTTGTTCTGTGTTAGGAACTGCAGGAATACTGACGTATTTCAAGGTGTTGTAACGACACACAGGGCAAATTAGACAAGTATAAATGTTCAAGTTATTTTCTGACAGTTCCTAAGATATTGATATCAAGGAGAGGATTGTTTTTTCCGTATTTTTTAAAGATGTTTTTTACCGCAACTTTTAAAAATCCCCTTGACACAAAGAGTATAAATGTCTATAATTAACTATGTATATGTATCTTTACTGTCTGAAGCAAGAGCAGTAAAACGAAAGTACCGCAAATACGGTGCGTACGATTAATTTTAGAAGGTGGAATAATTTATGCAAAAGGAAATTTTACTTACCGCACAAGGTTTACAGGCATTGGAAGATGAGCTTGATTATTTAAAGACCACTAAACGAAAAGAAATGGCAGAAAAAATTGCCCTTGCACGTTCTTACGGTGACTTGTCCGAGAACAGTGAGTATGACGATGCGAAAAACGAGCAGGCTCAGATGGAGGCACGAATTGCCGATATCGAGGTAACATTAAAGCATGCAAGAATTATTGACGAAAGCGAGCTTTCAAATGAACACGTTCACATTGGCTCTAAGGTCAGAGTATTCAATGCACTTTTTGAAGAAGAGGTTATTTACAACATTGTAAGTGCCAGCGAGGCAGAGCCGGAGAACGACAAGATTTCCGATGAATCTCCTGTAGGTCATGCATTGCTTGACAAGAAAGTGGGCGAGAAAGTTATAGTAGACTTGCCGAACGGTTCACAGCTTGAGCTTAATGTTTTAGAAATAACAAGATAATTGAATAAATATTAATGAGGTGTGTTCTGTCGGCATTGCCGATAAATTTAAATTTACTATCGGAAAGGAAGAGAAAAAATGAGCAAAAATAACGAACAGCAGAACCACAACACCGGCGACCTTTTGCAGGTGAGAAGAGATAAACTCTCCGCTTTGCAGGAACAGGGCAATGACCCGTTTGAAGTCACCGTTTATAACAGAACAGGCTATGCTAAGGATATTATAGAGAACTTTGAAAAGGTTGAAAGCGAAAATGCAGAGGAAATCAATGTTTCGGTTGCAGGTCGTATTATGAGCAAGCGTGGCAAAGGCAAGGTTGCCTTTATCGATATCCACGACAGAAGCGGAAAAATTCAGATTTTCGCTAAGATTGACGACCTCGGCGAGGACGTTTACAAAGGTCTGCTTAAGTGGGATATCGGCGATATCATCGGTGTTGAGGGATTTGTTTTCAGAACGAGAGTAGGCGAGGTCAGCATTCACGCTAAAAAGGTTACACTGCTTTCAAAGTCACTACTTCCCCTACCCGAGAAGTATCACGGATTGAAAGATACCGATTTGAGATATCGTCAGCGTTACGTTGACCTTATTATGAATCCCGAGGTTAAGGATACATTTATCAAGAGAAGTCTTATTATTAAAACTATCCGTGAAGAGCTTGACAACAGAGGTTACATTGAGGTTGAAACACCTATCCTCAACACTATCCCCGGCGGTGCGGCTGCAAGACCGTTCATCACTCATCACAATACTCTCGATATCGACCTCTATCTCCGTATTGCCCCCGAGCTTTATCTTAAAAGACTTATAGTCGGCGGTATGGAAAAGGTGTATGAAATCGGCAGACTTTTCCGCAACGAGGGTATGGACGTTAAACACAACCCTGAGTTTACAACTATAGAGCTTTACGAAGCTTACACCGACTACAACGGTATGATGGAACTTACCGAAACCCTTATCAACAAGGCTTGCCTTACAGTGAACGGTACAGACCAAATTGAGTATCAGGGTGAACAAATCAGCCTTGCACTTCCGTTTAAGAGAGTTTCTATGATGGATGCCGTTAAAGAGTATACAGGAGTTGATTTCAGCGAGTTTATAGGCGACACCGAAAAAGCAAAGGAAGCTGCAAAAGAGCTTAATCTTGAGGTTAAATCTACCGACACATGGGGAAACATTCTCAACACCGCTTTTGAAGAAAAGGTTGAAGAGAACCTTGTTCAGCCGACATTGATCTATGATTACCCCGTTGAGGTTTCTCCGCTTACAAAGCGTAAAAAGGGTGTGCCTGAGATAGTTGAGCGTTTCGAGCTTTTCGCAACAAGAAGAGAGCTTGCAAATGCTTATTCCGAGCTTAATGACCCTATCGACCAGAGAAAGCGTTTTGAACATCAGCTTATGCTCCGTGACAGCGGCGACGACGAAGCTCAAATGCTTGACCAAGATTTCCTTACTTCGCTTGAATACGGTATGGCACCTACAGGCGGTATGGGTATGGGTATCGACAGACTTGCTATGTTGCTTACGGACAGTGCGTCTATTCGTGATGTTCTGCTGTTCCCAACTATGAAGCCGCTACCTTGAAATACGTCAGTATTCCTGCGGTGTTGTGCCTAACACAGAACAAATTATCCTGCGTCTAAATTGTTCAACTTATTTCCCAACAGTTCCTTAATGCGGCGGGAGTATGTCACTGAAATGAATAGAGTTTCGGAAAGATAAAGGCTTCAAAAAATTCTGTTGACAAGGGGTAATAAATGTATTATACTATAATTGAGTGATACTATACTCAAAAGCGTTAAGATTTAGCACTTTTCTTTCTTAGAACGGCAATTCGGCGGACAACGTCCGCAGGAAAATGGTAAATCTTTTTAATCTTGAGTATAATATATTATATGATCGTAGTTTTTGTACGAAAAGAGGATATGAGATGAAAAACGATAATTTAACAATTGCAGTTGCAGGAACCGGATATGTAGGGCTTTCTATAGCAACACTTCTTTCACAGAACCATAAGGTTTATGCAGTTGATATAGTTCCTGAAAAGGTTGAGCTGATAAATAACCGCAAATCTCCTATCCAAGATGATTATATAGAAAAATATCTTGCCGAAAAGGAGCTTGACCTGACAGCTACACTTGATGCGGAGCTTGCTTATAAAAATGCGGATTTGGTTATTATCGCTGCACCCACAAACTACAACAGCAAGACTAACCGTTTCGATACATCTGCCGTTGAATCCGTTATAAGGCTCGTTATGCAGTATAATCCAAATACTATTATGGTAATTAAATCCACTGTTCCTGTTGGTTACACTGCTTCGATAAGAGAAAAAACAGGCAGTGAAAATATTATTTTCAGTCCCGAATTTCTCAGAGAATCAAAGGCACTTTACGATAATCTTTATCCCAGCCGTATTATTGTCGGTACAGATATGGAGAATGACAAACTTGTTGAAGCGGCTCATAAATTTGCCGAGCTTCTTAAAGAGGGTGCACTTAAAGAAAATATCGATACGCTGTTTATGGGCTTTACAGAAGCAGAAGCGGTTAAGCTTTTTGCCAATACTTATCTTGCTTTGCGTGTCAGCTATTTTAATGAGTTGGATACTTATGCGGAAATCAAAGGACTGGACACACAACAGATTATAACGGGTGTTTGTCTTGATCCCAGAATAGGTATGCATTACAATAATCCATCGTTTGGTTACGGAGGTTATTGTCTGCCAAAAGATACAAAACAGCTTTTGGCAAACTACGTTGACGTTCCGGAAAATCTGATTGAAGCTATTGTTGAATCAAATCGTACCCGTAAGGACTTTATCGCAGATCGTGTTTTATATATGGCAGGTTACTATGACTACTGCGACCGAAATGATTATTCTGCTGATTCAGAAAAGCAATGCGTTATCGGTTTTTATCGGCTGACTATGAAGAGTAATTCCGATAATTTCCGTCAAAGCAGTATTCAGGGCGTAATGAAACGTGTGAAAGCAAAGGGTGCAACAGTAATTATTTATGAACCCACTCTCGAAGACGGAAGCACTTTCTTTGGAAGTGTTGTTGTTAATGATTTGAAAACATTTAAGCTTCAGAGTCAGGCGATTATTGCCAATCGTTATGACAGTTGCTTGAATGATGTGAAAGAAAAGGTGTATACAAGAGATATCTTTCGGAGAGATTAAGGAACTGTTTGGAAATAAGTTTAACAATTTAGACAAGTATAAATGTTCAAGTTGTTTTCTGACAGTTCCTAAAGGTTAAAAAATCGGAGGTACTTACAAATTATGAAGGTATGCTTAGTTGGCTCATCAGGTGGGCATCTGGCACATTTATACATGCTGAAGCCGTTTTGGCAAGATAAGGATAGATTTTGGGTTACGTTCGATAAAGAAGATGCAAGAAGCTTACTTGAGGGTGAGAAGATGTACCCCTGCTATTATCCGACTAACCGAAGCTTGAAAGCTCTCTTTATTAACACAAAACTTGCCTTTCGTGTGTTAAAATCGGAAAAGCCGGATTTGATTATTTCTTCTGGTGCGGCGGTGTCGGTTCCGTTCTTTTGGCTTGGCAAACTGTTTGGTGCAAAAACGATGTATATTGAGGTTTTTGATCGTATCGATAAGCCTACATTGAGCGGTAAAATGGTGTATCCTGTTACTGATAGATTTATTGTTGAATGGGAGGAAATGAAAAAAGTGTATCCCAAAGCAATAAATTTAGGAAGTATTTTTTAACCTAATTTACAAGAATTCCCTCGCCTCTAAGGAACTGTTGGGAAATCGCAGGAATACTGACGTATTTCAAGGTGTTGTAACGACACACAGGGCAAATTAGACAAGTATAAATGTTCAAGTTATTTTCTGACAGTTCCTAAGGCGAGGAGTATGTCGTATCAAGATAAGAATTGGAAAGGGAATTGAAATGATATTTGTAACGGTAGGTACACATGAGCAGCCTTTCAACAGGCTGGTGGAGTATGTAGATAATCTTAAATCGGAAAATTTGATTGATGACGAGGTTATTATCCAAACAGGATTCAGTACCCACGAACCTAAGCATTGTTCATGGAGTAAGCTGTATCCGTATAAGGAAGTGGTTCGGTTAGTTTCCAAAGCCGAAATTGTGATTACACACGGAGGACCGTCCAGCTTTATTATGCCGTTGCAATTGGGAAAGATTCCTATTGTTGTTCCTCGTCAAAAGCAGTTTGGCGAGCATGTAAACAATCATCAAGTTGAATTTGCAAGAGCAGTCGCAGAGCGGCAGGGAAATATTATCGCAGTCGAGAAAATCGAAGATTTAAAAGACATTATATTGAATTACAATTCAATCGTAAAAAGTATGAATGCAAGTCATACGAGCAATAATTTAAGGTTTAATCAGAAATTAAGTGAGATTGTCGATGAGATGATGAAATGAGAAAATTAAATGTCCCGAAAGTAGATACATAAAATGGATAAAATAGTATCAGGAGGTCTTTTCGTACTGTTATGAAAGCAAAATTGAAGTTATTTGCGATTTATATACTTAGAATGATTATGAATATTCTGCATATTTTTCCGGTTAAAAAGGGTAGGATTATCTTTTTTAGTTTTCACGGTAAGCAGTATTCTTGCAGTCCGAAATATATTTCCGAATATCTGTCAGAAAATTTTCCCGGTCAGTTTGAGATAATCTGGGCGTTCAGAGAGCCGGAGAAATTTGCCTTTTTAAAGGAAAAGGGTATTAAAACTGTAAAATATGCTTCTTTTATGAGGCTTTATTATGAATCAACTGCTCAGGTCAGTATCAACAATATTGGTTCTTTCTCTTGGATTCCGCTCAGAAAAAATCAGCTTCATATAAACACGTGGCATGGCGGAGGCTGCTATAAGAAAACCAGTCTTGGAGAGAGCCGAAACAGCGATATAATGAATAAAACGCTGCTGATGACTGCTCAGGAAACCAGCTATATGATTTCTTCCAGCCGTTTTTCTACAGAATATGTGATTCCGAATGATTTCGGCTACAAGGGCGACGTTCTTAATATAGGCTTACCTAGAAATGACATACTAATCAACGGAGATCGTAATTCGGTATCGGAAAAGGTACGCAAACATTTTGATATTCCACCGAATGAGGATATCATATTGTATGCTCCTACTTGGCGGTATGACAATGCCGAAGAAATTGTTATGCCGGATATAGAAGAAGTGAAAAAATCATACGAAAAACGATTTGGAAAAAAGTGTGTTTTCATATTCAGGGCACACAGCTGGATGCTTTGTAAGGCGAGTTCGGAGAATTTTATTGACGGCTCGGATTATCCCGATATGCAGGAACTTCTTCTGACATGCGATATGTTGCTGTCAGATTATTCTTCATGTATATGGGATTATTCTCTCACTTATCGTCCGTGCCTGCTGTTTACTCCTGATCTTGACAAGTACGTCGAAGAACGTGGATTTGATATTGATATCATGCGTTGGGGATTCCCTGTTTGTAGAACAATGAAAGAACTGAACGAGCAGATTTGTAATTTTGATATGGACGACTTCCGTGCAAAAATGAAGAAGCATCAGGAAGATCTCGGAAATTATGATACGGGAGTTTCCTGTGAAAAGCTGGGAAAGCTGTTGTATGATTTCTGCTTTGATGTCGCAGAATGATTTGATATTCGGAAAGGAAAAGGCAATATAATGAAAAACCTTGTAATTTTTGATACGGCGGTAGGTTCTACAAATCTCGGCGATGATATCATTTTAGACTCAATTTATGAAAATATGGATTACCTTTTCTCAAATAATTTTGCTTTGAGATTCGGCACTCATATAACAAATTTTACCTTTGCTCAAATGCTTCGTAATAACGAAAAGGTTAAGTACTGCAAGGATGCGGATTTAAAATTTATCTGCGGTACAAATCTGCTTTCTCAAAAAATGCTTGGTATGGTAAATGCACAGTGGCAGCTCCACCTCAGCAGTATTTCCATATACAGAGGGTGCGTTATGATTGGCGTAGGTGCAACGGACGGCGGAGAAAAAGTTGATATTTATGCTCAAAGGCTGTATAAAAGCGTACTTTCTAAGCAATATGTTCACAGTGTCCGTGATGAACAGTCACGGAAAATTGTGGAGTCATTAGGACTTAAGGCTATCAACACGGGCTGTCCGACACTTTGGCAGCTTACTCCCCAACATTGTGAGAGTATTCCCGTTAAAAAAGCGGAAAATGCAATATTTACTGTCAGCGGCTATGAAGCTCAGCGGGATTCCGAGATTGATTCACAGATGATTTCAATTTTGGAAAAACAGTATAAAAAGCTTTGGTGCTGGATTCAAACAAGTCAAGATCGTGATTACCTATATGAGTTGGTTGGAGAGAATACTAAAATCAACTGCATCTATTCGCTGTCTGCATTCCGAAAAATTCTAAAGGAAGAAAATGTCGATTATATCGGTACACGATTGCACGGAGGTGTTTTTGCATTGCAGAATTCCGTTCGCAGCCTTGTAATCAGTATTGATCACAGGGCAAGAGGCTTTCATGAGAAAAACAATCTTCCGATTATGGAACGAAAAGATGTGCCTAATCGGTTGGAAGCGTGGATTAATGCTGATAATAAGACTAAGATTTGGATAGATGAAAAGGCAATCGGTGAATTTAAGGCACAGTTTGCTTAAAAAGAGGAAAAACAATGAGCAAATATACAGAACTCGCAGGAAAGTGTATGGATTACCTCAAAGCGTTTTATTATCTGATTTTCCGCAATATGATTGCTATTCAGCCTAATCGGGTAATGCTGTTCACTTTCCAAGGGCAGTACACCTGTAATCCAAAGGGAATAGGAGAAGTACTGCATCGCAAATACCCAGAGATTCAATGTGTATGGGTTTATTTCTCCGATAAAAGCAGTTTCCCGAAAGGGGATGTGTGTGTTAAATTTCAATCTCGGGAATATTACCGTATGCTGTACAGTTCGGCAGTATTGGTAGATAATGCGTTTAATTTTGCAAAGCGTCCGTTTCACAAAAAAGCAGGACAGTATTTTGTGGAAACCATGCATGGCTCGTTGGGTATAAAGCGAATCGATGCAGGCTCCGGAAGAACCCGCAAGCGAAATAAGAACGGATATAAAACAGGGGAAATGACCGATTATATTATTTCCAACAGCACTTTTGAAAATGATGTCTACCGAACTTCCTTTTGGGAGAATACTCCGGTGGTTATGTTGGGGCATGCACGCAACGATATTCTGATTTCCTGCCGTAATGACGGTGCAGCGGCGAAAAATCTCCGCAGAAAGATACTCGAATTCTACGGATTGGAAGATGATGTGCATATTGCCATGTATGCACCGACATTTATGAGGGGAACAGAGGAAAACTATGAGTCGCTTGATGATATGGGACTGAAAGCGGCATTGGAAAAACGTTTCGGCGGAACGTGGTATATAATGAAAAGGCTGCATCCACGTGATGTACGAAACGGAGAAATACAGAAGAACAGTGAATGGGTGTTGGACGGAAAACTGTATGCGGATATCAATGAGCTTATGGTTGCGGTAGATGTGGGCATTACGGATTATTCAAGCTGGATATTTGACTATGTTCTTATGGGCAGACCGTGTATGATTTTCGCTCCGGATATAGAACAGTACAGAAACAGTACGGGGTTCTATTATCCAATCGAATCAACACCTTTTCCTATTGCACGAAATAACTGCGAATTGCAGTCGGCAGTCAGCAGCATTGAACCCGAAGAATTCAAAAAAAAGGCACTTGACTTTGTTGCCGATAAAGGCTGTATTGATGATGGCTGTGCTTCGGATTATGCTGCCGAAATGATTGCAGGTCTTCTACATGGAAAGAAACCGTCGTCAAATCCGAAAAATTAAGGAGAAATATATATGAATATAGCTGTTATTTTTGCAGGTGGTACAGGCAGTAGAATGAATACAAAGGATAGACCGAAACAATTTCTCTTGATACACGGAAAGCCTATTATTGTTCATACGTTAGAAATATTCCAATATCATAAGGATATTGACGGAATAGTGATTGCTTGTATTGAGGACTGGATACCCTATATGGAAGAAATGAAATACCGATATCGTTTGGATAAGGTCGGTATGATTGTTCCGGGCGGCAAGAATGGTCAGATGTCGATATATAACGGATTGAAAGCGGCTGAAAAAGTATATGGACGAAAGGACAATATTGTACTAATTCATGACGGTGTTCGTCCGCTTATCGATGAGGAAACTATCAGCCGCAATATTGAGGGTGTGAAGAGTTACGGCTCTGCAATTACCTGTGCCAAGGCTAAGGAAACCATTGTTATGGTCGATGAGGGCGAAGATTTAAGACAGGTGCCGAACAGAGAACAGGCCCGTTTGGCAAAGGCTCCGCAGAGTTTTTTCTTGGATAATATCCTATCGGTACATGAGAAGGCTCTTTCTGAGGGCTTTGATAATGCAATTGACAGCTGTACATTGATGTGGAAGTATGGACAGAAGCTCCATATGGTAGACGGCAGCTATGAGAATATTAAGATTACAACACCTGATGATTTTTATACATTCCGTGCAATTTATGATGCGAGAGAAAATAACCAGTTGAGCTGATATTTTTTAGCTTGTTGCATTTGTTTTTTATAAGGGTGTAATAGTTTAAAAATTGAAAAAATGGCAACCGCAATCCCACCGGCTTTAGGCGGTGTGTCAATGTTGCCAAAAGCCTGAGGGAATGATACAAGTAGGGACGGTTCAGCCCGATTTTACGACTGTGGAGTTATACTCAAAATCTAAAAGAATTATACTCAAGATTAAAAAGATTTACCATTTTCCTGCGGACGTTGTCCACCGAATTGCCGGTCTAAGAAAGAAAAGTGCTAAATCTTAACGCTTTCGAGTATAGTAGTTTACGAGGACGACGAAGCAGTAAACCCATTGGCTTTAGACAATGGGCAGTTCACCTATAGTGAACGACTTTTAGCTTTGCAATATCTTTTGATGTTGCGAAGCTTGTTAAAAGCACCTTGAAATACGTCAGTATTCCTGCGGTGTTGTGCCTAACACAGAACAAATTATCCTGCGTCTAAATTGTTCAACTTATTTCCAAACAGTTCCTAAACTTAAAATGGTAAATCTTTTCGAATTTGAGTATAAGTGAAAACACCGCAGAAAGAGAGGAACTGTGTATGCGAGTTTGCTATGTTGCAGACTATGGAGTAAAGCTTTCCGGAGGTCATCAGTCGCTGCTGAATTTAATGCAGGATTTGAAGTCCTACGGTGTTGAGCCGTATATGGTATGTCATAAAAACTGGGAAATACTTGACATCGCCCAAAAAAACGGAGCGAAAACAAAGGTGGTTTCCGGAAAGCTTTATACCTGCCGTAAGGACGGCAAACTTTTGAAGGAATATTTAAAGTATCCGATCAAGCGTATTCTAAACCGAATGAACCTTGCAGAGGCAAAACGTTTCCTTACAGAAAACAACATTGAACTTGTTCATTTGAACAGTGTACTTTCCAGTGAAATGTGGGCAAGGGCGGCTTATGAATGCGGTATTCCTTATGTATGGCATATACGTGAATTTATGGAGCAGGATCACAACCGAATGATCATAAACAGCGGATATACCTATAAATGGCTCAAACGTGCCGATGCAGTCATTGCTATTTCCGGTGCAGTAAAAAGCTACTGGGAAAAGGTTCTTGAACGTGAGCTTAGTCTTGTTTATAATGGTCTGCCGAATGACAAGTATTCCGGAGATGCCAATGATAAATTTAAGAGTTCCTGTGTTCGTGGCATTGTTGTAGGACGTATCGTGGAAGGTAAAGGTCAGGCAGATGCTGTTAAGGCAGTTGAAATATTGACTAAAAAGGGTATCAAAAATATACACTTGGCATTGGTTGGTTTCCGTAATATGACGGAATATGAAAAAAACTTGAAAAAATATGTAGAAGACAACAATTTAACGAAGTATGTAGACTTTGTAGAGTTCACTTCCGAACTGAGCTCATTAAGGGAAAGCTGCGATATAGGTCTTACTTGTTCAAAGGCCGAGGCATTCGGCAGAGTTACAATCGAAAATATGCTGGGTGGTTTGTTGGCAGTAGGAACGAACTCGGGAGGGACAATTGAATTGATAGAAGAAGGGAAAACAGGTTTCCTCTATCCACCGGGCGACAGTGCGGCGTTGGCAAAAATTTGGCAAAACGCAATTGAAAACAGAGAGCTTGCCGTTGAGATTGCTAAAAACGGACAGCTGAACGCACGGGAACATTTTTTGATTGAAAGAACCGTAAGGGAGGTTTATGAGATTTATCGGAGAGTCTTAAACCTGTAACAAATGAGCGGATACAGAAAGGATGTATAAATGTTGATGAAGAATAAGAGTACAGATATTATCAATTTGTGTCTATGTATAATAATGACTGTTTACGGAGCAGCTCTTTTATTGCTCAATATAGTGATCCCTTCGCTCGTAATTAGGAATATAATTGCGTCTTTAGCATTGGTAATGGAATTTCTTTTGATTTACAAAAAAAAGCTTCCGTTCGCTTTGACAGTGCATATGCTGCTGATAGCGGTACTTTGTGTTTATAAAACAGCATGGTCGTTGAATGCTGTGTTAATTTATTTTGTTGCGGTTTTTTCTGTATTAGTATATATATATAATGTGAAATTGGCAAGAATGCTTCTGACTGCTTTATATTTTTGTGATATTTTTTATTGCATTATTACTATTTTTCTTAGATTTAACAAAGATATTTATATTAATTATGTAGTCAAACTTTTCCCGGATACAGAAGAACGTTTGATTGACTGGTATAATAACAACTGTATGGCGGGTCTTACAGAACACTATTCGACAAATGCGATGCTGCTTTCCGTTGGCTTTATAATTGCTTTTTCTCAGTTTATGGCACATATAAAAAATAAGAATATAAAATATAAAGATATTTTTGAAGTAGGTCTTTTTTCAATTGGTGTTCTTCTTACAGGTAAACGAGGACATGTCATTTTTATATTTTTGACTGTATTGGTTATCCTTTTTTGTTCCATAAAGGAAAAAAATGCGATAAAGCGTACGGTTGTTACTTTGTTCCGTGCTTTATTGATTATACTTGCAGTTGCATTACTGTTGCGGTTTGTACCGTCGTTATCAAGCTTTGTAACACGATTTCACTCGGGTGTAAAATCGAATAACGCAACTGATATTTCTCACGGACGTTTTGAGCTTTGGCAGCTTGCCTGGGATACTTTCAAAAAACACAAGCTGTTCGGAATAGGCTGGAAACAGTATAATCCGCTGATTTCGGTTCAATACAGTAAAAGAGCAACATATGATACTCATAATGTTTATCTTCAGCTTTTGTGTGAAACAGGAATTATTGGTTTTTCAGTGGTGATCTCATGGTTTGTGAAACTGTTTGTTCTTACGATAAAAGTGTTCAGAAAAAAAATAGTGAATTTCAACGCCGATTTTGAAACCAGATTTTTAATGTTTTTCTCCTTGGGATATCAAGCTTTTTTTCTCAGCTACTGTTTGACCGGAAATCCTTTGTATGTAAGAATTATGTTTATTCCCTATTTTACCGCCTGCGGAATTACGCTGTATTATAGCAGACATAAAATAGATATTTCTGATTTAGATACTGTGGATTCAAAAAATACAAAAGGAGAAAACAACGTATGAATATAGGTATTTTGACTTACCATCGTGCGTGTAATTACGGAGCATATTTACAGGCCTGTGCTTTATGCACAAGACTTAATATGGAAAAAGGAATATCTGCGGAAATTATTGATTTTCGTATGGAAAAAGAAGCAAAGTTTTATTCAAGCAAGCGGTGGTCATGGAAACGCAAGCTGCATTATCTTCCAAAATATTTGTATCTGATAAAGCAGTTTAAGGTGTTTGAAGCGGCAGCAGAGAATGAGATTATGCACAAATCAGAGAAAAGCTTACTTACTGATTCGGAAGAGGAATTCAGGAATTTTGTATACGGCAGATATGATTTGATTGTTGCGGGAAGCGATGAGATTTGGAAGCTTAACGGAAGACGTGGTTATCCGACACCTTATTGGCTTTTCGGAGATCTTGGCTGTAAGAAAATGTCTTATGCGGCATCATCTCGTTCCGATTTTTCCGAGTTGTCTGAACAGGAACTGGAAAAGCTGCGTAAGAATTTAAACAGCTTTGAATTTATTGGTGTGCGTGACATTGCTACATTAAATGCACTGAAGCCTTTGGTAGAAAATCAAGAAAAGCTAAAGCTTTGTTGTGACCCGTCATTTTTATATGATTTTTCGATTGAGCATAAATCTCCGACGGAGCTTTTGCAGGGAAAAGCAAAGCTTACCCCCGATAAAAAGACAATTGTTTTAATGACAGAGGATAAAAAGCTTGCCGCAGAAGTTCGTCAAGCTTTTTCGAAGCGTTATAATCTTGTGTCTGTTTTTGAGTGGCAGAAAGGATATCGGAACGTTTGGAATCTCAGCCCGGCAGAGTGGCTTCAGCTAATTGCAAACGCAGATTATGTTATTACTTCATACTTTCACGCAGTCTGTTTCTCTATTGTGAATAATGTTCCGTTTATTGCAGTGGGTACAAAATCTAAATTCACAAAGTTGGAAGAGCTTCTTTTAGGCACGGATTTGGAGGGGCGGTATTTGAAAACCGAAAATCAAAGCGACATTCAAAAAATTTTGGAGCGTGACATTGACGTTAAACTCGATTTTAGTGAATTTGTTAAGGATAAACGGAAGTCGTTCGAGCCGTTTCTGCAAACACTTCATAGTATTGACGGCATTTAAACGGACTGTGCTACAGGAGGAAGTTACATAAAATGAAAAAAGCACAAAGTAATTCTCGTGTTACAAATTCTCTATATAATTTTATCAGCAGTCTTGGAGGACAGTTTTTAACAATTGTTATGCAGTTCGCAGTACGTACTGTCTTTATTGCAACGCTGGGAAAATCCTATTTGGGAATCAGCGGTCTGTTCTCAAATATACTTTCAATGCTTTCCTTGGCAGAATTTGGTGTTGGAAGTGCAATTTTGTTTAAGTTGTACGATCCGATTGCAAAACTTGATAAACACAGAATAGCTGTGCTGATGAAGTTCTATAAAACGGTATACAGGGCAATAGGAGTTTTGGTTGCGGTATTAGGCGTGTGCTTGATTCCGTTCCTGCCGAAACTGGTTAAGGATTATGACAAGCTTGTTGCACTGAACCTTAATGCAGTTTTGATTTTTCTGCTGTATTTATTGAAATCTGTTGCGTCGTATTTCTTTTTTGCATATAAGAGTGCGATTATAAATGCAAATCAAAAGGAATATCTGAATAATTTTATTAGCTATTTCTTTACGATTGGTGCAGGAATAGTGCAGATTATTTTCCTGCTTATTTATCCGAAGTTTGAGGTTTATGTTATTATTATGGTTCTTCAAATTATCGGACAAAATTTTGTAAGTGCCAGAATGGCGGATAAAATGTACCCCTATATAAATGAAAAAACAACCGAGAAAATTTCCATTGCGGAAGCGAAAGATATTTTTAAGGATTGCGGTGCACTTTTCCTTTATAAGCTGAACGGTGTTATTCTAAAGGCAACGGATAATATTGTTATTTCTGCATTCTGCGGACTTGATATGGTAGCTGTTTACAGCAATTATTATATTTTTTATACAACGCTTATTACATTTTTTAATAAAATTTTTAATGCTATCGCTCACAGCTTGGGTAATCTTCACACAACCCATGATAATGACTGGGAATATAAAATTTTTAAAACCGTAAACTTGATTACTGCTATGATTGCAGGTACGGCAGGTATAGGAATATTTGTGGTTGCAGATGAATGTATATTGACATGGCTTGGCACAGGCTGGACTTTTAAACAGCCGTTTGCTCTGCTTTTGGGATTGGAAATATATACAGCAGGCATTAGAGCTGCTTTGACACGTTACAGAAATACAATGGGGTTGTTTCAGCAGGCAAAATTCCGACCGCTTGCCGGTGTTATCATTAATATAATTGTATCTGTAGTATTGGTAAAAAGCTGGGGAATCTGCGGTGTTCTTGTGGGAACAATTGCGGCAGATTGGCTTACCTTTATGTGGTTTGACCCCATTATTATTCATAAATACGGCTTTGAGAATACTCATTCGGTTTGGGGGTACTATTTCAAAACAATTAAGAATTTTTTGATTGTTTGCTTTGTTGGTTTTCTGCTGAAGATGTTGTGCAGTCATGTACTTGTCGGTTACGGTTGGATTTCCGTAATAATACATTCGATATTCTGTGTGCTGGCAGTTTCTCCGATTTTGATATTGTTAAATCTGAAAACGGAAGAAATGGAGTATGTTATGGCAATGCTCAAACGGTATACAAATAAGTTTACAAAGAAGAAGAAAAAGAATAGTTGAACAGTGAAATAAGGAGGGATTTTGAATGAAGTGCTTAGTGAATGAAGACCTCTCGAAATATACAACGGTTCGAATCGGAGGAACTGCAAAGAAAATGTTTGTTCCTGAAAATGAGGACGAGCTTTTAAAGGTTATTGAGGAAGAGAATCCGAAATATTTTATAGGCGGCGGTTCTAATTTATTGATTGATGAAGACTCCTTTGATACTGTGGTTAATTTGAGAAATTTCAATACCCAAATTACGGAGCTTGGCGACGGATTTTTTTCGGTGGGTGCTTCGGTTCGTCTGCAAAAGCTTATTACTACTATTAATGAAAAAGGTTTCGGAGGAATAGAATATTTGTTCTCTGTTCCGGGACTTGTCGGCGGTGCGGTTGTTATGAATGCAGGCCGTGGAAAAAAAGCAAATAAGTGTATCAGCGATTATATTGTAAATGTTCGGGTTTTGGAGAACGGAAAAATTTTAGAGCTGAAAAAAGAGGAATGTGATTTTTCTTATAGAAATTCACGATTTAAAAACGGAAATGCAATTGTACTGTCGGTTCTGTTTAAATTTCCAAGCTGCGGCAAAGATGAAGCCGAAAAGCTCCGAAAGGAAAGAATAGAGCATTGCAAAAAGGTACAGGATAATTCCGCACCTAATTTCGGTTCTGTATTTTCTTCGTCAAGTATGACAATTATGAAGCTTGTAAAGAAGATTGGTATTCGCAGCGGCGGATGCAGGTTTTCGGGAAAGACTGTCAATTGGATTCTTAATACCGATAACGGAACGTATGCAGACGCTTCAAAGTGCATTCGCAAAGTTCAAAGGCTTCACAGACTGTGTGGAAAAAAATGTAAGTTAGAAGTTATTTTGTGGGAAGGTTCAAAGAATAAGGAATGAAAATTAAAAAAATACATATATTTATATTAACCAACATTGAAATTTACTGAATTCAAGATATTATAAAACTCTCTCCGTCCATTTAGGTACAACCGTGACGGAGGGAGTTTTGGCAAATGGATTCGTTTGTGAGTATAATTCTACGTACAGCTCCTCGGCTGTGTATAAGTTTCGCTAAACAATTAACGGTTTGTTTATTGCAGCATCACTTATTACAGCGGAGGAGCATTTGTTCTTTGTTAAAAAAGAGTACTTTTAACTAAAAAAATAATATTTTTTCTAATTTATAGTTGACTTTTATGGTTTTATCATTTATAATATATAAATAATACTAAAACCTATTAAAATACTCAAAATATCTTTGTAGTAAAGTTTAAAGAAACCGTGTCGGAAATGCTTGGTGAACTCTGTTCTTTGAAATTTTTACTCAATCTTAATTTTATGCAATTAATGGGTACTAATAAAAATCATAAAAACGAGTAGGTGAAAAATATGAAAAAGTTTTTCAAACAGATTTTAGTATCGACTATGGTGTTTTCTCTTTGTTTCACACAGTTTGCCCCAGGGTTCACTCAAGTGATAACGGCAGAAGCAAATATAGTTGATTCGTCTGAATTGGAAATTATTTCACAGCCCGAAACGGTAAGTGCCGTTATAAAAAGTACTGCCTTTTTTCGGGTGGAAGCTGTAGGCAGCGGAGATTTGACTTACAGGTGGCAGGTAAAAAAAGGAGAAGACGGAACTTGGGCGAATAATTCTACCTATACGGGATATGATACCGACACAATTTCCGTTCCAGTAAGCAGAAGCAGGGAGGGTTATCAGTTTCGCTGCGTTGTAAAAGATTCATATAATGTGAGCGTTACCAGCGAAGCGGCAGTGCTTACGGTGATTGACGGCGTTTCAATTACAAAAGACCCCGAGAACATAACGGCAAAGGTCGGGGAAACTGCGGTGTTTCATGCCGAAGCAGTCGGTGACGGTGTTACATATCAGTGGCAGACATACCGTAACGGTGCGTGGACTGCCGTTGATTTCGGAGAGAATGCCGATACGGCGGATTACAGCGTAAAGGTAAAGGCAACTTATCGTGGCTATAAGCTGCGTGTGCTTGCCACGGACGCTTACGGAAATACGGCAAGAAGCAATCAGGCGGTTTTGAATGTTGAGAACGGTGTTGTTATAACGAAGCAGCCTGCGGATATTAATGCTGTTGTGGACAGTACGGCAGTTTTTACCGTTGAAGCAGAGGGCGAAGGCGATTTGACGTATCAGTGGCAGCTTAAAAAAGTTGAGAACAATACCTGGATTGGAGTACCCTCTTTTGAGGGCAATAACTCTTCAAGCTTGAAAGTCGGTGCGTTGGCAATTCGTGACGGTTATGTTTTTCACTGTATTGTAAAGGACAGCTACGGAAACATTGCTGTCAGCGAAGAAGCAGCTTTAAATATTATGCCCGGTGTTACGATTACCGAGGATTTAACTGATGTTTACGCCCAGTTGGGAAAAACTGCGGAATTAAGCTTATCGGCAGACGGCGACGGTGTTGTATATCAGTGGGAAATTAATAGATATGACGGCAACGGCTGGGTTGCTCTGGAAAATAACGAAGATGAACAAAATAAATTGCATATCGTAACCGATGCAGCGGTTGAGGATAATGCTTACCGATGTAAGGCAATAGACGCTTACGGCAATCTTGCCAAGAGTGCCGAAGTTCATGTATATCTGAAAATAGGCGATGTTAAAGAAATTACGGTTACAAGCTACGGTGCAAACGGAAGCGATGAAATAAACGATGACCGAAATATTCAAAGTGCTTTGAATTTTGCAAGAAACCATTCTTCAAAAGAAAATCCTATCACGGTTCATGTTCCGTCTGGTACATATTATATTGCACGTTCTATGCGTATTTTCTCGAATACAAATTTAGTGCTTGAGTCGGGAGCAAAAATGGTGCTTACGGGTGGGGCTTCCATATTCCTTGCGGTAGACGATGAATCTATCGGTATGAGCTATGACAACACCGAAAATGTTACCGTTTCGGGCGGTGTTTGGGACGGTAATGCAGCGGAATCGGGGCTTCAAACACAGTTCTTTGCATTCAAGAGTGCAAAAGATTTTGTTATTAAGAATGCTGAATTTGTTAATTCATCGGATCATTTTCTTATGCTGACGGGTGTTTCCGATTTCGAGGTATCGGGCTGCTCATTTAAAAATATGCTGGCATTGGAATCGGAAGAAAGTACTGCATATACAAAAGAAGCAGTACACACCGACTTCCTTGAAATTGAAGATGATATTTTAACTACAAAAAATGTAACTATTAAAGATTGTACATTTGAAAATGTTATGAGTGCAATCGGCACACACAACAGCACAATTTTAGATTATAAGATTGATAATATTCATGTAAGCGGCTGTACTTTCAGCGATATTATTTATAACTGTATTAATGCAGCAGGCTGGAGCAATGGTTTGGTTGAGGACAGTGAAGCTGTCAGCTGTCAGAATTTCCTAATGACTTTGGGCGGAAGTCTTACAATGAAAAACAACAGTGCAGTTTGTACAGGATTGTATCCTGTTCGAATTGAAAGCGGAAGTGACGTTCAGCTTATAAACAATGAAATAAAAGGAACCGTTGAGGTGAATAATGAGGACGGTGCGGATACAAGCATTAGCTGCGCTCCGATTTGGATAAGCGAATCGAATGCAGGCTTGTCGGAAAATACTATAATAAGTAACAGCGACCTCGGAGTAAGTGTACGCCAAAACAGTACAGCCGACATCAACGGCGATATTATAATCGCACAGAACGGTCTGGGAATAAGTGTAAACGAAAGTACTCTTAATATTGCAAATGCTAAAATAAATGCAAAGCAGGGTATTTCGGTTCGAACAGGCATATGCAGGATTGTCGGCAATACTATCAATGCAGCAGAGTATGCGGTGAATTTTTATCAAACTAACGGTGGTATCGAAAACAATATCATTACCTCCGCTGCAAACAGCAGTGTTTATATAACAGGTACGGAAAGCAATCCTTCAAGTGTTAAAATTAAGAAAAATACTATTGATAATGCAGGCACATATGATGTTTACATTTGCAGCAACACTTATGATACCGAGGTTCAAGATAACAACTTGGAATCGGCATTTGATATTTACCTTGACGTGTGGGCAGATGTAAGCTTGTCAAATAACGGTAACGGCACAGGCAATGCTTCAGCTCTCGACGCTCCGAAAGTGAATGCCGTTTACAGTGATGATACCGTGATTTTGTATTGGAATGCAGTTGACGAAGCAGCCTATTGCAGTGTTTTTCAGGTCGATTTAAAGAGCGGTAAAAAATCGGGGCTGGGAAAAGCGTACGGTACTCAGTACATCGTTGAAAATCCCAATTCCGAAGAGCCTAAGTTTGGTTTCTTGGTTTTGATCTATGACTCAGACGGAAATTCCTGTATTTACACATATCCAAATAATATGGTGACTGTCGATAAGGAAGCTATTCCCCATATCACAATCAATAAGCAGCCTGTCAGCGTTGATGCAATCGGCGGAAATGAGGCTGTGTTCAGCGTAGAAACAGAGGACAATAATTACGGTTATCTATGGCAGTATTGTTTGCCAAATTCAAACAAATGGAGTATTGCTTCCGACTTTGAGGGTTATACAACAGATACTCTAACTGTTTCTTCGGTTAAAAATATTTATGATTCATACAAATTCCGTTGTTTGATATATAATACCGAAACCGGTGCGGGTGTGATGTCAGAAAACGCACAATTAAGTGTTACAAGCGGTATTTCGATAATTGAACAGCCGCAGAATGCCGAAGGACCTTTAAAGAGTGTAAGAACATTCCATGTGGAAGCGGCAGGCGACGGACTTACTTACCAATGGCAGGCAAAAAAGAGCGATTCGGACGACTGGGCGAGAACAACAAGCTATGACGGATATAATTCCGATACATTGTATGTTACTGTAGCGGCAGCACGGGACGGATATCAGTTCCGCTGTGTGATTATGGACGAATATTCCACAAAGGTTACAAGTGATTCCGCAAAGCTTACGGTTGTTGACGGAATTAAGATAATTAAACAGCCAAACAATGTTGATGCTGTTCTAGGTTCGACAGCACTATTCTCGGTTGAAGCAGTCGGTGAGGAATTAACGTATCAGTGGCAGGTAAAAAGACCGATAGATACAGACTGGGTAACAACAAAATCATTTACGGGATATGATACGGAAGCCATGCAGGTAGGAGTAGTCGGAGGACGCAACGGCTATGAGTATCGCTGCATTATAAAGGATAAGTACGGCAACACGGCAGTTTCGGAAGCAGCAGTGTTAAATGTAGTGTCAGGAGCAAGTGTAAAGATAAAATCACAGCCCGAAAATGTATTTGCGTTTGAGGGAACAACATCAGAGTTCACAGTCAAGACAACAGGTGACGGATTAACATATCAGTGGCAGTTCAAGGACAGCACCGCTAAAGACTGGACTAATGCAGAAGAGTTAAACGGCTATGACACAGATACATTACAAGTTAATGCAGAAACAGCATATGACGGTTATGAGTTCCGCTGTATCGTAAAAGATAAGTATGATAATACGGAAATAACCGAACCGGCAGAATTAACGGTATTGTATGTTGTGAAGATAGAAGCACAGCCCGAAAGCGTTAGTGTCGCAAGAGGTGCAACGGCAGAGTTTACTGTAGAAGCAACGGGCGACGGATTGACATATCAGTGGCAGGTGAAGAGAGCAGGGGACGAAAACTGGATAACAACAAAAGCGTTTACTGGATATAATACGGCAGCAATGCAGGTAGGAGCAGTCGGAGGACGTAACGGTTATGAGTATCGCTGTATTATAAAGGATAAGTACGGAAATACAACAACATCGGAAGCAGGAAAATTGACAGTATTTTCGGGTCCGATGATAGTGGCTCAACCCGAAAATGTAAGTACAGTAAAAGGTTCGACAGCAGAGTTTACTGTAGAAGCAACGGGCGACAGATTGACATATCAGTGGCAGGTGAAGAGAGCAGGGAACGAAAACTGGATAACAACAAAAGCATTTACTGGATATAATACGGCAACAATGCTGGTAGGAGCAGTCGGAGGACGTAACGGTTATGAGTATCGCTGTATTATAAAGGATAAGTACGGAAATACAACAACATCGGAAGCAGCCGTGTTGACAGTATTTTAACCTAATTGGCAAAAGTCCGCTGACTTTATAGGCGGTGAGTGATTAACAGGTAATACTGTGAATCACAAGAATTAATACAAATCAATGGGATAAGCGGGATATTCAATTGTAAAAATATGATTATCTCGCTGTTCCTTTGATTTGAGATTATAAAAAAATATTGTAAAGTGAGGAAATGAAAATGAATAATACTTTGAATATGAGCGTGCTTGAGGGCAAAACTGTTTTTATAACAGGAGCAACAGGATTAATCGGCAGGGCAGTTATCGATGCTTTGCAAAATCATAACAAGCGTGGGGCAGAGCCGATTAAGATTTTGGCATTGGTTCGCAGCCGTGAAAAGGCGGAAAGACTGTGGAAAAATTCGGATTCAAACCTCCGATTGGTAGTTTCGGATATATGTGAGCTGAAAGCGGAGAATCTCGGGGTTGACTATGTTATTCACGGTGCAAGTCAGACTTCAAGCAAAGCTTTTGTTTCCTCTCCGGTGAATACGATTTTCACAGCACTTCAGGGAACAAAAAAAATATTGGAATTCAGTGCCGTCAACCCGGTAAAGGGATTAGTTTACCTCTCAAGCATGGAGGTTTACGGAAGTCCCGAAACAGATGAAAAAATAGACGAAAAGCATTCAACAAATCTGGATACAATGCAGGTGCGTACATGCTATCCCGAAAGTAAGAGAATGTGTGAGAACTTATGTGTATCATATGCTTCGGAATATGGTGTTCCGGCTAAAGTTGTAAGACTGACACAGACATTCGGTCCGGGAGTTCAATATAACGACGGACGTGTTTTTGCCGAATTTGCAAGATGTGCAATTGAGGGAAGAAACATTGTGCTGAACACTAAGGGCGAAACAAAGCGTTGTTACCTGTATACAGAAGATGCGGTAACGGCAATTCTTACAGTGCTTCTTAACGGCGAAGTCGGCAAAGCATATAATGCCGCCAACGAGAATACTTATTGTTCGATTTATGAAATGGCAAATCTGGTGGCAGATAATTTCGGCGGCGGAAAAATATCCGTTGTTGTCAATGCTAAGGACGATGTGAGCAGCTTTGGATATGCACCCACTTTGAAAATGAATCTCAGCACGGAAAAGCTTCGTAAGCTTGGCTGGAGTGCGGAAACAGATTTAAAACAAATGTTCGGGCTTATGATTGACGATATGAAAAAATAATATGTAAACAGAAAATTATGAGAAATTCATAATCAATACAAAAATATTCCTCACCGTAAATTCACAGCGTGGCTTTACGGTGAGTTTTATAAATTTTAGTAAAAAATTATCTAATAATTTTAAATAAAACTTCATAAAATAAACATATTTGTGACTTGACATTCGTTTTGAAATTTTTTATAATATAATTAAGAGCGGGAAATTTTATACAATATTTCATTTTATAGAATGTGAATTTTATCTATTACTGCGTTGATACCAAAATATAGTTTGTGAAAAAATTATTATTATTCGTTAGAGATTGAAAAACTATTATTAAAGATTTCTAAAGAGCAGCGATTAGTTACCAATATCAGCTTTAAAACAAGATACTTTCATTTTTTATTCAGCGGATTTTATTCAGCGGAGATATGGTATTCCCGAACTTTGTGATACACACTCCTTCTATGTTGTGTAAAAGGGGTTGGTCAAAATAAAAAATATGATTAGGAGGAATTAACATGACTCTAAAACAAACGATGTGTGCATTGCTCGCCGCAACTATGCTTGTGCCTACGGCAGTTATGGGCGAGATTGCCGCATCAGCAGCCGAAGTTAACGTTTCGGAATCTTCGGCAACAGTTTCGGAGGAAGCGTCCGAAGCCGGAAGTTATGGTCTTGCCAACAATATTCAAGACGGCGTAATTCTTCACTGTTTTGACTGGAAATACAGTGACATTACAGCAGAGCTTCCGAATATTGCCGCAGCAGGATTTACGTCTGTTCAGACTTCACCGGCACAGCCCGACGGTTCGGGTGCCTGGTACTGGCTTTATCAGCCAAAAGGATTCTACATCGGAAACAACGGACTCGGCACAAAGGCAGAATTGACAACTCTTTGTTCAGAGGCGGAAAAGTACGGAATTAAAGTAATTGTTGACGTTGTTGCAAACCACCTTAACGGAGTGACTTCGAGCGTTCAGTCTGATCTTCAGGACAACCAGTATTGGCACACCTACGGAGGTGTTTCAAACTGGAATGACCGTTATCAGGTTATTTACGGTGAAATCGGTATGCGTGACCTTGCTACAGAAAATTCTTATGTTCAGAGTAAGGTAAAAGGCTATATCGAAGAACTTAAGGGCATAGGTGTTGACGGTATTCGCTGGGACGCTGCCAAGCATATCGGTCTTCCCGGTGAGCAGGGCGATTTCTGGCCAACGGTAACATCTGTTTCGGGTATGTGGAACTACGGTGAAATCCTTGATGACCCGGGCGGAGATGCCGAAAGCATTATGAAACAGTATACAAACTACATCTCCATTACCGACGCAGGTTATGGACATACGCTCAGAAATGCGTTTTATTCGGGTGGTGTTCCGGAAAGCTATGCAAACTGGGCAGCAAGAGGTCTTACATCGGATAAGATTGTATACTGGGGTGAAAGCCACGATACATGGGCAAATGCTTACGATTGGGGTTATTCTCACCATATGAGCCAGAACGTAATCGACCGCTGCTATGCAGTTGTTGCTGCTCGTAACTTGGCTACATCACTTTACTTCTCACGTCCTTTCTCCGACCCGAGTGCAAAGGAAAACACTCATGTAGGCGACAAGGGAAGCACTCACTTCACAAGCAAGGAAGTTGCAGAAGTTAATAAGTTCCATAACGCAATGATTGGCAAGGCTGATTATTATACAGCTTCCAACGGCTGCTCCGTAATTACTCGTAAAGACGGCGGTGCTGTTATCGTCAAGGGCGGCGGAAGCGGTCAGGTTTCCGTTACAAACGGCGGCGGCTACGCTAAGGCAGGCACATATAAGGACGCAGTTTCAGGTAACACATTTACAGTTACTTCTTCAACAATCAGCGGTACAATCGGTGATACCGGTATTGCTGTAATCTACGATGATGTTCCGGTTGCAGGTGTTTCTGCTTCTGTATCAACAGGTACATCTTTCTCTGATTCACTTTCAGTTACTCTTAACGCAGCAAACGTTACAAATGCTACTTACAAGACCTCCGAGGGTGCTTCGGGTTCTTACACAGACGGTCAGACAATCGTAGTAGGTGCTTCAACAGCAGAGGGCGGTTCGGTTACACTTGACCTTACGGGTGTTGATATGGACGGCAAAACTGTAACAGCTACATACAAATACAACAAAAAGGGCGGTATTCCCGTTCTTGACAATCCGGGTTTCATCTTTGATAACTCTTCAACAAACTGGTCAACAGTAAACGCTTATGTTTATGATGAAAGCGGTTCTTCCGTAATCTCAAACAGTCAATGGCCGGGTGTTAAAATGACAGACTGCGGCGACGGCTACTGGAAGTATGAGCTTGATTCCAAGTTCTCCGGCAGCAGCAACGTTCAGGTAATCTTCAATAACGGCAGCGACCAGATTCCGGGTTCACAGCAGCCGGGTTATAAGATGTCTTCAACAGACAAGAAGATTTACGAGGGCGGCACATGGAAAGACGCTCCTGCAAGCCTTAAGGTTTCTCTTACAGCTTCTCCTACAAGCGTAACCGTAGGCGACACCGTAACTCTTACAGCTGCGGCTACAGGTGCTTCCGGCACGGTTACATATACATTTAAAGACGGTTCTACTCAGATTCAGTCTTCGAGCAGCACCACAGCTAAATGGACTCCTTCAACCGACGGTTTGCATACAATCACAGTAACAGCTAAGGATTCTAAGGGTATTGCAA
This sequence comes from uncultured Ruminococcus sp., assembly GCA_902763835.1. Classification (GTDB taxonomy): domain Bacteria; phylum Bacillota; class Clostridia; order Oscillospirales; family Acutalibacteraceae; genus RUG592. Next base: position 155 of record CACWTQ010000025.1, on the reverse strand, counting down.
CAGCTACAACATCTGTTAATGTTGTAAAGTCGGCAGGTCCTACAGTAAATGTTGATAAGGCTTCGGGTACATCTTTCACTTCCGAAACCATGAGTCTTAAACTCACACTTGCCAATGCCACAAAGGGTACTTATTCCGTAGACGGCGGTCCCGTA
>CACWTQ010000024.1 GCA_902763835.1 uncultured Ruminococcus sp. | reverse complement strand
ATAAATTTTTATCGTAAGACTTCCGTTGTTTCACGTGAAACATTTTTTGTTTAACATCTACTCTCTGTTCTTAATAAATTTTTATCGTAAGACTTCCATTGTTTCACGTGAAACATCTTTTTGCACGCTAATTTCTTCGACCGGCAATTCTTTTTGCTTTTGCCTATTTTAATTTATATCGAAAGATATTATTTTTATGTTTAATTTTATTGTTTTATTTTTTCGTTATTGATAGTTCATTTAATTTCGCTGAGGGTAGTTCTTCTTTTTACGCTAGTTAGTTTCGTCAGCGAGCGGTGCTCTGCCCCTGCACCCCGCAAGCCTTGTAAGGCTTGACCGAACTTTTAACAGGGGTTATTGCAAATAAAATTTTAAATCAAGAACCCGGGCAAGCAAAATGCTCACTCGGGTTCTTGACTTCGGGATATAGCCGAATAAAGGGGTATGAAGAAATGTGTATATGGATATTATAGAAGTACGCAAAAATCATTTAGTAATGCGAATCCGATATTCAACAAACTCATCGGTTTCCGTTTTTTCCTCGGTCGCATTTATTCCCGACTGCCGCATTGTAGATACTGCTTTATTGATAGTATTGTAAAACAATCGAATATCTTTTATAACAATACGATGTCTTGAATTATTTTTATTATTATCGGAGTCGGTCATTCTTTCAACCAACTCTTCTGTATCAAACAAATTCAGGTTATTATCAATAACTTTATTTAAAACATTCTTTCTGATATCGGTATTTTTAATTTTCATCAAGACAGTTGCATATCTCTCCGACAATTGGTTATCAATAAGAAGTTTCCTTTCCTCTTCACTAAACTTAATAAGATTAAGCTTATTTCTGACGCTGACTTCGCTTTTTCCGATTTGCTTTGACGCTTTCTCAACGGAAAAGCCATACTCTTTAATCAATTTCTGTATAGCCTCTGCCTGTTCAAAATAGGATAAATCTTCTCTCTGAACATTTTCAATAAGAGTATAAACAGCCGACTGATGTTCGCTGCAATGCAGAATTATACAAGGAACAAAACTGAACCCTGCCATTACTGCGGCTCGAAGTCTTCTTTCACCTGAAATAAGCTCATACTCAAACGGTGAAACATCTCGGACAATAAGCGGCTGTAAAATTCCGTTTAACTCTATGCTTCGAGCAAGATAGCGTATATCTTCACGGTTAAAATTTTTTCTCGGCTGAGATTTATTTTCAGATATCTGAAATACAGGAATCATTGAAATTTTACTTTCGCCTTTAATTTTTCCGCTGCTCATATATGCTCACCTCGAACGGTCTGTATTGATTACAATAATATAATAACACATTCGCTGTGAAAAGTGTGTCGAAATATGGGAGAGAAAAAAATTTTTAATTCTATGATTATTGTATAATCTTAATTTCTATTCCGACTGCACCGTATTTCTCTTCCTGCTCACGGCTGTAATACTTTAACATATCATCGGGGTAAGCAATCTCCCCCGGTCTGTAGCCACATTTCAAAACAAGGAAGATTTTTATAAAGCTCTGCAAAACTCTTAAACACATTTACCGAAATAACTTCCGTAATAATTTTTTTATCGGGATTTTCCAAATCGGTAAAAACTATAGTGTCACCAACTTTAACAAGCTGTCTTTTCTCATCGTAAAGACGAAGCTCAATAGTTTTTTCACCGCTTACAATCATATCAAACGGCTTTCTGCACAAATTCATTTTATGTGTTGTAATGGATAACACCTTCTTTTTTTAATACTTTTTTTACACGTGAAGATAGTTTATTTATATACAAAAATTCATACACCCGATCGATGACTTGATTCAATGCGGTAGTTTTTGACCAACTTTTTTTTGTGAAAGAACAATCACAATCAAAAACTAATTATATCACTGTCGGGTACGTAAATTTATCGCTTAAAAAGACTATCTTCACTTATCTCCTGCGGACGTTGCCCACCACCCGCTAAAGTGGATTTTTATTGATTTTAACTCCACGTCTTGGATATTTTTCGGGAGTATGCTTAATTTTGTCAATCGCAACAATACTTCTTCCGCTGCCGTCGGGCAATGTCAGATTCTCAACTATGTCCACTTTACCGCCGAGAACCTTTATTGCATTAGAGGCTTGCTTGATTTCCTCGCTGCTTTCCGGTCCTTTCATAGATGTGAAAACTCCACCGACTTTCACAAACGGAATGCAATATTCACTCAGTGAAGAAAGATTCGCAACTGCACGGCTCACCGCAAAATCAAATTTTTCTCTGTAATCGACTCTTCTTGAAATCTCCTCTGCTCTGCCGTGAATAACCTTTGCTGACAAATCAAGCGTTGTAAGAACATTTTCCTGCAAAAAGACAAGCCTTTTATTCAAACTATCGAGAAGCGTAAGATTAATGTCGGGTCGGGCAATTTTCAGCGGAATTCCCGGAAATCCTGCCCCTGTGCCGACATCAATAACTTTTGCACCTTCTTTAATATCGAGTGTGCGTAGCAAGGTAAGACTGTCGTAAAAATGCTTGATGATAAACTCGTTCTCGTCCGTTATTGATGTAAGATTGATTTTCTCGTTCCACTCCAAAACGGTACGCATATATTTTTCAAATCTGAAAATCGCTGTATCATCAAGAGTTATCCCAAACTCATTGCAGTAATTTCTTAATCTTTCCATTTTATCACCTCGACAACCAAATTACAAGTACGCTGATATCCGCAGGACTAACGCCCGAAATTCTGCTCGCCTGACCCAGATTGCTTGGGTGAACCTTGTTCAACTTTTCCTGTGCTTCAAGCCGTAACCCTGTGATAGTGCTGTAGTCAATGTCGGGCGGCAGCAGCTTAGTTTCCATTCTCCGCATTTGCTCAACCTGAGCAAGCTGTTTCTTTATATATCCCTCGTACTTTACTTCTACTTCAATCTGCTCAAAAATATTCGGATTCAAATCGGGTCTATCCGTGTCAATTTCTTTCAGCACATCATACGAAAGCTGAGGACGCTTTATCAAATCGACAAGCTTAACACCCGTACTAATCGGAGATGTTTCACATGAAACAAGAATGGCATTAATCTCCTCCGACGGTGCTATAACTTTACTCTTAATACGCTTAATCTCCTGTTTTTTCAACTCCTGCTTTTCGAGAAACTTTTCATATCTCGTATCGGAAATCAAACCGATTCTTCTTCCAATTGGAGTTAATCTCTCATCGGCATTATCCTGACGTAAAATCAATCTGTACTCGCTTCGTGATGTCATCATTCTGTAAGGGTCGTTTGCACCTTTTGTAACAAGGTCGTCAACAAGAGTTCCAATATACGAACCGGCACGGTCTAAAATCATTGGCTCTTCACCTTTGATTTTCAAAGCCGCATTTATTCCTGCAACCAATCCTTGTGCCGCCGCCTCTTCGTAACCCGATGAACCGTTGAACTGTCCTGCACCGTACAAACCGGGGTGTTCAATGAATTCAAGAGTGTTATTCATCTGCAACGGATCTACACAATCATATTCAATAGCATATGCAGGACGCATAACTACCGCATTTTCCAGACCCTTTATAGAATGATAAAACGCAAGCTGAACTTCTTCGGGCAATGAGGAAGACATACCCTGAAGATACATCTCCTCCGTATTTTCTCCGCAAGGCTCAATAAAAAGCTGATGGCGTTCCTTGTCGCTGAACCTTACAATTTTATCTTCCAAGCTCGGACAATATCGGGGACCTACACCGTGAATCATACCACTGTAAAGAGGTGAGCGGTGAATATTATCCAGAATAATTTGTTTTGTTTTTTCGTTTGTCCAGCTTATATGACATACAACCTTGTTTTCAAGCTCGTCCTCTGTATCATAAGAAAACGGAACTATAGGTTCATCTCCCGACTGTTCTTCAAGCTCCGAAAAATCAATGCTTGAACGCAGAACTCTTGCAGGAGTACCTGTCTTGAATCTCCTAAGCGAAAGACCCAAATCTTTCAAAGATTGCCCCAAAAATGTAGCCGGGAAAATTCCGTCCGGACCGCTGTCATAAGAAACCTCACCAATATAAATTCTGCCGCCGAGATATGTACCTGTTGCAATGATAACCGCTTTGACCTCATACTCCGCTCCCATTCTTGTGGTGACTTTCCAAACATCACCGCACTCGTCAAGTTTGACAATTTCGGCTTGGTGAAGCTCAAGATTTTCCTGCAGCTCCAGTTTGTGTTTCATTAATTCACTGTACTTACGTCTGTCTATCTGTGCCCGAAGAGAATGAACTGCCGGACCTTTTCCTCTGTTCAGCATTCTCATTTGCAACATACATTCATCTGCCGTCTTGCCCATTTCACCGCCTAAAGCATCTATCTCTCTTACAAGATGACCTTTTGCCGTACCGCCGATTGACGGATTACACGGACAATTTCCGACTGCGTCCATATTTATAGTAAATACTGCCGTTTTACAGCCAAGACGTGCAGAAGCGAGTGCGGCTTCAATGCCTGCATGACCTGCACCGATAACGGCAATATCAAATTTACCTGCAAAATAACTCAAAATTTATCACTCCAAAATTAAATATACTCATAAAGCAAAAAATGTTAAAGTTTGGTCAAGCTTTTCAAAGCTTGCGGGCGACGGAACACCCCAAGAAATCAAGCCGTTAGGCGTAGACTGATTGGGCGGTGTTCCTAGTGGTCTTGCACCAGCAGGGACAGAGTCCTGCTCGCTGACAAAAGCAGCACGCAAAGAAAAGCAAACTATCTTCAGCGAAATTAAATAAACTTTCTTAAAGCAACCCTCAAAATAATATCTTTCGGTTTAAACTAAAACAGGCAACAGCGTAGCGAATTGCCGGTCTAAGGAACTGTCAGAAAATAACTTGAACATTTATACTTGTCTAATTTGCCCTATGTGTCGTTACAACACCTGTCAGTATTCCTGCGTCTAAATTGTTCAACTTATTTCCCAATAGTTCCTAAGAAAGAAAAGTGCTAAATCTTAACGCTTTCGAGTATAGTGTATCATTTTCCAACACAGAATTTTGAAAATACACCATGCACCACAACTTCGCTTACTCTCTCTCCCGTCAGTTCCAAAAGCGACTGAATAGCATCTTCAAGCGAAACTGTCACCGCATCAAGTGTCATTCCCGTTTCAAGTGCGGCTACCGTATCTTTCAAAGCGTTTAAAGCATTAACCGCACATTCCCTTTGACGTTCCGTAGACAAAACTGCGGAATTTTCGTCAAAGTCGGCAGTACCCGTAAGCTTTTCGACAGCTTCGGTCAACGCTTCCAGACCCTCGCCTTTAACAGCCGAAACATACACAATTTCACTTACCTTGTTTTTGATATAATCCGCATCAATAACCGACTCCAAATCACTCTTATTTATAACGGCAACCGACGGAACATCACCCAGCAAATCCAGCATTTGATAATCATTTTGGTCAAGCGGACGTGACGCATCGAAAACCGCCAAAACAAGACCGCACGACTGCAAACGTTTTTTTGCAAGGTCAACACCGATTTTTTCAATAGGGTTGTCCGTATCTCTCAAACCTGCCGTATCGGATAAAAGCAGCACGACACTTCCAAGAACAACAGTTTCCTGAATTATATCTCTTGTTGTTCCGGGAATGTCGGTAACAATACTTTTTTCACAGCCCGAAAGAAAATTCATCAAAGTTGATTTACCGACATTCGGTTTGCCTATAATAAGAGTATCGACCCCCTCCTTAACAACTTTTCCGACATCATAGCCTTTCAAAAGCTTTTCAAGCTTTTCAACCGCCAACGCAGCACTTTCAAGCAAATGACTTTCCGAAACCTCGGGTATATCCTCTTCGGGGTAGTCCGCCCAAGCCGAAAGATGTGCCGCATTATCAACAAGCAAATCTTTAACTTCATCAATCTCTTTTCTAAGTCTGCCGTCTTTAATGCTTAATGCGGAACGTGCGGCGGCTCTTCCCTTTGCGGATATAATATCCATAACTGCTTCGGATTCGGTCAAGTCAATTTTGCCGTTCAGAAATGCACGTTTTGTAAATTCACCTGCTTCGGCGAGTGACGCACCGTTATTCAAGACTGTCCTCAAAACCTGATTTGTAATATAAACGCCACCGTGGCAAGAAAGCTCGACAACATCTTCGCCCGTATAGCTGTGCGGTGCAAGAAAAACAGTCGCAACGGCTTCGTCGAGAGGTTCTCCGTTATCGTAGATTTTTCCGAAAGCTGCGGTATAGCCTTTTAAGGTGTTTAATTTTTTGCCGCTTACGGAGTTGAAAATCTTATCGGCAATTGAAACAGCTTCCTCGCCCGATATTCTTATAACACTGATACCTCCCGAACCTAATGGAGTGGATATTGCAGCTATTGTTTCATTCATATTAATACCTCATTTAGTTATATAAAATCACTAGTTACAAATTTATAAAATTGTATTATAATAATCAAAAAACACGTTACAGAATCGTAATTCAAAAGTTAAAAATCTTTAATTTCCTTTTATTTGCTTCTGTTTGCTTTTGTATACTCTGTTATTCAATCTTTACTCGTTTGTGTTGGAAAATAAAATTCAATTAATAAAAAAGATTAATTTATTTATCAATATACTCTATTTATTTACATTATTAATAATACAAAAAACATCAATATTAAAAATAAACACAATCAAATAATTATTTATCATTTATTTTTTAAATAATACTTTAAAACACAGCTATTTTTATGTAAAACTGTATTGTTGAATTATAATCATATGTTTGTCTTTCTTTGACCGGAAATTCGCTTAACTGTTGCTTATTTTGGATTGTGTCGAAGTATACTTTTTTGATGTGTGTTTTTAATTTTTTGTTTCTTTGTTGATAGTTCGTTTAATTTCGCTGAGGGTAGTTTGTTTTTCTTTGCAAATTGATTTCGTCAGCGACAAGGGCTCTGCCCGATGTTGCAAGACCACTAGGAACACCTACCAATCTCAGCTTTTGCCTGCGGTTCGGCTTCTTGGGTTGTTCCGTCGCCCGCAAGCTTTAACAGGCTTCGCTTACCTATAAGTTACAAAAATGCGGAAGCAATATTTTACCTCCGCACTCATAAAAAGGCATTATTCCTCGCCTTTAGTTTCAATTTTACTGAACAACGGAAGTCCTGCTTTTTCAATCGGACTTCTTTGATTAAATGTCGATGACGTTGTAATCATCTCATCATCAACAGGCTTATTATACTTATTCTGATACGGTTTTCTCTCAAAATTCTGCTTATATGGTGTTCTCTTATAGCCGCCGTTATTGCCGTTTCTGTTATTATTGTAAGAACCTTTTCCACCTTGTCCCTGTCGTTTGTTATTATTGTAGTTGTTTCTTCTGGGTTTAACCGGATTCTTCGGGTCGGGTGCAATTACTACATGACGATTTAGAACTTCACCCTCGGAGAAAGAAATAGCACCGTTTACTTTTTGTACGGCAGTGTGAATAATTCTTCTCTCATACGGATTCATAGGCTCAAGATTTACGCTCTTACCTGTCTTCACAACCTTAAAAGCAAGCTTTTTGCCAAGCTTTTCAAGAGTTACTTCTCTCTTCTCTCTGTAGTTGCCTGTGTTAATTGTAATTCTAAAATATTTATTATCAACATGATTTGCAACCAAACCTGCAAGGTACTGTAAAGCATCGAGAGTTTCCCCTCTTCTGCCGATAATAAATCCTACGTCCTCGCCCTTAAGGTTAATCTCGGCTGTTTCGCCCTCTTCCTTAATCTCAAATTCAATATCTTTAAGACCCATACATGAAAGTACATCTCTGAGATATTCAACTGCCTTTTCTGCAGGAGTTACGTTCACATACGCTCTAACCTTAGCCGGATTACCTCCGAAAATTCCCAATTTTTTCTTTGCAGGCTCCTGAAGAACCTCATACTCTGCTTTCTCGGGCTCTACCCCTAATTCACTGCACGCCTGTGCAAGTGCTTCGTCAATTGTGTCACCGGTACCAAATGCCTCTTTAACCACAATTACACCTCCAAATTATTACTCTTACTTTTTCTTCTTTTTCTTAGCCTTTACCTCAGGCTTTGTACTATGAACTCTTACAACCTGCTTAACATTTGTTTCCTCTTCTTCAAGCAGTGCGATTCTTCTCGCTTCATCAAGTGCCGTCATAGCCTGTGCGTTATAAAATTTATGTATAATTACGGTAGTCACCAAACCGATAAGGTTAGCATAAATCCAATACAATGCAATAGCTGCCGGTACGGAGTACGCAATCCAAGCCGACATAAGCGGCATCATAAGGAACATCATATTCATACAGCCCTGCTGACCTTTAAGGCTTGAACCGTTCATTTTCATAGAAATAAAGCTTGTACCGAAAGATGTAACAAAGCACAAAACCGGGAATAATATAAATACAGACGTAATACCGTACGAACTCGGCATTTCAAGAAGATTAACACCGAACATCTTAAATCCCTGTGCAAATTTATCAATTTTATCGATATCAACCTGTGTAAGACCTGTTTGAGCCACGAATTCGGTATTATTTTTAATTTCCGAATATACGCTTATAAAATTAATCTGACCGTAAATTCCGTCAAGAGTTGAACCCACTACAGGCAAACCCTTTCCGTATTCAAGCATTTTATCAACAGTAGACTGTGCAATATGAAGTGTATTTGTAAGAGGATATCTTACAGTCCAATATACTCCCATAAGCAAAAACATAGGCACAATCGAAGTTAAACAGCCGCCTGTCGGGCTTATATTTTCCTTTTCGTAAAGCTTTGAAAGCTCTTCGTTTACCTTTTCTCTGTCACGTCCGTATTTTTCCTGAATTTCCTGCTGCTTCTTCTGCAAACGCATACTTCCTGCCATAGACTTCTGGCTCTTAATCTGAAGCGGAAACTGGAAAAATCTCAATATTACCGTAAAAATCAAAATTGCTATTGCAAAACTTCCGACCGCCAGATATGCGTACCACAGCACATATCCGAAGATCCCACCTATTATGTTAAATAAACCATTCATTCAAGAAAATCCTTTCGACTGTATCCATAAAAACTTTATAAAAACAAATACAGTGTAACATAATGCGTAGAAAGCATTAAATTATTTCTTGTATTTTATATATTTATATTTTCTTTTCTTCTCGGGAACCGGGTCATAGCCACCCGGGTTAAACGGATTGCATCTGAGTATTCGCCAAATTGTCATAAAACCGCCTTTAAAAGCACCGAAACGCTCTATTGCCGTAATGCCGTAGCTTGAACAGGACGGTGAAAAGCGGCAGCAAGGTGTAGTTCTCGGCGAAATATATTTCTGATAAAATCTAATAATTGCAATAAAAAGCCTTTTCATCGAATTACTCCGGCTTTTTTCAGGCTCTCTCCTATCGGCTTAATAAGCTCCGTTGACTTTATGTAAGCCGTTTTTGTTCGTGCAACTATAACCACATCATAGCCCTTACTGCACTGCGAAAGCTTGTCGGAATACTCATAGAGAGCCGCTCTTATTACTCTTCTGCACCTGCTTCTTTTAACAGCGTTGCCTACTTTTTTGCTCGTTGTGATGCCATATCTGAAAGCACCAAAACGATTTTTGGCAACATATACAACAATTTGCGGATATACATAGCATTTTTTGCTTTTGTATAACCGTCTGAAAGTGTAGTTTTCTTTAATTGTCTGAAGTTCAGCCATAAACATACCCTTCCATTTTTTCAATCCATGCTCGGTATTGTCGGAGTGCGACTGTAAACACATATATATTCGCTCTCCGATACGGATTTCTTCATATCGAAAGGTGATACCTACCTATCTCCGCCTACCTTTGATGTTCTGTATTTTTTATTCACCCACTGCTTCCACAAGCAAGGGACTTATTGTTATAAGTTAAAATAACAGCAGCGTAAGGTATATCTTCACCGATGAAAATAGGTATTTTCACGATATTTTGAAGATATACCCGGAATCGCTGTAATTACACGACATAAAAAACTCAACTTATTAGTAAGAAAGTCTTTTTCTGCCCTTCGCTCTGCGGCGAGCCAAAACCTTGCGGCCGTTGCGGTCAGACATTCTCTTTCTGAAGCCGTGCTCCTTTTTTCTGTGAAGCTTTTTAGGCTGATATGTTCTCAGCATACAAAACCCTCCTTTCGGGTATATAACCTTGCATTATATAATTATACTCTAAACAGAAGCGGTATGTCAATAGTTTTTTTAGATTTCGATTAAGTAAAAATAAATCAAAGCAATCTGAAAGTTTTGGTTGAAATTATCCTTAGGAAATGTCAGAAAATAAGTTGAACATTTATAATTGTCTAAATTGTTCAACTTATTTCCAAACAGTCCCTTAATCAAAAGCTTTATTTTCCTATTCTATCTATAAATTTAAATAAATTTCGGCAAAATGTCAATATATGAATTACGTTTTCTATATTTTAGACAAAATTATTTTTTATCAGGCATTTATTATCATTATTTTAACCTTAAAATTCATCAAAAATCCCCTTTATTCATTAAAATACAGTGAATTTCCTTGAAAAAAAATCCGTAAATTTTAGGTTGAATCGAACTTTTTTAACATTTATCCTTATTTTTCTTATTGAAATAAAAAATCCGATATGTTATAATAAGTCTAATTATTAGTTTCATTATGAGTAGTAGTGTCTTTTTTTGAATTATGAATATTTTTTGAATTGCTGCCGCTTTGTAATGAATGCCGTTTTTTAATAGATTATGGAGAAATGCCGATTGTATTGTAACATTTATCGGGAATAATATAAAAAACGGAAAATACTACAAGTTAAAAAATCAAATTGAAAACATTTTTTTCAATTTGCCAGTATTGGGGGTTGTAAAACATATGGATTCATTCAACGAAACTTGGACGCTTGTCTGCGATTACTGCAAAACGAGAATTACTAAGGTAGCGTTTCAGACTTGGATCAGCAGAATCGAACCTAAGGAAATCGACTTTGACTTAATCCAGATAAAACTGCTTGTTCCGAACGAATTTCATAGAGAAACCGTAACACGCTGTTACTTAAATCTTTTGAAAGATGCTTTCACTGAGATTTTCGGTCAGGAGTTTGACATTAAGCTCGTTGTTCCCGATGAAATTGAAAAGGTGAAGAAGCCTGAGCTTGACACAACAGGCACTTCCGACGACGACACACCGCTTACTTTCGATAACTACATAGTAGGCTCGTCAAATAAATTCGCACATGCCGCCTCTCTTGCCGTGGCACAGAATCCCGGCGGAGCTTACAATCCGCTTTTCATTTACGGAAATTCGGGTCTAGGAAAAACTCATCTTCTTCACGCAATAAAAAATGAGGTTCTGAATAACGATGCCGATATGAAAATAGCTTACGTAAAAGGCGACGATTTTACCAATGAAATAGTAGACTCTCTTCGCCGTGTAAATCAAGCGGAGTTCAGACAAAAGTACAGAAACGCAGATGTTCTTCTTGTCGATGACGTTCAGTTTATCGGAGGCAAGGAGTCAACTCAGGAGGAATTTTTCCACACATTCAATGCTTTGTACGAGGCTAAAAAGCAAATTGTTCTCACATCGGATCGTCCGCCAAAAGAAATAAAAACTTTGGAGGAACGTCTTCGCACACGATTCGAGTGGGGGCTTATTGCGGACATTCAGCCGCCAGACATAGAAACACGTATTGCAATTTTGAAAAGCAAGGCGGAATCACTTGACTTTGAAATTCCCGACGACATCTGCGAATACATAGCTTCCAAGCTAAAAACAAATGTTCGTCAGCTTGAGGGAGTTGTAAAAAAAATTAAGGCGAAAAGCTTTCTTAACGGCGAAAAACCGTCAATCACAATCGCACAAGAGGTTATTTCCGATGTTCAGACAAATGAAGTTCCTGTGCCTGTAACGGTTGAGAAAATCATTGAAGAGGTTGCAAGAACTTTCGGTGTAAGTGCGGAAGATATCCGCTCGGTTAAGAACAGACGTGCAAACCTTAGCAATGCACGTCATGTTGCGATTTATGTTGTACGTCAGGTTACAGGACTTTCAATGACTGCTATAGGAGAAGAGTTCGGCGGCAGACATTATTCTACTATTGTATATACAATGCAGGAAATGGAAAAGAAACTGGAAAAAGATACAAAAACAAAAGAGATGGTTGACGATATTATTAAGAATATTCAAGATATGTAAGTATTTTTTTCTTTATTAAAGTAAAAAAATCACCTTTTCAAAGTTTGGTCAAAATTTGAAAAGCTTGCGGGCGACGGAACACCCCAAGAAAGCCGAGCCGCAGGCGACAGCTGATTGGGAGATGTTCCTAGTGGTCTTGCACCGACAGCGGCAGAGTCCTGCTTGCTGACACAACAAATCAACGTAGAAGAATAAACTTCCCGCAGCGAAACAAAAAGAGCTTTTCATTAACAAAGGAAACACAAGAATAAAAAAACAAAAAAATCAATAATTTTTTATTTTGCTAAAACAGAAAACGTACTTTATTACTTTAAATCAATAAATCTAATAAACATTTTATATTCAAAAAATAACCGTATATGAGTTTAGTTGAAATATATAAGGGGATTTTACACCCTGTCATATTACTCTCAGTAAACATCAGGGGTGTTGCTGTCGGATTTTTTAGTGCAATTCCATTCATATTTTGTTAATAATTCGTTCGACAAAGCAACAAATTATCAACCATGAGTTTTCCACATTTCCTTAACTTTCCACATGGGATTATTAACATATTCAACATGGCTGGGCATGAAGTCTGTTAAGTCTGTTAAATCCTGTCAAAATCTGTTATGATGTTTTGACTTTGATTAAATCGGGGTTTCAACCACTTCCTCACTTTTCCTAGCCCCCTACTACTACTACTAAATATCTATTATATATATTTCACTGTTTTTTTCCGGAAAAATTTCTCTGGATAAATTTTTGAAAATTTAGGAAGCTGCAAAATCGAAAACGAACAAACCCAAAATTGAAAGGAGCAAAGATATGAAAATAACGTTCAATAAGTCGGAGTTGGCACAGGCAGTATCAAATGTACAGCGAGCCGTATCCACAAAAAATTCAATTCCGGCACTGGAAGGAATTCTTATAAAGGCTTCAAACGGAAAGGTTACCCTTTGCGGCTATGACCTTGAAATAGGAATTAGCACTGAACTGGAATCAACAATAATCGAAGAAGGTGAAATTGTTCTCAGCGCAAAGCTTTTTTCGGAAATTGTCCGCCGTATGCCCGACGAGATTATTACAATCGAAACAGATGACAAACTTATCACATATATTAATTCCGGTGTTGCAGATTATCAGATTGTAGGAATTTCAGCATATGAATATCCGGAGCTGCCCAGCTTTGAAAAGCTTGAAAGCTTTGAGCTTAACGGTAATTTGCTGAAGAATATGATTAAACAGACATACTATGCTGTTTCCGATAATCAAGCAAAGCCTATATATACAGGTTCTTTGTTTGATTTAAAAGACGGATATCTTAATATTGTATCGGTTGACGGATTCAGAATGGCGGTCAGAAAAGAAAAAATCGAAGGAGATTTTAATTTTAATTTCATCGTTCCCGGAAAGACATTAAGCGAGGTTCTGAAAATCAACTGCGATGACGAGGGTTCAATCAGCGTTATTGTGGGAAAAAAGCACGTGATTTTTAAAATAGAAAATTATTCCGTGGTTTCCAGACTTATCGAAGGAAAATTTCTTGAATATGCAGGCACTATTCCGAACGGCGCTCAGACAAGCCTGCGTGTAAAGACAAGAGAGCTTGCATCTTCTGTTGAGAGAATGGCTCTGCTTACAACCGAAAAACTTCAAAGCCCTGTCAGATTTATTGTTGCCGATGAGGGAATAAAGCTTTTCTGCACAACAGCAGTCGGAAAAGCCAGCGATTGCATTGAACTGCCCTTTGACGGCAGTGAGGTTGAAATCGGTTTTAATGCAAGATATTTGCTTGATGCCGTAAAGAATTCCGATACTGATGAGATTCTTTTGGAGTTTAACGGATCTTTGAAGCCGCTTAAGGTTTTGCCTGTTGAGGGAAACAGTTTTGTTTTTCTTATAGTACCGATGAGGTTAGCGTAATACTTTCGGTGGTGAGTACACCGATAAGGAGTAAAAATATATGAGAAGAGAAAATATTTATATTGATACAGAATATATCAGACTTAACGATTTGCTTAAAATCGGCGGATTCGGCACCGGAGGACAGGCAAAAATGCTTATCCAGAACGGCGGTGTGAAAGTAAACGGAGAAGTTTGTACTATGAGAGGAAAGAAAATGAGAATAGGCGATTCTGCCGAGTGCAACGGAATTGTTCTCGAGGTGTGTGGCAAATGATTATTACTAAGCTGCAATTTGAGGGATTTCGCAATCTTGATGACGGCGAAATTCTGCCAGACAGCGGTGTGAATGTTGTTTTTGGCACTAATGCACAAGGTAAAACAAATTTGCTTGAGGGAATTTGGCTTTTAAGCGGTAATAAAAGTTTTCGAGGCTCTCGGGACAGCGAACTTATAAAATTCGGCAAAGATTATGCAAGACTCAAAATTGACTTCTTTGCAGAAGATAGAGTTCAGAATGCAGAGATTTTATTTCTCAAAGGGAAAAAAGAAGTTAAAATCAACGGTGTGAAAAAAAATTCGGTTTCCGCTTTGATTGGTAAGCTGTGTGTTGTTGTGTTTTCTCCTGAGCATCTTTCCCTTGTAAAGAGCGGCCCTGCCGAAAGAAGAAAATTTATCGATAATGCTATCTGTCAGATAAAACCAAGCTACGGTGAGGCTTTATCTAATTACAATAAAATACTTGCACAAAGAAATGCTTTGCTTAAAGATATACCTATGCATTCGGAGCTTTTGGATACACTTGATATCTGGGATTACAGACTTGCTGTTTTGGGAGCTAGTGTTACAAGAATGAGAATTAATTACGTTGAACGACTTAGCGAGTCTGCGAAAATATATCATATGGGAATTTCTGAAAGTATGGAAGACCTTGACATAAATTATTCTTGTATTACACCAAAGGACTATTGCAGCTCAGGTATGCAGATCCGTGACTATCTAAGTGAGAAAATCCGTGAAAACAGAACGGAAGACCTTAAAGACGGATATACTTCAATCGGTCCGCACCGTGATGACCTTGAAATATTGATAAACGGAGAAAATGCAAGAACTTTCGGCTCTCAGGGACAGCAGCGGAGCTGTGTTCTGTCAATTAAAATTGCAGAAGCAGAGCTTATTAAAATTGCAACCTCACAAGAACCGGTTGTGCTGCTTGATGATGTTTTGAGTGAGCTTGACAGTAAAAGACAGGAGTTTTTGTTAAATAAAATTTTTGACAGACAGGTTTTTATCAGTTGCTGTGAAGCGGCTTCTGTTGAGAGATTGAAGGGCGGAAGATTGTTTGAGGTTAAAAAGGGCGTTGTAAAAAATTATTAAAATATCTTTCAGCTGTGCGAAGCCTGTTAAAGTTTGGTCAAGCTTTTCAAAGCTTGCGGGGTGCAGGGGCAGGGCCCCGCTAGCAATTATATTTTTCTTACATTTGAAATTGAACTGTCAAGCCTTTATAAAAATTGATATTGCTAGACACTTGCTCAATGTTTTCATTTTCGAGTATAAACAAACCAGCAATAGCAAACAAAGCACTTCTCAAAACAATATCTTTCCATAAAAACCAAAACAGGCAACAGCGTAGCGAATTGCCGGTCAAAGAAAGAAAACGTACGATTTTCGATTAAAAATATACGAGTTATATAATCTTATAATTGTATAAATATTTATTGTTTAACTGGTTTTGAAAATTTCCGTAAACATAAAACTTTCATTGCATCAAAAAAATTTAAAAAAAAGCCCACAAAACGCTTTTTTTATGGTATAATGTAAGTATATATAAATTTTCCGTGTGGTCACGGACCTTTAACCAAGGATAATAAATTATAAGCTTTAAAGGCGAATTTGTTTCGATGTAATGCTTTGAGTAATATACCAAGTAAAGATTATAAAATATTATTATAATCAATATCATTATGGATTATAACAGGTGCATATATTATATATATATAATATGGTCAATAGTTTGTTGTTGGGAAAGTATATTGAAATATAAATATACTTTCAATATAAAAAAACTTTTTGATGTCGAATTTTAGCCGTGAGTTTGTTTTTTCTTTGACCGTCAATTCGCATTGATCTTGCCTTTGTGGTTTGTGACAGAAGATATTTTTTTGATGTGTGTTATTTTTGTTTCGTTGTTGATAGGTTATTTAGTTTTGCTGAGGGTAGTTTATTTTCTACGCTGATTTGTTGTGTCAGCGTAGCGGGGGTTCTGCCCCTGAATGGCAATGTCATCAACTTAAGAAAAAACGGATTAAGCATAGTATTGTCTTTGATACTTTTTATCCACTAAAATTCAGTCATTTAGAAAAACGATATTAGTGTATATTACGCTAAGTTGATGACATTGCCCTGAATGGTGCAAGACCACTAGGAACATATGCCAATCAGTCTGCACCTAACAACTTGACTGATTGAGGTGTTCCGTCGCCCATAAGCTTTAAAAAGCTTGACCAAACTTTTTAAAGGCTTCGCAAACTTAACAACTAAATTTTTATCGGAGGATTTTTGATGTATCTCCATTTAGGTTCGGACGTTGTAATTCTGAAAAAAAACATAGTCGGAATATTCGATTTGGATACTGCCACTATTTCAAAACATACTAAAAACTATCTCGCTCTTGCTGAAAAAGAAGGCAGAGTTGTGACGGTTTCTTATGAGCTGCCGAAGTCGTTCGTTGTAAGCATTGAAAACGGAAATGCCGCAGTGTATATCAGTCAATTGTCATCTCAGACGCTTTTGAAACGCTTTGCTTCAAAAGTTAAGTTTAAATAATAATAATCTTAAAATATATTTATATAAAAGTTATCAAACCGTAAAGGGGAGTTCCTATGGGTAGGAAAACTAGAAAATGTCCTTATTGCAAAAGCAAGGTTTCGTATTTCGAAGCTTTGTCGGAGATGCAAAACGGTGAGCATACTTGCCGTAATTGCTATAAAAATTCAAATATTTCGTTTAATAAAACAATCTATATTCCGGCTGCTGTTGCTCTTATTATTGCAATTGCTGTTGCTGCAATGTTCTTTTGGTTAAAAATTATCACAAATTTGATTTTAGCACTTGTTTTAATACTTGTTCCTTTTGGTGTCTTTTATTTCATCACTCCCCTGTTTTTTTCATTGGAAGAGATAAAAAATGAAGCCCAAACACCTGTTATGATTGAGCCGAAACGAGCCGCACGAGCGGAAAAGCAATCTCGAATTTTGAAGAGTGATGAGGTCGCTAAGGTTGAAAAAGTTAAGACAGAAAAAAAGAGCAGTGATAAAAAGAAGAAATCGGGTGGAGGTAAATTTTCTCAGTTTGTCAGAACTTATATTATTGTTCCCGATGATGACGAGGAGATTGACAATAAGGTCAATAAAAAGAACTCCGAGCCTGAAATAGACAATAACTCCGATTCGGACTTTATTATCGAGGAGAATATTGAGCCGGAGGTTATCACAGTAAGCGAAACAGAGGAGATTGTTTCGGAGATTAATGATGAATCAACCGAAAAATCCGTTTCGGAGAATATCACTCCGGTTGAAGCTAAAGTTGATGATAAAACGAAAAATTCCGACGATAGACCTAAGCTGAATTTTAATAAGCTTTTCTCTAAGCTTAATTTCAGTGATAATAAAAAGAACGAATTGACTATATCAGGAGATAATTCTGATACAGTTGGAACAAAATTTGAAATATCTGGGAATTTAAATACACCGGTTTATCATAGATTAACTAAAACCAATAAGGTTAATTTTATTTATTATCCTGACAAAAAGGCGATTATTTCCGTTGATTTGAGTGTTTCGGATAATACAGCGGAAGAAGTTAATTCCGAAATTGTTGAAACAATTGTTGACAAAACGGAAAACGAAGCTGTCGAAACAGTCACTATCCAACCGAAAAACGAAACTGCCAAAACAGTTGCTGATGAACTCAAAACAGAAACTGTTGAAATTGCTGCTCAGGATAGTAACAATGAAATTACAGAAGCAATAGAAATGGTTGTAGAAAAAGCGATTGAAGCAGAAAAGGACGAAAAAGAAAATCGTGAAATTGTCAACTTCTTTGCCGATAAAAATGATGAACAAGTTGACAAAAACATTTCTGAAATTCAAAGCATAGATGTTCAGAAAGCAAATGTTACAGACGATGTTTCCGAAAATATTGACAATGATTGGGTCGATTATGCTCACGAAAAAGGCGATTTTATTACTTTGAGTTTTAGTGAACCTAAAAAATCCGATACGAATAATATTATAAGTCTGTCCGATGTGAATTTTGATATTGCCGAAAGTGAAGAAAATTCTCAGGATAATATCGAAACAAAGGATAGTTTTGTTGATTATGAATTTGAAGATAAGCTGCCCGTTATCATTGTTGAGGATTCAAAAAAAACGTTATCGGAGCTTGACGAAAAGCTTTTTGAAAAAAATCCGATAAGATTTGAATGGAATGTATTTTCAGCCGAATCTTCGAAGCTTGGTCTTAAACCTGAGAAAGCTAATTTCGATACCGGAAATTTGATTGACCCGGTTGTAAATGACGAGATTGATTATAAATCCGAATATGAAATATTTTCACAGAATATAGCAGACGACAATCCTGAAGAAAAAGCTGTATCGGAAAATATTGAAATTCCTTCCGATAACAAAGGTGAAACAAAGGAAAAACATAAGTTTGGTTTATTTTCAAAATATGTTTCAAAAATAAAAAGTGATAGTGTTTTCAATTTCGATAAGTCCGGAAAATCCGATAAGAATTCTGTAGAGAAGCCCAAGGAGATTATTGAATTTAAAGACGATTTGCCCGATGAAGAAGTTAAAGTTGATGAAATTATTGAATTTTCCTCTGATTTGGAAACAGAAGAAGATATTATCAATGAATCTTCCGAATCCGATAACACCGCAAATGAACCCGATGAAGACGAAGCTTTATCCGAGGTAACGGAAATTGAACTCCAAAATATTTCCGTTCAAAATACTTCTGTTAAAAATAATATTTCACCGGAAACAAAATTTGAAATGAATTATGACACTGTTGCCAACGATGTTGTAAATGTCAAATTGGAAAGCGTAGAAATTCCCGAAAAGGAAGTAGAGGACGAGGAAATCGAAATCTTCAAGCCGGAAGAGTTTATGTACGGTGAGATTGGCGATAAGGAAATTGAGGCAGAAGACGAGTCTGTAAATGTCGAAGAAAATGAAGACTATTACAAGTTCAATGAAGAAGATGACGATGTTCCAGAAATTGAGGACGAAGAATTTTCCGAAGAGGACGAAGATTATTACAAGTTCGACGAGGAAAACGATGATGTTCCCAAGGAAGATAATGTTTCCGAAGATGACGATGTTCCAGAAATTGAGGACGAAGAATTTTCCGAAGAGGACGAGAATTATTACAAGTTTGATGAGGAAAACGATGATATTCCCGAGGAAGATAACGTTTCCAAAGAAGAAAATGTTTCCGTAGAAGAAAACGCCTATAAAGAGGACGAAGAATATTTCAAATTTTCTGAGGAAGATGATGAAGATATTCTTGTAACAGAAACTGTCGAGGGTGCAATTGAGTATATCCCCGAAGAGGAAATCGAGGATAGTTTTGTAATCGATTATTCCTCCGATAAATCTGAGGAATTTGAGGATATTTCAAGCGGCGAACAATTGGACGAGAATTTCAATTTGGAAGAGTTCCGTGCAAAAAGCATTGAGGAGAAACCAATTGAAGAAACAGTCAATGCAGAGCCGATTATTCCTGTGAAAATCGATTCAAGTGGAAACAGAATAGACGAGCCAAAAAAAACTTCTCATTACGAGAAAAAATTCCCGAATGCTGCAAAGGCGGCTGCCGAACAAGCAGCGGTTTCTGAACTGAAAAGTAAGAAAGAGCAGCAAAAGGCTAAATCCGCAAACAAGGCTAAAAAGAAAAAATCCGAAAGTGATTCCGTGAAGTCGAAAGATGTTCAGAAAAAAGAAACTCCTAAACCAAAGGAAACATCAAAGGTTCAGGAGCAGAAGACGGGATTTTTCTCAGGTTTGAAAAATAAAATCATTGAGGCTACGGAGGAAGAACGTCAGGCGGCTTTTGAAGAGGAAGAGCGTGAAAGAAAGCTTGCCGAGAGAGAAGCTCGCCGAAAGGCTAAGGAAAAAGACAAGGAGAAAGCTGAAAAGCTCAAAGAAAAAGCTAAGGCGAATGCCGAGGTTAATACCACGAAAGTAAGAGGCGAAAAGTCTGAGAGTAAGTCAAAGGAAGATGCCGAGGAGAGAAAAAGAAAATCTCAAAAAACAAAGAGAATTGAGAAAAATAAGGTGAAAATTCTTTCAAATCTTCCTGCAGACGGCAAGACTATTGTTTTTGAAAATTCAGAAAAAACAGTCACCAAGGAATACGAGCTTCAGGAGAAAATTGTGCTTGACAGCGTTAAGGATAAGGTTAAGGAGCTTGAAAATAAGAAAGTTACCGAAGCTGAAAAGGTGAAGATTATCTCCGAAAAGGTTGACGAAGAAAAACGTTTGGAGAAAATTGAGAAGCTTAAAACCGAGCAGGAAGAACAGAGAGTTCGCAAAGAGAAAAAACGCAGGGAAAAACAGCTCCAAAACGAACGTCTTGAAAAGGCTGAAGAGATTAGACGTGAACAGGTTAAGCAGGTTCGCAGAAATCAGGATGCACGAAAAAAGCTTGAGGAAAAGCGTGACCCCGGCAGCGTAAGCCTTAAGGAAGTGAATAATGTTCGTTCAAAGGTTTCTCAGAAAAAGAAAAAAAGAGAGCAGGAAGCGGACGAATTGTTATAACAGTTGATTACTTGAGGTTTGTAATATGCTTAAATTACCGATATGTCCGTATTGCGGATTTAAATTTGATTACTCAAAGGCAAGAAAGACTTTATCCGAAAAGCAAGTAAAGTGCAAAAAATGCGGCAAGATTATGAGTGTTTCCTATAAGCTTGCCGCAGCCAAAACGGCGGTTTTGTTTTTTGTGTTTCTTGTTTTTGTGAATACGGTTTATCTGTTTCACTCGAAAAGTCGAACTATTATTCCGAATATAGTATTAACGGTTGTATTTATATTTGTTTATCTTGCTATTATTCCGTTGAAAATAAAATTCGGGAAGATTGACGGTCAGGAAGACCCTCCCGAAAAGCTTAAAAAGAATAGGCACAGACATAAGAAAACTAAGAAATAATGCGTAATTACGATAATTGGAAGTTTAGTGGGCAATCCCATTAGGGATTGTAACCACTTCTTCTCCGTATTTTGGCGGACATTGTCTGCTTGCTAATCAGAGTCTGATTTTTTATTTGTTAAAATCAAATTGTTATTAGCAAACAGTCAATATGTGTGTATCAAATATTTTTTTATTATTCAGGTGCATTAAGTAAATAAAAAAATAAATATCTTGAAATGTTTCAAGCGGACGTTGTCCGCTAAATAAGTAGATCAAATACAGAAAGAGGGTTTTCCATGGATAATCTGGAAATTGCAAAAACCGAACAGGAATATACCGCCGATGAAATACAGGTTCTTGAAGGCTTGGAAGCTGTAAGAAAAAGACCGGGTATGTATATCGGTACTACAGGTTCGGACGGTTTGCATCACTTGGTGTATGAGATTGTTGACAACTCAATCGATGAAGCCCTTGCCGGCTACTGCAATAAGATTGATGTTACAATTTTGCCCGACAACGTAATTAAGGTTCGTGATAACGGCCGTGGTATTCCTGTAGGTATTAATCAGAAAATGGGTATGCCGGCAGTGACGGTTGTTTTCACAGTTCTTCACGCAGGAGGTAAATTCGGCGGCGGCGGTTACAAGGTTTCGGGCGGTTTGCACGGTGTGGGTGCATCTGTTGTAAATGCTCTTTCAACGTGGCTTGAAGTCAAGGTTTGCGACGGTGAGAAAATTTATCGCCAAAGGTACGAGCGTGGAAATATTGTCACCGACCTCGAGATTATCGGCGAATCAACCGAGCGTGGAACGGAAGTTATCTTTAAGGCTGACCCCGATATTTTTAAAGAAACAGTAGTTTACGATTATGCTATTCTTGAAAAAAGACTCAGAGAACAGGCATTTTTGAACGCAGGAATTCATATTGAGATTAGGGACGAGCGTGACGAAAATCCCGAAAATCATAAAAAGGAATATTTGTGCTATGAGGGCGGTATATCAAGCTATGTAGAGTATATTCACAAAAGAAAATCTGTTGATGTTCTTCACGAGAATGTTATATACTTTGCGTCTTCAAACGAGGAACAGACAAGCTTTGCAGAGGTTGCGTTCCAGTATAATACGGACTATACCGACAATATAATTTCGTTTGCAAATAATATTCGCACAAAGGAGGGCGGCACTCATGAAGAGGGCTTTAAACGTGCGATTACTACTGTTATGAACGAGTATGCAAGAAAACTCAAATTCTTGAAAGACAGCGACAAAAATCTTCTCGGTGAGGATTTCCGTGAGGGTATTACTGCCGTTATCTCGGTTAAGCTCAGGGAGGCTCAGTTTGAGGGTCAGACTAAGGCAAAGCTGGGAAACACGGAAATGAGAACGCTGGTGCAGAATCTTGTAAACGAAAAACTCAAAGTTTACTTTGACGAAAATCCCGATGTTGCTAAGCTTATTCTTGAAAAGGCTTGTCAGGCGGCTTTGGCTAGAGAAAAAGCAAGACACGCAAGAGAACTTGTCAGAAGAAAATCTCCGCTTGAAAATGCGTCACTCCCGGGCAAGCTTGCGGATTGTCAGTCGAGAAATCCCGAGGAAACGGAAGTTTACATAGTAGAGGGAGATTCTGCGGGCGGTTCTGCTAAAAACGGCAGGGACAGAAAGTATCAAGCTATTCTCCCCCTTTGGGGTAAAATGCTTAACGTTGAAAAGGTTCGTGAAGACAAGATAATCGGAAACGATAAGCTTATGCCTGTTATAACGGCACTTGGTACGGGTATTAAGTCCGACTTTGATATTACAAAGCTTCGTTACGGAAAAGTAATTATCATGGCAGATGCCGATGTAGATGGATCTCACATCAGAACACTTCTTTTGACATTCTTCTTCAGATTTATGAAACCACTTGTGGAGCAGGGTCATGTGTACATTGCACAGCCGCCGCTTTACAGAATTACAAAGGGCAAGACGAATCACTATTACGCATATTCCGATGAAGAGCGTGACAGAATTTTGCGTGAACTTAACTGCAAGACGGAAATACAGCGTTACAAAGGTCTTGGTGAAATGGACCCCGAGCAGCTTTGGGAAACGACTATGAATCCCGAAACCAGAATTATGCTGAAAGTTACGGTTGAAGACGCAGAAGCGGCGGACGAAACCTTTAAAATCCTTATGGGCGAAAAGGTTGAGCCGAGAAGACTGTTTATTGAAGAGAACGCTAAATATGTTCAAAACCTTGACATATGAGTAATTTGTTATTAGAGGAGATAATCAGATAATGGATAACGAAACAAATCAGGGCATTCCCACATCAAGAATTATCGATGTTGATTTGGATAAGGAAATGAGAAAATCTTTCCTCGATTACTCAATGTCGGTTATCGTGAGCCGTGCTTTGCCCGACGTTCGGGACGGCTTGAAGCCCGTTCACAGAAGAATTTTGTACGCAAAGTATGAAAATAATATTTTGCCTACTTCCCCATATAAAAAATGTGCGACCACCGTTGGCGACGTTCTCGGTAAATATCACCCACACGGCGATGCGTCCGTTTATGACGCTCTTGTGCGTCTTGCACAGGATTTCAGTATGAGATATATGCTTGTTGACGGTCACGGAAACTTTGGCAGCGTTGACGGTGATCCGCCTGCCGCTTATCGTTACACGGAATCTAGAATGAGTAAGATTTCCGTTGAAATGCTCCGTGATATCGATAAAGATACAGTTGATTTCGTACCAAACTATGACGATACAAGAAAAGAACCGTCTGTTCTTCCAACAAGATTTCCGAATCTGCTTGTAAACGGGAGTACGGGTATTGCCGTTGGTATGGCAACAAATATTCCGCCGCATAATCTCAGCGAGGTAAGCGACGCAATTTGTTACCTTGTAGACCACCCCGACGCTAACCTTACCGAACTTATGGACTTCATTAAAGGTCCGGATTTTCCGACAGGCGGTATGATTATGGGCAGAAGCGGCATAAAAGCTGCATATGCCACAGGCAGAGGAAAAATTACTCTTCGTGCAAAAACCGAAATTGTCGAAGCAAAGAACGGTAGAAGTAAAATTGTTGTGAACGAACTCCCCTATCAAGTCAATAAAGCAAAGCTTATAGAAACTATCGCAGAATACGTCAGAGATAAGAAAATTGAAGGAATTACCAACATCGAAGATCATTCCGACAGAAACGGTATGCACATTGAGATTGACGTAAAACGTGAAGCAAACGCACAGTACGTGTTGAATCAGCTTTTTAAGTTTACTCAAATGCAGATTACTTTCGGTGCGATAATGCTTGCGATAGTAAACGGTGAGCCTAAAATTCTTGACTTGAAGAAAATACTTGAGCTTTATGTAGAATTTCAGGTTGATATAATTACAAGACGTTCCATTTTTGACCTCAAAAAGGCTCAGGACAGACTTCACATTTTAGAGGGCTTAAAAACAGCTCTAGACTACATTGACGAAGTAATTTCCGTTATTCGTTCAAGCAAAGACCAAGCAGCTGCAAAACAGGCTTTAAGTGAACGTTTCGGACTTGATGACGTGCAAACTCAGGCAATAGTTCAGATGCGTTTGGGACAGCTTACAAATCTCGAAAGAAATAAAATTGAAGATGAAATCAGCGGTTTGAATGCGAAGATTGCAGACCTTAACGATATTCTTGAAAGCCGTGACAGAAAGTATAGTATTATCAAAGAAGAAATAACGGAAATTAGAAATAAATACGGTGACGAGAGAAGAACGGAAATCTGCACAGTAAACGGAGAAGTTGATGTGGAAGACCTTATCCCACGTGAGGAATGTGTGCTTACTCTTACAAATCAGGGGTATGTGAAACGTCTTACAGCCGATACATATAAGGCTCAGAAGCGTGGCGGCAGAGGTATTTCGGGTGTCGGTAAGTCCGATGATGACGTTGCAACGGATATGTTTGTAATAAACAGTCACGATTATGTTCTGTTCTTTACAAATCACGGCAAGGTATACAGAATCAAATGCTACGAAGTTCCTATGGGCAGCCGTACATCAAAGGGGGCTAAAATTAACGGAATTCTTCCGCTTGCCGATGAAGAACATGTAAGCTCGGTTATTAAAGTTCCTCACGTTGAGGGCGAATCTGAACGCTACCTTGTTATGGTTACTAAACAGGGCTTTATCAAGAGAGTTGAACTCAGTGCATTTAATTCTATCCGCAAGGCTGGTCTGATTGCTCTTGACTTGAATGAGGACGATGAACTTTCTTGGGTTCGCTTGACCAACGGTAACAATGAATTGCTTGTTGCTACTAAATTAGGCAAGGCAATTCGTTTTAAGGAAACAGATGTCCGTGCTATGGGCAGAACTGCGAGAGGCGTTCACGCTATTAAGCTTGGTGAGGGTGACAGTGTTATCGGTATGTCTACACTTCGTAAGAGCGGCTATGTTCTGACAGTTTCAGAAACAGGCTACGGCAGATTAAGCAAGATTGACGATTATCGTATACAGTCAAGAGGCGGTATGGGTCTTTTGAATTATCATACTCAGAAGTACGGAAATGTTGCGGCTATTAAGGTTGTGGATCTCGATGACGATGTAATTCTCATTGCCGATAACGGTACTATTATCAGATTCAAAGCAGATACGATAAGCATTTATTCACGCTCGAGCAGAGGTGTTAAGGTGATGAAGCTTGCAGACGGCTCGAAAGTTGTTACTATCGCAAGGGCACAGCATGAAGAGGATAACACAGACGAGGAGAATTTGGAGAAGTTTTCCACAGATAATGAAGAAAGTGTTGGAAACTCAGAAGAGATTACAGAGGATAGTCCCGAAAACAATGAAGAGTAATTTTCAGCGGTGTGAATATTATTAAAGTTTTGAAAAAATAACAGCGTACAGAGTAAAAATCTGTACGCTGTTCCGTAAAGTTGGTGACTGAAATGTATGACAACAGTAAATCCTTAAAAACAATTATGCGTGATGAAATCGAAGAAATCATAAAAACCGAAAATATCGACAGAACTCGATTCCACGAATTTGACAAGCACCGCTACAATGAGATTATAAACAAATTCTACTACACATTTTTCGATTATGAAAAGTACAAAAGTATTTCCCTAAACTATCTGTGGCTGAAAATTCGCAGTGACGTTGAAAACGAAATAGTTCAGAGGCTTAATCAATGTGAAAATTGGGAGGAGTATATCCGTAGCGTTGTGAAATATATTCCCGATATCAATAAAATGTACTATCTTATTCTGGATTATGGCTGGGTTTACGAGGGATATATTTCCGAAATTCAAAATGTTCTTTTTGAAACAACGGGTTTGCTTGGAGATTTCTACATTGTGTCGAAAAAATTTGATAAAGTAATTTGTCATTGTGACGATGGGGATAATATGTCGGTTTTTGAAAAATTACCTTCTATTGAAAGTAACAGGTTTAAAATAGTAAAAGCCCAAAGAGATAACTTGAATGATATTCTTAAAATTTACAAAAATGTGACAGCCGATATGGAAAGCAAGGAAATTTTTCAGTGGGATAACCTATACCCCGATAAGAATATTATAAAAGAAGATATTGTACATAATGAAATGTTTATAGCAAAGAAACATAATAATATTATCGGTGCTTTTACAATAAATCATTTCTGCGATGACGAGTATAAAAACGGAAATTGGAAATATCCCAACGCAAGCTATAATGTAATTCATAGGCTTTGTGTAAATCCCGAATATCAAAATCAAGGCTATGCAGCGGAAATAATGCAGTGGATTGAAAAATATCTGAAAAACAAGAACATCAAAACTATCCGTCTTGATGCTTTCACCAAAAATAAATCCGCTCTAAGACTTTACGAAAAGCTTGGTTATACAATAGTAGGTCATACCGATTGGCGAAAGGGAAGATTTTTTATAATAGTAATTGCGGTTTTTATAATATTATGTATTGCGGTGTATGTGTTGTTTCTGTATAACGGTAAAGTGTATTATAACAGCGACTTCAATATCAACGATTATAAAAGCCAAAAGGATATAAACGGCAACGACATTGACGACCAAACCGAAATTTTACTCAGAACAAGGGAGTATATTTCCACTGCCCCGAAGTATAAAAGCGAATACTATATCGGTGGCTATCCCACGGGAGAATACGGAGTTTGCACAGATGTTGTCGGATATGCTCTCAAAAATTCGGGTTACGATTTAATGGTGCTGCTGAATAATGACATCATTAAAAATCCGCAGGATTATGATATTGACGACCCCGATATCAATATAGATTTCCGCAGAGTGAAAAATCTGACGGTTTACTTCAATCATACGGCGGAATCGCTTACAACGGATATTAATGATATTTCACAGTGGCAGGGCGGTGACATTATCGTTTTCGCCGACCATATCGGGATTGTATCGGATAAGCGTAACAGTAACGGTCAGCCGTTTGTTATTCATCACGCTTACCCCTGTCAGCCCGAGTATGAAGAGGATTTGTTTGGCAGACCGATTAATTTTTACGGTGAAATTAAAGAACATTTTAGGGTAAGTTAATACAGGAGAAATAAATGTTTTGCAATACATATAATATAAATACATTCAACAACTATAAATATATAGTAGTTCTGTCGGAGTATAACGGTAAAATTCTTCTCAGCCGCCACAAAAACAGAACTACATGGGAAACTCAGGGAGGTCATATCGAAAAAGGCGAAACACCGATTGACGCAGCAAAACGTGAGCTTTTCGAGGAATCGGGTGCGGTTGAATTTGACCTGACTCCCCTATGCGATTACAGAGCAGGAGATAAAGAAACTAATGATTTTGCAAACGGTGTTGTTTTTCATGGGGTTATAAAAACACTCGGCGAACTTCCCGAAAGCGAAATGGCAGAGGTAAAGGAGTTTGACAGTCTGCCTGAAAATCTCACCTACTCCGATATTACAACGGAATTATTTACATATCTGCAAGCAGCGGCAGACAAGATAATTTGCTAATTAGTTGTACATAATTTTTTTAAAGAGAAATATAAAATATCAATTGAAAAATCTTCCCTGTAATGATATAATGTATTTAATAGTAAAATTCGGTTTTAGTGAGTTAAGATGAATTATTATTAAAGAGGTGGATTATTATGAGTGAAATTGTAAAAGATAAAATTCCTATTCCAAAGTATACCAAGGGCGAGGAAATTTTTAATATGGTGTCGCATATTGTAGGCGGTGCAATGGGAATTGCGGTTGCTGTTCTGTGCATAATTGCAGCGGCAAAACATCACAATGCGTATGCTGTTGTAAGTGCGGCAATATTCGGCAGTATGATGATTGTGCTTTACAGTATGTCAAGCATCTACCACGGGTTAAGCCCTAATTTAAAAGCTAAAAGGGTTTTCAGGGTTCTTGACCACTGCACGATTTTTTTCCTGATTGCAGGCACATATACTCCGCTTGCACTTTGTCCGCTCAGGGTGTACAACACCGCACTCGGCTGGACTTACTTCGGTATTGTGTGGGGTCTGGCGGCTATCGGTGTTACTCTTACCGCAATTAATCTTGATAAATTCAAGGTTCTCGGAATGGTTCTGTACATATCTATCGGCTGGTGTATTGCCCCTGTGCTGAAAATTGTTGTTTCGGAGATAGGTCAGGGCGGTTTTACATTTCTTCTCCTCGGCGGAGTTAGCTACACTATCGGTGCAGTTATTTACGGAATCGGCAAAAAGAGAAAGTATATGCACTCGGTTTTCCATATTTTTATTGTTATCGGAAGTTTACTTCACTTTTTTTGTATTTTATTCTATGTGCTTTAATATTACTAAAAAATCACCTCGTCCGTTTTGGGCGAGGTTTTTGTTTAAAAATTATTTCAACTTCTCCGAACTGCCAACGGCAGACGAAAATCGCGTACGAAAATCGCGTACCGACTTCTTGAGTTCGGTAACCTTTATTGCTCGCGTCCGAAATTTTCCCTAAGGAGAGTTCACCGAACTGCCAACGGCAGACGAAATACGCACACCTACTTTTGGGATTGGGTAGCTTTACCGCCTGCGTTCAAATTTATCCCTAAGGGGTACACATCGAACTGTGACTTCCGTAACTTTTACGTCCGTCAAACATCAGTTCGATAAATGACCTATAGTATGTGATAAACTCTCTTCTATCCATCATTTCAAGAATCTCTTCCCTGTCTGCCCATTTAACAGCCTGAACTTCTTCGTACTGCAATGTTAGAATTTCAATATCAACATCACGCTCAATCAAATAAATGTCACAAAATCCTCCGTCAAAATTAACCGTGAATTTCGGTCGGATATTCGTTAAATCAATCCTATATCCCAGTTCCTCAAAAAGTTCCCTTTCTGCCGCCTGCTGTGAGGTTTCCCCTGCCAAAGCACTGCCTGCGGTGGTGATATCCCACATATTCGACCAATCCGATTCGAAAGGCTGTCGCTGTTGAATTAGCATTTGACCCTTTTCGTTGAAAATACAAACCTGCACCGCAAGGTGATATTCTCCGTTTTTCAGCTCTTCCCCACGGTTCATTATTCTGCCTGTTTTGTTACGGTTGATATCGTAAATATCCCATTGTTCCATTTTAGTGTCCTTTTGATATATTATTTGTGTTCGATGTAATTCTTAATAAAAAGTATTTTTATTATAGCAATGTCTTGATTTTCTGTTTAAGCTCACCAACAGGCAAGCCGACAACATTGTAAAAGTCACCCTTAATCCGCTTTACAAGCAACGCACCCTTTCCTTGAATGCCGTAAGCCCCTGCTTTATCCATAGGCTCGCCTGCTGCGATGTACTCGTCAATGTCGATGTCTGTCAGGTTATAAAATTCAACCTCCGTTACTTCCGAAAAGCTGATGTTTTGACCTTTGTAAAAAATGCTCACACCTGTGATTACACGATGTGTTTTACCCGAAAGAAGCTTAAGCATTTCACGAGCCTGTTCTTTGTCTTTCGGTTTTCCGAGCATAATATCACCGATAAAAACTCCCGTGTCACAGCCGATAACTATATCGTCAAAATGATTTTTCTCCGCAACGTGACGTGACTTTTTAAGTGCGAGATATTCCGGATACTGTTCAAGTTCAATGGAACGTCTTACAGTTTCGTCAATGTCAGACGGTTCGACGGTGAAATCGTCAAAAATGAGTTTTAAAAGCTCCTGCCTGCGAGGCGAAGCGGACGCAAGTACAATCATAATTAAAAAAACTCCTAAGTGCAAATTTATTTTTACTATTATATCACATTTTTAACAAATAATCAATTCATTTTTTGGCATTTATAAGTGGAATTTTTTTAAGACTATTATTGACAATTCTTCTTCAATGGTGTAAAATTACACTATAGAATATTTATTACACATTTACAATGGGCGGTGAGAGTTTGGATAGAGATGATTTTATTGCATTGTGCAATTCAAAGGTGAAGCTTGTTAGGACGGAATTTTCTTTCAGTCAAGAGAAAATGGCTCTTATGCTCGGTATTTCAAAAAAGACTTTGGTCGAAATTGAAAAGGGTCGCTCTTCTCTCGGGTGGTCGGGCAGTGTGGTTCTGTGTGCAATTTTCAGCAGCAGCGAGATTCTTAACAATACTTTTACTCAAAACCCCGTTGACGTTTTCAGAAATATAGCCTTTGAAAATTCCGAACCGAATTACCGTCAGGCTAATACTTACCGTATATGGTGGCAGACTGTACTTCAAAATGAAGAGTACCTTATAGAACAAAACATTGTATCTCAGCATTACAGACTTCTCACTAAGGATAACAAAATTGTCGCTTCGTCTTTTAATATTGAGGATTTGAAAAAAATAATGAATACGTAGGGAGGATTAATATGGAATTTTTTATTTTTATTGTTTGTGTTGTTTTGGTAGTTTCACTTTCAAAATCCCGAAAAGAAATTAAAGAACTGCGAAATCAAGTGAATTTTCTCGATAGTAAAATTCGTGATTTGTACGATAAAGCTTATTATAATTACGAGCAGATAAAACAGCTTAAAAACAGCGATGTAACCGAAAACAATAATGCTCCCGACAGTGTTCAGCCGCCTGTTAATGTTTCCGATTCTCCCCCCGTTCCCTCTCAGAATGTTCCGGATAAGCTGTTTAATCCTTACCAAAAGCTTGAGAATATTCCGACTATATTCAAAGATGATGTTCGTGAAAATGTTCCGGTTGTAAGTATGAGTACTTCACCGGAAAATGTTTCACAGGTTAATGGTTCTCCAATACATAGTGATTCCGGACAGCCTGTTAATGCTCCTGTCGCTGCAAGTGTTCCGATACGTCAAAATCCCGAAACTCCCTCGGCAATTACGTCCGTTATTAAGAATAACGTTAAGAACGTTCACGCTTCAAGTTCGGACAACGTCATACCCCATACTCCGAATGTGTCCCACGAACAAAAGAAAAAATCGTCCGAACCTCCTCAGCTTAAATCATTTGAAAATTGGCTCGGCACAAGGCTTTTCAACGTTGTGGCTTCTCTTATGATTTTCATAGGTCTTGTTCTCTTCTGTACGCTCGGCTATGAGTACATTACCGATACTATGAAAATGGCGGCGATGTTCGTTGTCAGCGGTGCATTTATCGGTCTGGGTGCATTCTTTACACGTCAGAATAAATCCGTATTTTCTCTGGGTCTTACAGGCTGTGGATTCGGGTCGTTCTTTATTTCAATATTGTTATCTCACATATATTTTCACGTTTTAACAGATGTCGCAGCATTCGGACTTCTCCTTGTATGGGCGATATTCGCACTGTTTATGTCGAAAAAGCTCGATTCTGTTATGCTGAGTGTGACAGCACATATGGGTACGGCTGTATCGATTTGTTTTGCGTTTTCACTTGGTTTTTCCGCAGAGAAAATTATTCTCCCCGTTGTATATCAGATAGCGGCTATTGCAGTTATTATTATAGGTAATATATTCTGCTGTAAGAAAACATATCGTTTCGGATTATTTATGTCTGAAATACTTATGATTTATACATCAATAGTTATGTGCGTGACGTTTAGTGATATCTCCGTTATGCCCGATGTAGTTTCACCTGTTTTCACAATAATAATATTTACAGTGCAGTTTATGGCAATTTCGTTTATATCTTATTTGATAACTATATCAACGGCTGCTCTCGAAACCGAAAAGCCTAATCTGAATAATCTTAACGATATTATATTCTTTGCACATATTTCAAATAAAATATTTTGGATATCAGGAATTGTTACTTCGGTAGGATTTGTAATATATTTTATCTTTAAGAATGCCTACGGTATTGACAGTGTGGTCTACCCTACTTTGGCAGTTTGCACGGCGGTAGTCGGTCATATTTTAGTGACACTTTTTATGAGCGAAAAGCTGAATTTCAACGAGAAACTTTCAAAAATTTCGATTTGGTTTAATTCGATTGTCGTTATGATTTCACTGTTTATTCAAGCAGCGTCGAGAGATATTTTAAAGGGAATGCCGTTCCTGTTTGTATATATCGGATTCGTTATGATTGTGATTCGATATACGAAAAATAAAAAGCTCAATCATCTTGTCGCATTTTTGATTGGCTGTGAAATGGTGTATATGGCATTTTACGGATATTTTGCGGCGGCAAATGTTGTGTTGAGTATTGTATATATGTTTATTGTCGGAGTTGAAATTCTTCTCCATTGGTTTATGCAGAGCGGTGAAAGCAGAGAAAGACGTTTCACGTTCTTTAAGATGTCGGAATATTTGTGGCTGAGTGTATCTGTTATTCCTATCAATATCAGCGAGTTCAGCGACATTTCATTCCCTCTTATTTTGAGTGAATTTGCGTTAATCAATATAATAGCGTATGTGTTGAAATACGGCAGAGATAACGAACCCGAACTGCGATTGACGGTTAAAATTGAATCATTGGGTACAATCTACACAAGTATATTTGCACTTGCATTTAACGCTTCTGGAGCTTTAGGCGACATTTTAGCAATAAAGATTGCATTTATAATTCTCTCGGCAGGCTTGACGGCACTTTACATTAGGGAGTTCGTTACATCAAAATCCACCGCTTTACAAGTGACCGCCGCCG
The DNA here is from genome assembly GCA_902763835.1 of uncultured Ruminococcus sp. Classification (GTDB taxonomy): domain Bacteria; phylum Bacillota; class Clostridia; order Oscillospirales; family Acutalibacteraceae; genus RUG592. The sequence continues at coordinate 11,001 of CACWTQ010000024.1, read as the reverse complement.
CTACGATATCGGGATTTATAACGGTGTTCTTTATAGGTTTTGCGGACAGCTGGACGTTAGCGGAAATTTATACATACGTCCTCCAATGCAAACCGATGTTTTTAATAGCCGCAATTGCACTTGTTCTGATTTACCGTTATAACAGAAATCACGAGCTGCAAGTATTCATATGGGCGGTTCTCGGAATAGATGCGTTCCTAATGCTGTTCTGGGGATACGGCGAGCTTATATATGAATTTAGAAATAACACTCCTGCATATGTAATTTCTGTATCGGTATGTGCTGTACACGCAGTTATTAACGCTTTAATTTTTTATTTTTCGTGGAAGATTCAAAACGAAGAACAACGCAGAAGTACATTAACAGTTATGAAAATGATTGAATATTTCTGGATGAATATGTCTGCATTTGCAATTTGTTCGGAGATAACAGATAAGTTTTTACCCAGTGAATGTGCATTTGCTGTGCTGACATTAATTAACGTTGTATTGTTTATACTTGAATATCATAAAAGCAGTAAAGTTCTTGATATAACAGTAAAAATTGTGTCATCTGTAGTGCTTTATATATCTGTTATATTTATGACAGAAAAAATTCGTGTGCCGCAGTCACCTGTAGTAAGCCGCTTTGTGGCAGTATATACTATCCGTGTAGCGTTAATTCTTTTGACAGTCGCTCTTTACTATCTGATTTCAAGAGAGATTTTGAAATCAAGGTCTGTGTTTATTCAGGCTTATGTCGGCTTTACCGCAACATGTATTGTTAATGCGGCTTGCAGCGGATTATCTAATATATTTGAAATTGCATATATTTTCAGTATAGTGACAATGATTACTTCATTGATTTGTATTGCAGTAGGTTTTGCCGCAAATACAAAGGGGCTGAGAGTTTACGGTCTTATGGTTGTTATGCTGTGCGTGATTAAGCTTGTAACATTTGATATCGGTACAACAAATGCAGATTCGCTGTCGAGAGTTGCGGCATTTGTAATTGGCGGTATAGTTTGCTTTGTTATCAGCGGAATTTACAATAAGTTTGAGAGTAAATTTTTAAATGATAATAAAGAGCAAATAATTGTTGAACAAAATAAATAAGTCTTGCTTATATTTTACAAAAAATTAACAGTATTCTCGTTTAAATATGGTAACATACAAACAAAAATAAAAATATCTCCGACGGCACTTGAAAAGGTGATTTTATGAAGATAAAATTCAATAAAACCAAAATAATATTGTTGGTTTGACCGACAAAAGTCAAAATTCAGAAACTCGTTCGTCATCATGCACAATAAATAATTGATTTTCAAGTCAACCTCTCAAAAGAAAAATAGGACTTTGGGGGCACTTTTCAAGTTTTTTATTGTTCATTTTACCGAATCCCATTTTGAAAAGGTACTTTTGTCAGTCTAACCATTGTTTACAGTTATTGCGGCATTGGTGATTAATTTGGACATACTGAGTTCGATATGCTTGCGTTACTATATTGATACAAAGGTTGCACCCACAATTTCGGCTATAGGCAACGGGATTACACATTTTTTCGGAATAGATAACGATAACAACGAAGAGCTTCATTCGCCGGAAGAGGTCATAGCCGCAATTCAAGAAATGTTTCCCGAAGCAAAGCATATTAAAACCGAGTTTACAAAGGTTGTAGAAACAAATTTTGATAAAAATATATACTATTTCAATTATAACGGATTAGATTTTACTTTTACAGAATATCAGACACGAAATATAGTCTTTATGTTTCCCACCTTGAAATACGTCAGTATTCCTGCGGTGTTGTGCCTAACACAGAACAAATTATCCTGCGTCTAAATTGTTCAACTTATTTCCCAACAGTTCCAAAGAATAGCATAATAAAGCGAGTTTCAAAATCCAAAATAACAACACTGTGCAAATAGGGATTCTTAAAATTAAAATCGCACCTCATATAAGCCAAAGCCTATATGAGGTGCATTTATACTTTCCAAGAAAGAGCGATTTCCGCCTGTCACAATTACGCATTACAAATTACGAATAGTAACTCAGCCAAGATTTGCTTTATAGAAATCGCACAGCATATGGTTTCCCTTGTCGTTGAGGTGGAATCCCAAACCGTCGGGGTCAATGCACAATTCTTCGGGGAGCTTGCCGTCCGCATTTGCAAACACCGACCATGTATCGAGAAATCCGCAGTTATGCTGCCGTGCAAATTCGGGCAATCTTTCATTATACTCCTTTATAAGAGGATTGTTGAGAAGGTCGTATTCCGCTGCCGCTACCATTGGAGTGACAGTTGTAATATATATTTTTACGTTTGGGGTCAGCTCTCTTATTTTGGCGATAAACGAATCCGCTGCCTCGAGAGTGCCGTCTATTCCAAAGCAGCCAACATCGTTCATACCCAATGTAATAACTACTTTATTAGCTCCCGTAAGTGCAGGTGCGTCATACATAAAAACTTTTTGACCGTTATACAGCGGGTGAAACTCATTCGGATCATACATACCATACTGACTGCTTACCCAGCCGATACAAGCCGCACATACAAATTGTGCGTTTCCCAACTCGCCGAACGAATCATTATATAATCCAAGTCCGTTGGTAAAACTGTCGCCCAGGAAAACACAATCGTCAAACCACGAGATGTCAACAGGTGAACCCGTAGTCACCTTAACATTCTTTTGGATTGTATTATCTTTGTTTTTGATAAGCTCCTGTCGGTACTCCGGTTGACCCTCAAGTGATATTTCCTGCTCCTCTTCGGGTTCGGAGCTTTCTGTTTCTTCTGTTTCTTCTTCTTCAATTTCTGAGTTTGTATCGTTTTTGATTTCGGATACACTTTCCGATTTGGTTTGCGGTATATCAATCTTATTAAAATCAACCAACACTTCTTGGGCGATTGCAGATTCTGTTTCCTCGCCGTTTACGGACGTACCGCACCCGGAAAAATTAAGCATTAAGGCTGTCAGAAACACTGCAAGTGCAGCGTTTCTTTTTTTATAATTCATCAAAAACACCTCTTTGATTATTTGGCAATTATAATTATACGCTTTTTTTTATATGTGTGTCAATATGTAAAAAGCATTGAAACTATAAGTTTGTCAAAAAGTGTTATAATGTAAGCTTTTAACTTTTCTTAAGTTGTGAATAGTAAGGAACTGTCAGAAAATAACTTGAACATTTATACTTGTCTAATTTGTTCAACTTATTTCCAAACAGTTCCTAATTTCAAAAATTCTAAACGATTTCTTTGTTTTCGCAAAACTCACTCATACAGCATTTATTACATTTGGGTTTCCTAGCCGTACAGACTGCCCTGCCGTGAAGAACTAATCTGTGACAGAAGTCATTCGACTCTTTCGGGTCAAGAACGGCTTTCAAAATAAACTCTATCTTTTTTGCGTCTTTGATGTTATGAAATCCGAGCCTTGAAGTAATCCTGATACAGTGCGTGTCAACAACAACCGCAGGCTTTTTGAAAGTATCCCCCACAACCAGATTTGCCGTTTTTCTGCCGATTCCGGCAAGGGAAGTAAGCTCCTCTATAGTTTCGGGAACTTCTCCGTTGAAGTTGTCGCAGAGCTGCTGTGCCATTTTCACAATATCACGGGCTTTTGTTTTGTAAAGTCCGCAGCTTTTTATGTACTCCTCAACTTCCGTCACGTCCGCTTGTGCGAAGTCTGAGGCGGTCTTGAAGCGTTCAAACAAAGCAGGGGTAACAATATTCACACGTGCGTCTGTACATTGTGCAGCGAGCCTTGTAGCGATTAACAGCTGCAAAGGGTCGGTGTAGACAAGCGAGCAAACCGCATTCGGATATTCTTTTTTGAGAGCCGCAACAGCGAGAGCCGCCCTTTCTTTAGGTGTTATGTCCATATATTATTTCTCCAATCATACTCTAGTGAAACCGTTCGCCCATTCACATTCGTCAAGCTTATATTTATCTATGCACCATTCATTTCGATGATACTTTAGTTTCATATTATCAAGTTCCTGCAATGCAGTATTATATGAAACAAAACAATCACTTTCGACAATATCCGTTTCATCAAGATTATCATTAACATTCCAACCGAAAACAATAAATATTTCATCAGCTGATGTCCGAGAGTTAAAATCGGATATCGGTTTTTCTGTGATGTCATATTTGCAAGAATATTCGTTAAACCCCTTAATATCGGTTAAATATCTGTTTGCAGTTTCGAGAGCCTTTTCGTATGAAGTAAAATACCCGATATTAAAATTCTCAAAATGGTTATTATACGATAAATTTAGGTCTGTAATAATTAAACAATAAATCATTATAATTCCCCTTTTTTAGGTTTATTGATATACTGAAAATATAAAAGATTTAGCATTTTAAAGTTTGGTCAAGCTTTTCAAAGCTTTCGGGCGACGGAACACTCCAAGAAGCCGAGCTGTAGGCGACAGCTGATTGGCAGGTGTTCCTAGTGGTATTGCACCATGCAGGGGCAGAGCCCTGTTCGCTGACAAAAGCAGCATACAAAGAAAATCAAACTACCCTCAGCAAAATTATACTCAATATTAAAAAGATTTACCATTTTTCTGCTGACGTTGTCTGCCGAATTGCCGTTCTAAGAAAGAAAAGTGCTAAATCTTAACGCTTTCGAGTATAAAACAAATATTAATAGGTCAAACAAAAGGTATTAAATATAGTTGTTATTGTATAAAATAAAGTTACTCTTAAACTACCGCATTAATATAAATTTGTGGTCGGGTAGATGAAGTTATTCTTAAAAAGACTGTATTCACGTGTTTTCAGTCGGCATTGCCGACCATATCTCCTGCGGACGTTGTCCGCCGCCCGCCTAGGTAGCGTTCGGCTTTGTCGATAACCCGTAAATCGTTTTCGTAACAGCACATTTCACGTGCCTGTTGAAACGATACCCAGATAAAATAATCAATCTCACTTTCCTGAATATGCACTTTATCCGAGTAAGCTTCAGCAAGGAAAAAGACAACTCTCTTGCGAACCTTTCCAAACGGGCAGTAGTCGCTTGTTTCCCTGAATCCCGGGTGAATCTTAACATCAAGGTCTGTTTCCTCTTTTATCTCACGCATAGCCGTCTGACGTTCGTTTTCGCCCAGTTCAACGTGACCTTTCGGAAACGACCAGTATCTTCCGTTTTTATTCTTTACAAGCAAAACTTTAACTTCGTCGGGGGCTCTGTAAAAAACTATTGCTCCGCACGATTTTTCATACAGGCAGCTTATTCTGCCAACTCTGAAATTTCGTAAACGGCGAAGTCGCTTCTTGATAAGCGGCTCATAATAAATCTGACCCTCCGGGGCGGCAATAAGCTTGGTCTGAGTGGAATTTCTTGCCTGAACCATTGCAATTACAGTGCAGTGAACATAATCTCTCGGCTTGTCCTTTGAGATAAGATAAATATTCCGCCTGCGGTTTCCGACCATATAATATCCGCTGTAAAGTCCGGCATAAGGAATAGCCGCAACTACCTTAACATCAAGCTTTTTGCCAAGCATACTGTCACCTCCTATATAATTATTGTTTCTGACTTTATTAACCTGATATACTGCTGTCAAATAAATCCCTCAATCTCTGACAATAGAGTGAGTTGTTAGCATTTGCTATACCGCTCAGAATAAGCACCTGAGTTATATCGTTGCTGCGTATGTACTCGCTCAAATTTTCTTTATATAACTGTGCGTCTACAACATAAACCTTATTATAAGCCGGAATAAGATAACCTATAACGGGCTCGCCTATATGGTCTTTTACAATAAGAAGATTTTCATCATTATGGTTTTCTTCGTTTGAAATTTCCAGAAGCTCCGTATCCTTTCCGGGAAAAACGCTCAATGGGTCGGTAACCGCATTGTCCGTTGTGAACAAATCCGTTTCGGTTCTCTTGCCTGTTCGGGCATTTACGCTGTCGCAGTTGTAATGCACGGGCAGCTTGTAGAAATCAATGCTGTCGGCATTATTGAAAAGCTCCTGATTTCCGTGCGGCTGAATTTTCTCGTCTGTGGTACGCTTGATGAACGAACCCTCAAATCTACCGATACTCCCCTTTTTCTCGGAAAGCTTGTCAAGCGAATAAATATAGTCGGGAGCAAAATTCGCAGTCTGTGCAAACTCTCTGTAAACGTAGTAAGCACCTAAAGAAGTAAGGCTTTCGTCTGTTCTGTAATAGATGTATTCGCTGTTGTGGAGGTCAAGTGTTTTATACAAATCAACGTTTACAACATTATCCATAAGAGCTAAATTTATCTTATCGAGATTATCACGCTGGGAATTTGTATACTTACTCATATCGCCGTTAAGACCGAACTCCGTATTAGTGGGAATAACCATATTGTAAACGATAATGTCATCGCCAACGGAAGATACAACACTGTTGAGTGTAGCCGCATAATTTACGGCTGTATCGCTAATGCCCTTAAACATAAGATAACCTCTGCCGTTTGACACGAAAATTTTATCATCGACTTTATCAAACTCCCCTGTGGGTATATCGGGCGAATCGGGGGTAGCGATATCGAATGTTTCGATAGCTTCAACAGAATTGTTATCATTAAATGAATTCAGAAACGGCTTTAAATATTTTATAAAAATGAATACCAAAGCAGATATAACGATTATTAAAATAAAAATAACAAGACCTCTAGCGGTTTCACCGCCGGAGGGTTTACGTTTAAATCCCGAAGCCTTATGTCGTCTGCGGCCGTAACCGCCGCTTCTCTGTTCATAACCTCTGTGAGAATAACTACTCATAAAAAAGTATCTCCTTTTTATTTTTAACACGTGAAGATAGTCTTTTGTAGCCTGATTTCACGCACCCGACCAATAGTTGATTTATTGCGGTAATTTTAGATTACTTTGTTAAAATCTATATTTAAGTTTTTTTAATATTACTAATCAAAGTTAAATTATAAAAGATGCTGTATCTTTGTTTTTCTCTTGCAAGCGTTGCCCAGCATTATATTTTATTATAATATAAAATTGAGTTCTTTACAATATAAAAGTTGTGAATTTGACATTTATTCATAATTTGATTTTTTGGTGTTATACTCTAAAGCGTTAAGGTTTAGGAACTGTTCGGCGGACAACGTCCGCAGGAAAATGGTAAATCTTTTTAATCTTGAGTATAATTTAAACCGAAAGATATTATTTTAAGGGTTGCTTTAAAAAAATTTTATTTAATTTCGCTGAGGGTAGTTTGCTTTTCTTTGCATGTTGCTTTTGTCAGGAAGCAGGACTCTGCCCCTGCTGGTGCAAGAACACTAGGAACACCTCCCAATCAGCTTTGAAAAGCTTGACCAAACTTTTCAAAGATAATTCTTTTATATTTTGAGTATAATTTCTAAATTATTGTTTAAACGTTCTTATATTAATTCTATTTAAAGAATTGCTATTTTTAGAGGTTTGTGATATAATCATACTATAATTGAATATCGGAGGTTTTTTATGTCAACTTTACCCTATACCGCCAGAGTTATTATATCGTCAATCGCTTTGATAATATGCGGTCTTCTCAACTTTGTTTTAATCCTTATAAGAAAAGCCGTGGGAATTATCGGCACAGTAAGCGATATTGCACAGTCTAATGTCGATTATTCCGAGGTTGGCACGTGGACAGGGTTTTTATCAAAGATTAATGATGTCATAGCCGTTTTTAATCTTTCCGTAAATGTTTTAACGATTGTTCAAATAATTGCCGGAATTGTGGGAATAATTATCGCTGTGGGTGCAAACAAGAAAAAGTATATCGAAAAGGAATACTCAAATTGGGCAGAACGCTTTATCTTTGCACCGTTTGTGTGCGGTATTATTGTCAGCGTATTGGGCGGAATATCTTACTTGTCGCTGATAATGTCTAAAAGTTCGTCGACATTCTTTTACATAGTAATGTTTGTGACAGTGCTTGCCGTGCCGATAATATATACCGTGTTTTCATATCGTTTTGTAAACTTTCGTAAAAAATAACTTTGGAACTGTTGGGAAACACCGCAGGAATACTGACGTATTTCAAGGTGTTGTAACGACACACAGGGCAAATTAGACAAGTATAAATGTTCAAGTTATTTTCTGACAGTTCCTTTATACGCAGATACAAAACTAACGGCAATAAAAAATTAAAGTGCGATTTGCCCGTCGGGGTCTCCCGACCGATTTTCGTCCGGCATTGCCGGTTTTTAGAAAGGTGATAAGAGTTGAAAATTTTAGTTGTATTTACAGGCGGAACTATAGGAAGTACCGTTAAAAACGGAATTGCCGATGTTGACGGCGAAGCTTCAAAAATTCTTTTAGATATATGCAGTGATTACGATAACGCAGAATTTGAATATCTCTCTACCTTTAATATTCTGAGCGAAAATGCTAATTGTGACACCTTAACAAGAATATGTAATTTTATGCTGGATATAGATTATGAAAAATATGACGGTGTGATAATAACTCACGGAAGTGACACTCTTGCATATACCTCTGCTATGCTCGGACTTGTTCTTTCGTGGGTGAGAATTCCTGTTGTAATCACGGCAGCGGATTATGTGCTGACCCTCCCTAAAAGCAACGGCACGGAGAATTTTAAAGCGTCAATTGATTTTATTTCCGATTTTGTGAACGGTCTGCATAATAATATGGGTGTGTTTACCGTATGGAAAAATAAGGGTGAATCTGTAAAGGTGTACGTTTCGACAAGACTTAACGAAGCGGACGGTTACCTTGACAGCTTTACATCTTGGGGCGGTGCGGAGTTCGGTGTCATTAAAAACAATCATTTTAAGCGGACTGTAGCCGACATTAACCCAAAACTCACAATGCCCAATGAAAAGACGGCTTTCCTTAGAAAAGGAAAAGTGCATTTCCGCAATGATGTTTTACTTCTGCACAGCTATGTGGGAATGGATTTTAACGCTGTTGACATATCGGGGAAGTCTGCCGTTTTGCTGAAATTGTATCATTCTGCAACGTTTTGTAATGACGGCACAGGTACGGCATTTCCGAAATTTGCGGAAAGATGTTTTGAAAACGGAGTAGATGTGTTTGTGTATTCGGTTAAGAACAGTGAATACAAATATAAGTCTGTTGAGGGTATGGAAAATTCTTGGATAATACCTTTGTATAATATTAACACTCCTGCTGCATATTGTAAGGTTATGCTTGCGTATGCGGTTGATGTTAAATATAGAAAAGATATTATTGAAATCAATTTGTTTTACGAAACAGCGGACAACGTCCGCCGGAAACAAGTTTGATTTTAACCGAAAGATACATTTTAGGTATATGCTTTTATTTTTTGCTTTTGATAGTTCGTTCAGTTTCGCTGAGGGTAGTTTGTTTTTCTTTGCAAGTTGGTTTCGTCAGCGACCAAAGGCTCTGCCTTTGGAATCCGCAAGCTTTGAAAAGCTTGACCAAACTTTAACAATTTTCGCTCTATATACAGCTATTTACTCAAAAACTCCAAAAGCTCCGAAAGCCTTTTCTGTGCATCTCTTCTGCCGATTTGATAAATTAATTCAAGGTGTTCGGGGTCTGTATCTGTTCTTGTAATATTAAGCTCCTCACTTGGACGAAATAAAAATATATTTCCGAGTTTCTCCTGTAAAAGTATGTACGCTTTTTCGTCATTGTACATTTTGGCACGATATCTTATGGCAGATACAAATTTCGGATAATTCTTATACACCATACTTGTCAAGCCGACCTGTTCATCTTGCTTTACAAATCCGTCCGACCTTGTTGCAACAACAACATTTTTCTCGAATCCCATATTTTGAAAGGCTCTCAGGGGTATGCTGTCGGTCATTCCACCGTCAAGAAGTTTCAGACCCTCAACTTCGACAGGCTTCGACACAATCGGCAATGATGCCGAGGCCCTCAGGTACTCCATTTGAACAGGGTCTTTAAGGTCTTTAATTCTCAGATATTCGCTTTCCCCCGTTTCGATATTTGCGGCAACCGCATAAAATTTGGTTTTTGATTTTTTGAAAGTTTCGTTGTCGAACGGGTCGAGTTTCCACGGGATTTCGCTGTAACAAAAATCTTTGCCGACAAGGTCGCCTGTTCTGATAAAATTCGACCAGCTCATAAACCGCTTGTCGGAAGCGTACTTTTTGTAATATCTGATATTCCTGCCGGGCTGCTTTGCGACATAAGACAAGCCGTGAATAGCACCTGCCGAAACTCCGATTATTCCGTCAAATTCAATATTGTTTTCCATAAGCACATCGAGAACTCCTATTGTGTAAGTAGCTCTCATTGCACCGCCTTCGAGTACAAGTCCAGTTTTCATTTTAATCACTCTCCCATATCAAAATACAGTGCTGTAAAAATCATTGTTATTTTCACAGCACTTTTATTTTATCAGTCTTTACTTTTATAATATAATCTGCAATGACAGAATCCCTCAAAATCGGGGTCTGCCATTTGCTCTCTAAACTCCTTGCAGATACATTTGTTTTCGGGGATAATTTCAAGTCTGCAAGGGCAGTAGCCGTTCTTTTTTTGAAGTCCGTCCTTAATCATCGCAACTATTTTTTCGTTTGGGTTAAGTTTAATCGACATTTGCGTCCTCAATCATTTTAAGAATTTCTTCCTTTTCCTGATAACCGAGAGTTTTTGCGACAACCTCGCCATTTTTAAAAAGCATAAGGAACGGAATTGAACGAACACCATACTGTAACGCAAGCGGAACTTCCTCGTCAACATTCAGCTTGCCGACACGAACACCTATATCCGAATCGGAAATATCCTCGATAATCGGAGCAAGCATTTGACAAGGGCCGCACCAGTCGGCATAGAAGTCTACAAGGAAAGGTTCTTGGCTTTTGAGAACCTCGTTTTCAAAATTTTCTGATGTAAGCTTTAAAGCCATTAAAAATCACTCTTTTCATTTATTATTTTTAGGAACTGTCAGAAAATAACTCTACCTGAGCGGTTGGGAGTTGCTACAAAGAGAAAAAAGTAGTAATATAATATCAAGATATTACCAAAAGGGTGGCAGAAAAAATGAAAGTACGGTTT
>CACWTQ010000023.1 GCA_902763835.1 uncultured Ruminococcus sp. | reverse complement strand
TTTATACGCTTTGTTCAATGATCCTCTTTACAATTCATCATATTTTTGAGATGTCAAGTAATTCTCAGCCCTACGGGCTGACGGCAATTCATCCCCGACATATAGAGGTCGGAGTCTTCTTGCCGAGGTAGGATAAAATAATATTAATTATTCATGGTGTATCCGCAGTCGGTTTATCCTCTGTTTCAATGCTGTACTTTAAATTCTTCGGCGTTTTTTCGGGCATAAGAACATCACCTTTTTCGTGCGTAACATCATTCACAATGTACATGGAAGTTCCGTACTGTTCAATGGTAAATGTATGCTTGCTTACGCTCTTTACCTCATCGGGGTAATTCTTGTACTTAACCTCACGTGTTACAGTTGCATCTATAGTATACCTTTTATTATTGTATTCAACGGAATCATACTCAATCGAATAGTCCGCTTCTTCAACCTCATAATCCGAACCTTTGCAATGATTTTCCGATATTTGCTTGCTGTTGTAATCATTGAAGTACCAAAAATCGCAGCCCTCTTTCACAATGCCACGAAAGGAAATTTTCTCCTCGTTCGGACTGTAATTTTTCATAACGGACGACATATATCTGTCAACAAGCTGCTTGGCAGCCTCATTATTCTGCAAAAACAAACCGCATGAATCGGCATATATAACTCCGCCTATTATACATAAAAACGTAACCCCTGCAAAAATTGTAAATAATCTTTTAACCATATTTATAATCTCCATTTGAATAATAACCCTTTATATCTATTATATAACCTTTTTTCCCGTTGTAAATACGCTTTTCGCATTGTTTTATTTTTTTTTACACTTTCTAAAATTACTATTTACAAATTTGGCTGAATGTGTTATACTTAAGTCGAAACAGTTTATCGATTTTAATCACTACCGTATTACTATGGTAATATGATAAAGTATTCTGTAGAAATAATTTCCGGGAGGATTCAGAATGAGAAAAATTCTTATCACAGGCGGAACAATTTTTGTCAGCAGGTACATAGCAGAGTACTACACTAAGTTTATTCCGGAGTATACCTCCGAACAGGAAGCCGAAGTTTACGTTATGAACCGTGGCACTCACAACCAAGTTAAGGGAGTACACCTTATCGAGTGCGACAAGAACAACATCGGCAGCAAACTTTCGCAATACGACTTTGACGTTGTGATTGCAGTAAACATCTATACACGCACCGAAATGGAAAATCTCCTCAGCGGCTTGCGTACAGTCCGTGACTTCGTTTTTATCTCGTCAAGTGCCGTGTATCCCGAAACACTTACCCAGCCGTTCACGGAGGAACAGGAGTGCGGAGCGAACAGCATTTGGGGCGACTACGGTATAAACAAGCTTGCAGCCGAGCGAGTTCTTCTTGAACGCTGTCCGCAGGCATACATTCTCCGTCCGCCGTACCTGTACGGAAAGATGAATAATCTATACCGTGAAGCGTTTGTTTTTGACTGTGCCCTTGTTGAGCGTCCGTTTTACGTGCCGAACTACGGATTGATGAAGCTGCAATTTTTACATGTGAACGACCTCTGCCGATTTATTGATATTCTTCTGAGAACCCACCCTGCACAGCACATTTTCAACGTTGGAAACAGAGAAGCCGAGAATATTAATTCGTTTGTCAAAGCGTGCTACAAGGTTGTCGGAGCAGAACCAACCTTGATAAGCGTCGGCAACGAACACGCCCAAAGGAGTTATTTTCCGTTCCACAATTACAGCTATGTTCTGAACGTGACGAAGATGTCGGAGCTTATGCCCGATACAATGCCGTTTGCGAAAGGATTGAAAGATTCCTACAAATGGTACGTTAAGAATCAGGGTGCTGTAAATAAGAAGCCTTATTTTGATTATATTGATAATGTTATAGAAAAATAATAGGATAGAGTGTGTCGTTACAACACCTTGAAATACGTCAGTATTCCTGCGGTATTGTGCCTAACACAGAACAAATTATCCTGCGTCTAAATTGTTCAACTTATTTCCAAACAGTTCCTTAACTGTCAAACCTTTATAAAAATTGATATTGCTAGACACTTGCTCAATGTTTTCATTTTCGAGTATAAAAGCCTTATTAAATTAATCATCATCTTCTTTAAATAATCCCTAAATATCATAATTACAAATTACACATTTCCTCAGCCGTACAACTATAAACTTTTTATAATTTCAAAGATTTCTTTGCATTTTCCTAAAAAATATGTTAAAATTGATATAAGCGTAATATGTGCAAAAAAGGTGGTCTGCAAATGAGTTTAAAAAACATACTCGGTGACTGTGAGGTCAGCCGTCAAATCGAATCCTTAATAAACTCCCGACGACTTCCCCATGCTGTTGTTATCGAATCAAAGGACACTGAGATTGCAAAAAACACTGCTTTGGAGATTGCAAAATCCTGTGTGTGTTCAAGTGAAGTTATCCGGCCGTGCGGAAAATGTATAAACTGCCTGAAAGCCACCGAGGGTATTCATCCGGACATTTACACCGTAAAAATTACGGATAAAAAGCAGGCTGTTGGTATTGGTGAAATAAGAACAATGATATCCGATTGTTTCGTAAAGCCTAACGAGGCACAAGGCAAGGTCTATCTTATTTTCGACAAGATGACCACGGAGGCACAGAATGCACTGCTTAAAATATTGGAAGAGCCTCCCCAAAATGTACAGTTTATAATAGTGACGGAATCGTCAACTATTTTATTGCAGACAGTACTTTCAAGGTCAACCATTTTCAAAGTTAGTGACAGCGACACGGCGGCGGACAGCATAAAGGACGAAAAAGTCGAGGAGATAGCCGTTGAAATTGCGTGGGCTATACCCAACAATATGGAGCTTCCTCTTCTGATTGCTACAGGAAAGCTCATAAGCGACAAGCTTCTTATGCAGAAGGTGCTTGAACGGCTGAGTGAATATTTAAGTTTGGCACTTGAAGAAAAATATTTCAAAACCGGACAATATCCGCAGTATATCACAGAGCTGTCAAGAACACTTCGCAAGCGTTCCTTAATAAAGCTTCTCGATACGGTAAGTCAGGCTCAGAAAATGCTTTCGCAAAATTGCAATATGAATTTACTTGTAACGTGGCTGTGTGCTAATATTCGTCAAAGCAGGCACGTTAGATAACACATCAAACAATATATAATACACAATATACAGAAAAGGAGTATATATGGCAGAAGTAATTGGAGTTAGATTCAAAGAGGTCGGAAAAGTATATTATTTCGATCCGACAAATAATGAATTTAAAATAGGAGATAAGGTTATCGTAGAAACATCTCGTGGGATTGAATGCGGAATGGTTGCGATAGCAAACAAGACAGTCAGCGATAAGGATATCGTTCACCCTTTGAAGAAGATTATAAGGGCAGCTGATGAAAACGATTTAAAGCACATTGAAGATAACAAGAGGAAAGAAAAGCGTGCCTTTTCGATTTGTCAGAAAAAGATAGCGGAACACGGACTTGAAATGAAACTCGTTGAAGTTGAGTACACCTTTGACAACAACAAGATTCTGTTTTATTTCACTTCCGACGGCAGAGTTGATTTCAGGGCATTAGTCAAGGAACTGGCAGCTATTTTCCGCACAAGAATAGAGCTGCGTCAGATAGGCGTTCGTGACGAAGCGAAAATGCTCGGCGGAATAGGTGTTTGCGGAAGACCGCTTTGCTGTAATTCGTATTTGGGAGAATTTCAGCCTGTTTCCATAAAAATGGCGAAAGAGCAGGGACTGTCGCTCAGTCCCGTAAAAATTTCGGGTACGTGCGGAAGACTGATGTGCTGTTTGAAATATGAACAGGAGGCTTACACGGAGCTGTTGAAAAAGATACCGAAAGTGGGTGCAATTGTAGAAACACCTAACGGAAACGGTGTTGTTATCGAAACAAACCCGATAAGCAAGGTGCTTAAAATTCGGCTCAACAAATCTCCCGACGCTGCTCCGGCAATATACAAGAGCAGTGAGGTAAAGATAATCAAAGACGCTCAGATTAAGGTTGATAAGAAAGAATTGGAAGAATTTAAAAAGCTTGAATGATTGCACACTTGTTCACATAGTATTCACTAACTGTTTGTAAATTATTTATTAAATTAACAATTTCATAAAAATTCCTCTTGCATCTTTAGTTCAGTTGTGATAGAATATAGTCAATGAATTAAATGCCATTATTGACTATACTAAGGAGGATGACTTATGGCTTATAAGATTAGTGAAGATTGTATCTCTTGTGGTACATGTGCAGCAGAATGTCCGGTAGAGGCTATTTCAGAGGGTGCTTCTCAGTATGAGATTAATGCAGATGTTTGTGTTTCCTGCGGCAGCTGTGCTAATGTCTGTCCCGTTGGTGCACCGGCAGAGGAGTAATTCGGTTTACTCTTTTGAGTATTAACACAAGAATTAAAGCCCACACTTACACCTGTGTGGGCTTTTTTGTTGTAAAACTAAAAGAGAAGCAATTTTTGTGGTTGTTTCTGACATTTGGGTATATTATAAATTTAAGAGCCTGTTTAAAATCTGAGATATGCCCTTGAAATACGTCAGTATTCCTGCGGTGTTGTGCCTAACACAGAACAAATTATCCTGCGTCTAAATTGTTCAACTTATTTCCCAACAGTTCCTAATTTGTTCAACTTATTTCCAAACAGTTCCTTAATGCTTGCGAGTATAATTTTTAATACCCTCTGACAGCAATTGCCGAGTTCTCCAATGCAACTTTTGCAATAGGACCTGCCGAGCTGTATCCGAAACCTCCGTGTTCTATACAAACAGCAAATGCAAGCGGACAATCTTCATCGGTTACATATCCGACCACCCAGCCGTCTTCCGCACCGTCCGGAACTTCCGCCGTACCTGTTTTTGCTGCAACGTGCAAATCTCCAAACATATAATCGCCGTAATGGTCGCTGACGGTAAACCTCATCATTTCGGAAAGCTTATTAGCCGTGGAGCTTTTAATCATTCTTTCACCGCTTTTGCCCTTTGACCCTGCGGTAATATTTTTGAAGTTAAAGAAAGAGGAAACACTGTCAATCATATACGGTTCAACGGGAGTGCCGCCGTTTGCTATAGCAGAGCAAATCATAGCCATATGAAGAGGATTCGCCATATCGGTGTACTGCCCTACTCCCGACCACGCAAGACCTGCCGTATCGGCTTCGCTTACGTCGTATCTTGATTTTTTTACATCGTTGTCATCAACTTTATAAGCGTGGTTGAAGCCGAATTTATCGGCATACTCCGTCATTGTATCGGGTCCCAGCTCAACAGCAAGCTCCGCAAAGTAAATGTTGCACGAAACGGCAAGAGCATCTTTCATATTGATTTCGCCGTGCGGCTCAACACAGGTTACATACTCACCGCCGATAATTTTACTGCCCTCACAATACAGAAGTCTATCCTCCGAACCCTCTATATTCTCAATAGCAGCCGCTGCCGTTACAAGCTTAAACGTTGAACCCGGCGGATAAGTGGAGCTGAGAACATTATCGATATACAATCCGTCGTAAGTACTGTCGCCGTCTTTTATCTCAACGGGAGAATATGGGTCATAGCTTGGTGTACTCACACTGCAAATAACTTCACCTGTTTCATAATTGTAAACGATAGCCGCCCCTTTATAGTTATTGCTTGCCATAGCATTATATGTTGCCGCACAGGCGTTTGCGTCAAGGGTCAAAGTGATATCGCTGCTGCTTCTGAAAGAGTTGGGAAGACCCAGACCCAGAATGTAATTATAGCCTGTCAGACCTGTTCTGTAAACACTTTGAACAGCGGTAGGAATATTGGTTGAATCGTCCCCCACCGTATGCAGCATAGCAGCACGAACACTCGGGTTGTCATTATAATACCGATTTCCATCTTCACTTGCTGCAAGGAGATTTCCGTTTCTGTCGTAAATATCGCCAGCCTGAGCAAGACCCGTCACAGAGATATGGGCATTCATAGGTTTTTGAGCCCATTCATTTGAGTGGATAATCAAACGAACGGTGAAATGTCCCAACCCAATGAAAAATAAAATCGCCAGAACCCACGTTAAAATTGACCTGTTCAATATTTTTTTCATAGTATTATCATACCTCCGATGATGTGAACAATCCTTGCTTTTTTATTGCATACGTTCTCTCGTCTGCTGCCTTAATAAAAGCAAGCAAACCCCAACACGCAATCATACTTGAACCGCCGGCACTGATAAACGGAAACGTTACACCCGTAAGCGGAAGAATATCCGTTGCACCGAAAATGTTAAGCGAAAGCTGAACCACAAGCAACCCTGCCGCACAGCAAGCCGATATCGAATAAAACGTACTCCTGCTTCTTGTTGTAATTGCCCTTGCATAGAACACCAACGCACCTATTGAAACCGCAAGAACAAGAGCTACAATAATTCCCATTTCCTCGCAAACAATTCCGATTACAATATCGCTTTCGGAAGCAAACAATGTTTTACAAAAGCCGTTTCCGATACCAACTCCGAAAAGTCCGCCGCTTGCACAGTAAATGAGCGTTCTCGCCTGCTGATAACCTGTATCCCAAACATACGGCTCTTCAAATGCATGTCCCCACGCTTTGAAACGTTCGGAGATATACGGCTTAAATCGAAGCACGATAGTAGACGCAAACACGGCAGATGTAACCGCAAGCACTAACGTTTTGAAGTCGCCTGAACGCATAAAGGACAGGAGTAAGAATGTTGCAAAGAATATAAGTGCAGTACCGAAGTCGCCCATAAGAGCCAACGCACCTACGCACATAGCAGAGAATATAATGAATCCCAAAAGGTTTTTCTTAGTCTGGAGCTGATCAAGGCTGCCTGCACCGACTATTATAAATCCAACCTTTACAACCTCGGAAGGCTGAACAGAGATACCGCCGATATTAATCCAGTTTGCCGCACCGTACTGCGTTGTACCGAAAATAAGGTTAATTGCAAGCAAACCGAGCGACGCTATATAAATCCATTTTGTGTACTGCCCCACTCTGTCGGGGTCTTCAAGAAATTTTATCAAAAATTCAAAAAGCACAATACCCACAACAGCAGATATTATTTGTACCAAAGCCTGCCTTTCCGACTGATGAACCGAGAGCATAACACCCGTACCCGTAAGGAAAAACGCAAGGCTTTCAATTTCAAAGTTGACCCGTTTAAAAACAAGCGAAGTCACAAGATAAGTCCCCCACATCAAAGCAATTGTAATCAAGCCGTAAGTAAAGGGCATCATATCGATAACACCTGTTTCAAGGCTTTCCGAATTAAGGCAGGCTTCAATCGTTACAAGCAGAAAGAAAATTGAAATCAACAAAAGAAGCACCTTCGGCGAAATACTGCTCTTTCCTGTCGGTCTGAAAAACCAAGAGCGTCTTGAAGCACCCTCGAACTCCTCTGCTCGCTTTACGATAAGTGTAGTTGAGCCTATGCGGATTTTATCGTTAAGATAAATATTTGTGCGTTCGGTGATTCTCTCACCGTTGACGAAAACACCGGCTTTCGAGCCTGTATCGGTGATACTCCAGCCGTCGTCACGCCTGAGCAAAACCGCATGCTCTCTCGAAACAGTCGAATCATTCAAAAAGATATCGCACCACTTGCTTCTGCCGATTGAGTTCTCCCAGTACAGCACAGGCACAGCCTTTTTTGAAAAATCATCAAAGAGCATAATAAGCGGACGTTCGTCACGTCTGTTGTGCCGCAGCGACGAATAAATTTTTACAAGGATTACAACCGATAAAACAGGAATAGCAACTCGCAGGATTACCACAATCAAGTCAAACACAAATGCTAAAACTCCGTTCAATTTATCCCCTCCGTCTTTAGATTTGATTTTAAAATTTATTCCTTTAAAATTGCATATCTTTACACATTATAATTATAGCACAAAAAATATTAAAATACTATAAAAAAATAAAAAAACTACTGTAAATGTTTTTGCTATGCAAAAAGCATTTCTTTTAGTAAAAAACATTAGGAATTGTCAGAAAATAACTTGAACATTTATACTTGTCTAATTTGTTCAACTTATTTCCAAACAGTTTCTAATCCACCGATGAAGTTATTTTCCCTCCATAAGGAAATACGCATTACAAATTACGCATTCTACATAATGTATTCACTGTAAATTTGTAATTTGTAACACACTTATAAACAAAATTAAAAGATTTTTTTATTTTTTCGATATTTATATTGATTTTATTAAAAATACATGATATAATTGGTATATTAATCAAAATGTTTTTATACAATTTTTTTTAAATTATCTGAGGTGAAATGTTACATGATCGATAATATCGAGGAAATAAAGAAATATCGTGAGCTTCTTGCACAGCATAACTCCGCTGCCGACGAAGCTTTGGAGCTTATCAAGAACGGTAAGCACAAAGAGGGTTACGATAAGATAATTGAAGTTATGAACAGCTGTGATTTTTCTCACCCAAAAGGCTGGGCGGATATGGCTGTTCTCACTGTCAGACAGGCTGCGGCAAATGCGGATATTGCAGCTTTAAAGCCTGCTGAGAAAGGTTTTAAAAAGGCAATTGATTTTCACGCTCACATTTTTGAGGGCGATGACGGTTTATTTGGGCTTGGAAAGGTTATTTCCGATAATATACATAAGTACTCGGATATCTACAGACTTAAAATTAAAACCGAAACTTCCGATACAATTATGAAGCTTCTTGATGAAGCAAAGGCTATTCCTGATAACGGCTACAACTCAACTCGTCAAAAAGAGCAGCTTAACGCTCTTCAAAGTAAGATTGACAAAGCTAAAGAGCAGAGTAAGCTTGACATCAGCACTTCTGCTTCGATCGAGCTTGCCGTTTACGAACATTTTCTCAACAAGGTAAAGGAGCTTGATGCTTTCGGAGAAAAGAGCATTGAAACCGCCGAGGTTATAGAGAGTAAGCTTGAAAGCATTGAGAACTTTGACAAGGATTACATTATAGATGTTGTTCCGACATCGGTGAAAAACATCAGAAGCCTAATTAGCGAGAACATTTCCAAAAGCAGAAAATCTGCCGAACGTCTTAAGGAAAAAGAAAAGGAAGATGCGATTAACCATTACTGGGAAGAACACCCCGAGGAGAAAGCAGAGCTTGAACGCAGACTTGATACTGCCAAACAGGGTATGAAAGAGCTTGACGAGAAGTTCGGAGAATACGAAAAGGCATACTCCGAAATCAGCAAGAAACGAGGTAAGTTTGTTTCGAGCTTTGAAGACGAAAAAAAGAATTTGGAGCTTGACCGTGACGAGCTTAACGATAAGATAAGTTCTTTAGGAATTTTTAAGTCTAAGGACAAGAAAACTTTGTCAACTCAGCTTGATGAAGTAAATGCAAAGCTGGAGGAAGTTTACAAAAAGATTGCAGACGAGAAAAAGGATTACAATGAATCTATAGACAATGAACTTGCTTCGGTTACCGAAAAGAAAAAAGACCTTGCGGTAAGGGATAACGAACTTAATAGCGAGATTAAGCAGATTAAAGAAGAGCTTACAAAGGATAGAATTTAATTTTTATTCTTCATATTTTTATAAAAAAGCAAGCCGATTTTCAGGCTTGCTTCTTTGTTAGGAACTGTTTGGGAAATAGGTTGAACAAATTAGACAAGTATAAATGTTCAAGTTATTTTCTGACAGTTCCTTAGTTATTTATACGGTTTTTACTGCAATGACATTGAAATATTTTTCTGATAATTTTCCAAATACTTCTCCAGAAAAGCATTCAAGAACTCTTCGTCAAGCGGAACTTCAAATTGATCTCCGTTTGCCATATTCTTGACCTTTGCTTTGTTCTCCGAAATATCATCGTCACCAATAACCATACTGAATTTAGCACCGATTTTATCCGCATACTTCATCTGTGCCCTAAGACCTCTGCCCACAATGTCGCCCTCGGCAATCAATGAAGCCTCTCTGAGTTCTTTAATAAGACCGAATGCTCTGACCTCCGCATCTTCACCCAATGACGCAATGTACAAGTCGCAGGTTGGTGGCTTCGGAATTTCAATCTTCTGAGCGTCAAGAACCATAAGCAGACGTTCAATACCCATTGCGAATCCCAGTGACGGAGTAGGCTGACCGCCCAATTCTTCAATAAGACCGTCATATCTTCCGCCGCCGCAAACCGTACTCTGAGCCCCGATACAATCGGTTACAAACTCAAACACCGTGCGTGTGTAGTAGTCCAGACCACGAACTATAGTCGGGTTCACCGTATACTCAACATCTGCCGCATCAAGGAAAGTCTTTACCTTTTCAAAGTGAGCCGAACAATCTCCGCATATGTATTCAAGAACGGTCGGAGCGTCTTTCGCAATCTTTTTGCAGCTCTCGTTCTTGCAGTCGAGAATCCTCATAGGGTTTCTGTCAAGTCGTGAAAGACAAGTCGGACAGAGGTCGGACTTGTGGCTTTCAAAATAACTCTTCAAAGCCGAAGTATAATCCTTGCGGCAAGTTTTACAACCTATAGAGTTAATTTCAAGATTAATGTTGTCAATACCTAACCTGTTAAAAATACTCGAAGCTGCACAAATCATTTCCGCATCAGCTTTCGCATCGGCAGCACCATAGGTTTCCATACCAAACTGGTGAAACTCTCTCTGTCTGCCTGCCTGAGCCTTTTCGTAGCGGTAGCAGGTAAGCAGGTAATATGCTTTAACAGGCAAGCCGTTGTTGTAAAGTGCGTGTTCGAGATACGCTCTCGCCGCACCGGCAGTACCCTCGGGTCGAAGAGTAATGCTCTCTCCGCCCTTGGTATCGAATGTATACATTTCTTTCTGAACAACATCGGTAGTTTCTCCTACGCTCCTGTTAAAAAGCACGGTATGCTCAAAAACAGGTGTGCGGATTTCCTTAAAGCCGAAACTCTCGGCTTCTTTTTTCATCACGTCCTCCACAAATTGCCATTTATAGCTGTCAGCCGGAAGAATATCTTCCGCACCCTTTACCTTTTTTGTTAAAACTCCCATATCATTTCTTTCCTCACACTTCCGTAAATAAATGCCAATAAATTAATGACGACGCATAATTTCACGCCAGTCAAGGTCACCACGCTCCAAACCGTGAATGAGAACCTCTGCTGTTGCGATATTTGTAGCAACGGGAATATTGTGCATATCGCAAATTCTGAGCAAATCCATATCGTTCGGCTCATGCGGCTTCGGATTGAGCGGATCTCTGAAGAAGAGGAGCATATCAACCTCATCACAGCCGATTTTTGCCTTAATCTGCTGACCGCCGCCCTGCGAACCGCTGAGATACTTCACTATCTTCAAACCTGTTGTTTCCGAAACAATTTTACCCGTAGTGCCTGTAGCACAAAGGTTGTGTCTGCTTAATATTCCGCAGTATGCAATGCAGAACTGCACCATTAATTCCTTTTTCGCATCGTGTGCTATTAATGCAATATTCATAATTTAATTCCTCCCGATGTATAGTAATTTTGATGTTAGAGATTTTCTGAATTTAATATGCTTACCTTATTAGAAGAGGTTCCATTTTCCCTTGCAGCCTTGCCGATATTCTTGTTAAGGTTTTCATAGCCGGACAGGAAATATCTCCGCTTTTACCCGATTGAATTGCGGCAGCCAGCTGATAGTCCTCCGGAATAATACCGATAAGCTGTAATGCCGTGATATCGATAATTTCGTCCAGATCCTTGTACAATCCCATTTTCCAAAACGTGTTCTTATTAAACCTATTGATAACAAGTCGGATATCCTCCAGACCACAGGCACGGAGCTTATTCGCAACATACTGACCTCCACGAATGCTCGTAGGTTCGGTATTGACAACCACCAATGCACGGTACGCAGGGAAAGCCGCAGCCTCAAAGCCGCTTCCTACACCTGCCGGAGAATCGATAATAACATAGTCGAAGATATCGGCAACACCCTCAACAAGCTGACCCAAAACCTGAGGGGCAATCTCATCATAAGCGTTAAGAGGAGCAGGCATAAGAAAAAGACCTTTTTTATTCGGGCAGGGGTATACCGTATTCTCAACGGTACAGCTTCCGCTGACGGCATCGGCGATATCAAACACAAGATTCTGTGTAATACCGAGCATAATATCAAGCCCACGCATACCGCTGTCGCAGTCTATAAGCAAGACCTTATAGCCCTCATTGGCAAGGACAGTTCCCAAGCCAACTGTAACGGTGGATTTTCCCGTACCTCCTTTACCCGAGGCAATAACGATTATATCTTTCATTGCAACCCTTCTTTTCACTGTACGAAAACAGATAGCTTTAAAATATAAAACTAGCTAAATTCCCATATTCTATTTTAACATATTTTCAGCAATACGTCAAAGGATTTATAAAAATTTATATACAAACTTACGGTCAATTTAATAGGCAATTTGAATAGTTTTTTCATTGTCGTCAACGCAGACTTTGTTTTACAGCACGGATAGAAAAATTTTGAAAAATTTTTTTAAAAAACTATTGACAAACAAGTTAATATGTGTTATCATATTTATTGTTGAGTGAGCGACATTAAAAGTTCAACAGATTATGCGAGTGTGCTGGAACTGGCAGACAGGCACGTTTGAGGGGCGTGTGTTGTATGACGTACGGGTTCAAGTCCCGTCACTCGCACTTTGAAAATCCGTTTGCTATAGTAAGCGGATTTTCAACTTTCCGATTTTTTTATGTTTCCCCGAAAAAGTTTTTTGAGAAATTTTAAAAAACTGTTGACAATACGAATAATGTATGATATAATACTTATCGTTGAGTTAAAAACTTAATAGATATGCGAGTGTGCTGGAACTGGCAGACAGGCACGTTTGAGGGGCGTGTGTTGTATGACGTACGGGTTCAAGTCCCGTCACTCGCACTGATGAAAAAGACTTGTTTTTAACAAGTCTTTTTTGGTATACGAAAATATTTTTGAAAGGAGAAATAATAATGGAAACTCAATACTATAAAATAACAAATATCAACGGCGACTATGCTTTCTTAGTCCGCACAGATATTGACAACACCGATGAAGTTATGGTTGCCCTTGCTCTTCTCCCCTACGACATTGACATCGGCACTAAACTCAAATGGGAGAATTTCGCTTATACAATATCAGAGTGACATACTCCCACCACCTACGCTCCGCTTAGAGGTCAATGTCATCAACTTAGCGTAATATACACTAATATCATTTTTCTAAATGACTGAATTTTAGCAGATAAAAAGTATCAAAGACAATATTATGCTTAATCCGTTTTTTCTTAAGTTGATGACATTGGCTTAGAGGTGGGGGCTTCTCGTTCAAGTACAGCAACCTGTACAGTATCAGCGAGCTAACCCCGTGTGTCCCACGGTTTTGTTTTTATTAGCCTTTTAGGCTAAGGAACTGTCAGAAAATAACTTGAACATTTATACTTGTCTAAATTGTTCAACTTATTTCTCAACAGTTCCTAGGATAAAAATCACAAGTCAGGCATTCAAAATGAACTGCCCGACTTAATTTGTACTGTATAATATATTAACATTTAATTACTTTTTATTCTTTTTATAAATAATCATCAAGCCTTTCAGTAAAAGCTGTTCGTCAATGATTATATCTCTTTTACAATGCGGAATAATCTTAGTAGCAAGTCCGCCTGTGGAAACAATCGTGCATTTCTCGCCGAGAGTTTCTTCTATTCTTTCTGTCACACCGTCTATGCCGGCAGCCGAGTAATAAATAATACCGCTCTTCATACACTCAACCGTGTTTGCACCTATCACCTTTTTAGGCGGTTCAAGACCGATTTTTGGAAGCTGTGAGGTTCTCTTTGTGAGCGAATCGAGAGATACTCTAAGTCCCGGAATAATCATACCTCCGAGATAATTTTTATTTCCGTCGATAACCGAAACTGTAGTCGCTGTACCCATATCTATTATGATGAGCGGCACGGGATAGAGATTAATTCCCGCAACTGCGTCCGCAACTCTGTCACTGCCGAGCTGTGCCGGGTTATCAAGCATAATCTTCAAGCCTGTTTTTATTCCCGGTCCTACTGTCATAACCTCTGTGTTGGTCAGACGTTCCAAAGCCGCTTTGACGGTTTGCGTCACACTGGGAACAACAGAGGATATTATACAGCCCTCAATTCCGTTTACCGCAGTATTATTTATTTCCAAAATATTTTTAATGGATATTACATATTCCAAGGCGGTATACTGCAAATTGGTTGAAAGCCTTTCAATGAAAAGCACTTTCTCACCGTCAAAACAGCCTATCACAATATTGGAATTGCCTATGTCAACTGCTAAAATCATATTCCTACTCATTTCTATATAAAATCAGACCGCATTTTCAGCCAAAGTTCTGTGTTTCTTCTCAAGCATAATTCTCGGCATAGCCTTAAGCAAAGCTGCACCGATACCTGTAACAAGAACAGCTGCCGCAATAGCTTCGGGAATACCCGATGCGGTAACGGTTGCCATAACCAAACTAAACACAGCATTCAGTGCGACCTCTTTAGCCTCTGCATACTGCTGTGCAAATAAAAGATAAATACTTCCCATAACCGTAACAGTATTGACCATAGAACCCAGAAAGCCTGTCAGAGCGAGAGCCGCAGGCGAGGGAACTTTCACCTTTTTAAACAAAATCCAGAGCCAGCCTGCGGCAACACCTATTAATATACGGCAGCCCACAGCGACCCAGAGAGCCTTAATTCCGCCAACAATACCCGTAGTACTTAGGAACGGCGAAAAAGCGAACGAGAGAAGCGAGGGTGTCATGGTGTTGCTTATCACGGAACAAATTCCGAAAGCCGCACCCAGAATACCGCCTGCAAGCGGACCTAAAACAATAGCTCCGATAATGACCGGGATATGAACCGTTGTCGCCTTAATAATCGGAAGTTGAATCATACCGAGCGGAGTATTCGCCAAAAGAACGACCACAGCCACCATAAGTGCAACACTTACCATCCAACGAATGTCTTTTTGTTTACTATACATATTTTCCTCCTAGTTATCATTCCGATACTAAATCGGATACAATACAGTACCTTGATATTATATCATAAAATTTTGGAAATGTATAGCTTTATTTAAAATTTTCTGATATAATTTTAATATGTGAAGTCAGTTATACTTGAAAAGGAGTAATAGAAATATGCTTAAAAATAAAACAATCGTTCTTGCGGTCAGCGGAAGCATTGCCGCTTACAAAATCGCAAACCTTGCGAGAATGTGTAAAAAACTCGGGGCGGACGTTCAAGTGCTTATGACGGAAAATGCCACGAACTTTATAAATCCCATTACCTTTGAAAGTCTTACGGGAAACAAATGTCTTGTGGACACTTTCGACAGAAATTTCCAATACAGCGTTGAACACGTTGCCCTTGCAAAGAAAGCCGATGTTGTTATGCTTGCCCCTGCAAGTGCAAACGTTATCGGTAAAATCGCAAACGGTATTGCGGACGATATGCTGACAACAACTATTATGGCTTGCCCCTGCAAAAAAATCATCTCTCCGGCTATGAACCATAATATGTACCATAATCCGATTGTACAGGATAATATCCGCAAGCTTGCTTATTTCGGGTATGAGATAGTTACTCCTGATAACGGTATGCTTGCCAACGGAGATATCGGTGACGGCAGAATGCCCGATGAAAATGTTCTCCTGCAATATATTTTAAAAGAATGTGCTTTTGAAAAGGATTTGATGGGCGAAAAAGTCTTAGTGACGGCAGGTGCTACACGAGAACCTATCGACCCGGTACGTTTCATAACAAATCATTCCACCGGAAAAATGGGTTATGCGATTGCGGAAAATGCGGTCAGACGTGGTGCGGAGGTTACGCTTGTTACAGCTCATGCAGATATTGAACCACCGATGTTTGTGAATGTTGTCAAAGTGACAACGGCTTCGGAAATGTATGATGAAGTTACGGCGAGATTTGAGGAAAGCACTATTGTTATCAAGGCGGCGGCGGTTGCCGATTACCGACCGAAAATTATTTCCGATAACAAGATAAAGAAGTCGGACGGCGAAGCTGTTATCGAGCTTGTGAGAACTCTCGACATTATAGCCGAGCTGGGCAGTCGGAAAACGAAACAGTTCATCTGCGGTTTTTCTATGGAAACAGAAAATCTTGTGGAAAATTCAAGAGGCAAGCTTATCCGTAAAAATCTTGATATGATTGTTGCGAATAATCTGAAAACCGAGGGTGCGGGATTCGGCACGGATACAAACGTTGTCACATTGATTACTGCAAATGATGTAAAAGAACTTGAGATTATGAGTAAGCAAGAGGTTGCCAAGGTTATTTTTGACGAAATTCTGATAATTAAAAACAATTCTTAATTATTAACAAATAAACCGCAAATTGTACATTAAATACAATTTGCGGTTTATATATTTCATTACATTATCACTGTATTATAAATAGTTCATCTGAACCATATTTTTAATAGTAAAACCTATTTTCTACCATTGAGAACCAAATAATTACGCATTACGAATTACGCATTGATGTTGCAGCCACAGACCAATAAACAGGAATGACGGAATCAATGTCAGCATCATATATTCAATATACGGAACAGATACTAAAACAATAAAGCTTACTATTGCCGGCAGTATACATAATACCAAAAATATTTTCTTGTTAAACTTTTTGTGCGAATGTGAAGCATATATAAACAGTACACCAAAATATTCAAGCAGCACAAAATATGCAGCCGTATAAATAATCTCGACACGCATTACATCAAATAAACTTCCTATAATCGGAGGAGATGAAGTAAAATATTCAATAGCTGTTCTTACTGCAAAACTTAACCCTGAAAGGAAACTTGCCATGGATAAAATTCTAAGGAACTGTTGGGAAATAAGTTGAACAATTTAGACGCAGGATAATTTGCGCAGGAATACTGACGTATTTCAAGGTGTTGTAACGACACACAGGGCAAATTAGACAAGTATAAATGTTCAAGTTATTTTCTGACAGTTCCTAAGATTAAGCTTATCCGATTTTCCAATTGAAAGCATTATTCCCAGAGCAACTAAGAATACCGCAAAAGGCAGAGTCAATACAATCCATATAAATGGAAATTTTAGAGTGGGTATAAATTCCACAGCGGCAGTCAGCAGAAAACTCACACCTGCAATTAACGAATATGTTTTTAATTTTTTGTCAATTTTCAACCTTGCTCACCTTTCTTTCTGCTTAATAATGCGTTTTTGGGGGTTGTTTTATTAATTGAAGTTATTGTATCATATTTTCAATGAAAAGGCAACAATAAACTTTTGCTTTTCGGAGAAATTCACCTCAAAAATACAAAATTTTTAAACTTTACACGAAATTAACCAAATCTTCGTAACGGTTACATTTTGCAATAAAAATTAATAAACAATTACCACTGCTTGTTCAAATTGCACAATAAAAAATTTATAATTTTTACGTTTGGTCAATGGGAATTTTTATTGATATATGGTATAATATAGTTAAGATTTTAGTTCGGAAAGAAGTTGATTACAATGTACTATGTAGGAATAGATTTGGGCGGTACTAATATCGTTGCCGGTGTCGTTGATGAGAATTTCAAGATTCTTGCAAAAGCCGACTGCAAAACCGCCGTTCCCAGACCCGAGAGCGAAATTTGCGATTCTATGGCTTCCGTTACGTTACAGGCACTTGCAAAAGCGGAGGTTTCATTGGAAGATGTTGAATGGGTGGGTATAGGTGTTCCCGGTGCGGTTGACCCTGACACGGGTATTATAGAGTACTCCGCTAACTTTGGTTTTCATAACTGGAAAATCGTTAAGATGATGGAGGAAAGATTAAGCAAGAAGGTTCTTATCGAAAACGACGCTAACGCTGCGGCTTACGGCGAATATCTCGCAGGTGCTGCAAAGGGGAGTACAAATGCTGTCGCTATTACCCTCGGCACAGGCGTAGGCGGCGGAATCATTATCGACGGCAAGATTTACAGCGGTTCAAATAAGGCAGGTGCGGAGCTTGGTCATATGGTTATCGTACATAACGGAAGACACTGCAATTGCGGCAGAAACGGCTGTTGGGAGGCTTACGCTTCGGCTACGGGTCTTATTAACCTCACTAAAGAAGCTATCGAGAAAGAAAATCCGCTCCAGTCATTTATGCTTAAATCTGTAAACGGCGATGTCAGCAAGGTTAACGGTATCACTGCGTTCAACGCTATGCGTGAAGGTGATAAGGTTGGCACTGCTGTCGTTAAAGAATATATCGGCTACCTCGCAACAGGAATTGTTAATGTTATAAATATTTTTCAGCCTGATGTTCTTTGTATTGGCGGCGGAATAAGCAAAGAGGGCGACAATCTCATAACTCCGCTTATGAAGATTGTCGAGAAAGAACGCTACACCAAGCACAACGACAAGCAAACTCACGTTTGTGTTGCAAAGCTGGGCAACGATGCCGGTGTTATCGGTGCTGCTCTTTTGGGTCAGCTTGCGTAAGCTATACTCAACACCTTGAAATACATCAGTATTCCTGCGGTGTTGTGCCTAACACAGAACAAATTATCCTGCGTCTAAATTGTTCAACTTATTTCCCAACAGTTCCTAATTGAAAATTTAATATTGCTTATAATTGTCTTTGATATTATTTATCGGACAATGTATAATACAGCTTGATACACCTGCGGAACGCACCACACAAAAGGGCGAAAGTCTTTTGTTCCGTAGGTGTTATTATATTTAATGCGGTGGGGTATTATTTGATTCATAATGCGTAATTGTGGTTTTTGATTGTCGAAAGTTTGCAGAAAAAACAAAAGGGCGAAATTTTTTGTGATAGATTTATGAAATAATTAACTTTTTACTTGACAACCATTTCAATTGATTGTATAATTAATAAAATAAGTGTTTATATTGAAAATAGTGTTGGAAAGGGGATTGTATTTATGTTAATATCAAAGAAATTAAAGTCGGTAAATTCAAAAAAAGCATTTACTTTAATTGAATTAGTTATTGTTATTGCAGTTCTTGGAATTTTGGCAGCTATTGCAATTCCTGTTATAACAACTACAGTCAACAGTTCAAAAATTTCAACAATGGAATCAAATGCCGCAACTGTGGAAATTCTTCTGAAAGAAGCAGTCAATACCTCGAAAGTTGGTTTGAAAACAAAATACAACAACCAAAGGGTAGTTAATTCTACAGTTAAGGATGTTCTTATTGAAAACGATATTGACCTTCAAGTTATGGACGTTCAAAACATTGGCGGAAAAAGCTATGCTATTTATTGGGAAACGGTGTCACAGGGTACGTCAATTCATTCGGGTACGGGTGTGACCGCTTTCAATATAGACACTAAGGTAGCAGCTCTTGATAATGAATAATGTTATATGTTAAAATGCAAGCCGGAATTTTATTTCGGCTTTTTGTTTTAATAAGGAGTACTCATACAATGAATGACTGTAAAGAAATGTGCATAAAAATAATTGCACTTTTTGTGCATAATCAGATTACCGCTGAGGAATTCACAGATTTGATTTTTGATAATACGGAAGTATTTACGGATTTTTTCTTTAGCAGCACCTGTAAAAACATCTTCGGTGAGAAATTATATTATGATATTATCGATACAAATTTCAACGTTAAAGAACAGTGCATATCGATAAAAACGAAACTTTCGGATTTTCTTAAAAAGAAATATCCGCAGATTTATGACAGTATTAGTGATTCGTATGTTGAAAAAATCATTGAAGAAAACAATGATAATATATTGACGAGAATACTTTCAAAGAAATATGTTCAGCCGGAGCTTGCCGTTATTGATTTTTCGGGTGTTGATTCGTCTGAAAAATTTATTCTGAAAGTCAGAGATGCTCTCGAGTTTCCGATTTCCTGCACAAATTGGGACGCTGTCAATGATATGATTTATGATGTTATTTTTCCGAAGAAAATTATTTTTAAAAATTGCGATAGTGTGAAAGGCGTTCTCGACAGAGATTTTTCGATTCTTGAAGAAATTATGGATAAGAAAAGTAAGCTTGCTTCTTCCAATTTTGAGATTGAGTATATTTGAAATTTCTTATAAAATGAAAAAAGCACGTTTTTCGGAACGTGCTCTTTCATATAAAGTTTTAAAGAAAAGAAAAGAAATGTGTAAAACTCAAAATCAATTTAAACGGTTAAGAGCATTTTCTGTAGTAGTTCTAGCTGTTCTCTTAACGTAATTAAATTATACTACATTTTTCAGGAATTGTCAAGATTGATTAGTCAAAAACTATAGATTTTAGGCTTATTACAATAGTTATTAGGGGAGTTTGTGACAAATATACAAATCGATTGTTGTATATTTACAAAAACTTTAATCTAATTTATGTAACTTAACCATATAAATGGCAGATTCATTTAACACTTAAAGAAAAAAATTTTATTTGTTTACAAAACTGTAAAGATAGTTCCAAAAATATAATTTTAAAAATTTTTTGAAAAAACACTTGCATTTTCCGAAAACCTGTGTTATAATAATAAGGCAGTCAGGAAAGACGGCAAAAACTTAATAACAGTTGGTATTGTTGACGTTGAGGGTACACCTGTTCCCATCCCGAACACAGAAGTTAAGCTCAATAGTGCCGAAAATACTTGGGTGGCAGCACCCCGGGAAAATAGGAAGATGCCAACATACGAAACCGAATACAATTTGTATTCGGTTTTTTCTTTTTTATATAAAACAAAAAAGGACAATGTTTTTTGTTGCCCTCTTTGATATTTTTAAGCACTGTTCAAAACTTAGGAACTGTTTGGAAATAAGTTGAACAAATTAGACAAGTATAAATGTTCAAGTTATTTTCTGACGTTCCTAAGTTGTGGATAGTGATTTTTTAAGTATAGATAACTTACTCTTTATCATCATTCAAAAACTCGTCCACAAAGTAGCGGGGTCTTTGCTTGACCTCCAAATAAATTTTACCGATATACTCCCCTACAATACCGATTGCCAACAGCTGCAACCCTCCGATTGCCCAAATCGATACCGCCAGACTTGCCCAGCCCGGTACGGTTGCACCGCTAAAATATCTGTAGAGAAAATATACCAACATCAGAATACTGAGCATAAAAACTATAGTACCGACAGAAGTCACAACACGAATAGGCTTAATGCTGAGTGAAGTAATGCCCTCCCACGCAAGGGCAAGCATTTTTTTTAGCGGATACTTACTCTCCCCCGCAAGCCGTTCGCTTCGTTCATACTCAACGATATCGGATTTCAAGCCTATCATCGGCACGAGTCCACGCAGGTAGATATTAGTTTCCTTATATTCCGACAAATATTCCAAAGCACGTTTACTCATAAGGCGGAAATCTGCATGATTAAAAATCACCTTCCCACCCATACTGTTCAGTATTTTATAAAACGATTCAGCCGTAAAGCGTTTGAAAAACGTGTCCGTGTCACGTTTTGAACGCACACCGTAGACAACATCGCAGCCGTTTTCAAAACATTCAAGCATTCCGTCAAAAGCCTCTATGTCGTCCTGTAAATCGGCATCTATGGAGATAACAGCATCGGCATAGTCTTTCAGAGTCATCAAACCGCAGAGGAGGGCGTTTTGATGTCCACGGTTACAGCTTAGTTTAATACCCGAAAACACACTGTCGGATTTATGAAGCTTTTTAATGATTTTCCAAGTTCTATCTTTTGAGCCGTCATCAATAAAAACGATTTTGCTGTCCTTTGAAATTTTTTTATTCAGCATTAATTCTTTATATTTCTTTTTTAATATATCAGCGGTTGACGGCAAAACCTCTTCTTCATTATAACAAGGAATCGCCAAATATAACTTAACCATAAATTCTCCTTTTTTCGCACTTTTTTCTCACGTGAAAATAGTCCTCTTTTATCGCACTTCACGAACCCCGACTAATAATCACTCTTATAAATTAGTTTTATTTATACATATTATAAAATCACTGCAAGTTAAACACTCTTAGCCAACCACTTCTCCTCTATAAACCAACTTTCAATCAAAAAAATAATACGCATTATTCCCTTCCCCCGTTTGTGTTAATGCAAGGGCTGTAATAAGCGAAAGAATCATAAGTAATGTTCCAATCCACGAACGAAACTTTTTCCCGGTAGTAACATTGTCGTTAGGGTTAGTTTCACTGTTATTATTCACATCTGTAGATATTTCTGAAATATACTCCTCGTTAGGATATTCGGGAAGTGAAAAGTAATCTGTTCTGCGGTCGGTGTCCGTGTTATCAGTATCGATATCCGTTAATATGTTTTCTGTATTATAATTTGATGAATAAGTATCCGTATCAGCGAAGAATTTAGACGTGATGTTTTCTGTAGATGTATCGGTTTCTATATCATTTTCGGTATCGTCGCTTGAAGATATATTATTATCAGTGTCGATATCCTTATCGGTAGGAATTTCCGATATATCACCGTGAACAATACTTTCCGTATCACTTTCAATGTTTCCGGAAACAACACTTACACTATCGCTGTCGCTGCCGTCACCGCTGCCGAATCCCGATATACCCGAAGTGACAAACACTCCCGAAAATATAATGGCACCCGTCAGAAACATTACCGCACAGACAATACTCAGAGCGGAAATCAAACGGCTGTTTCGGCGGCGTTTCGGTGGAATGGGAGCAGAAGAGCTTTCGATGTTACTTATAACGTCCTCACCGTAATATTGAGTTATTTCTTTTGAGAGATACTCGTTCAAATCGGGACGGCTGCGGTCACTGTCAAAATCGTTATTTTTACTCACATTGTCGCCCCCTTTTATAAATATCGTCAATTTAATTCTTACTCTCCACTTTACATTATAACCAATTCGGGAAAAAATATCAATAGTGTTTGACAAATTAGAATTGAGTTTAATGATAATTTATTTTTTGCAAACTCAAACTGTACACCGTTTATTGTTGACAACTTTTAACTGTTGATATATACTATAATAGTGTTAATATTAAGGAGGCTTTAAATGAAGAAAAGAATAATAAAAATAACTGTTTCTATTGTTGTGTGTTTGCTGCTGGAAATAGTATTTTCAAATTACACGGCAATTTCTATGAAGTTGTCGGGCTGTAAACCCACGGAAATAGATATGAAGAACTCTATTGTATCTAATGATGATGACCCAATTTACAAAATAGAAAACGGAAAAATTTTAATTGAAGAGGGAAAAATACATTTTGAAAATGTAAATGCGGAGATGAAAAATATCTGCATTGAAACGGACGACGGCTTCGACAAATATTATCCCGTGGAAATCTCTTTCACAGACGATAACTTTGTAATGGACAATGGATTTAACTATAATAGAAATACTTTCAAAATGTACGTCAGCGATAATTACAAAAATTATTTTTCACATCAGTCATTCGGCGAGATAAAAACATTGGAATTGAATTTTCCAAACAAAGCATTTTCACTGTTTAAAATTTCCGCAATAACAATAAATAAAATACCCGAATTTCATTTTCACTTTTTCAGGTTTGGAATTTTATTACTATTATGCTTTTGTATTTTCAACCGTGCATGGAAATGGAAATTCACAAAAAGTGATAATCTTATACTTATAATGGGCACGGCTTTAGTCTGCCTGCTAATAGCCTTAGCCGTATTATCCGTTGCAAAAATTTCCGATGAACCTATGTTTGACGCATACCCCCTCGAGAACGAGTATGAAATGGATCAATACGAGCAGCTTTTCTGTTCCTTTAAAGAGGGACGATTGGATATCAAGGTTGATTTCGACAAGGAACAATTTGACAATCTGAAAAATGTCTACGACAGGAGCGAACGAGATGAAGCAGGTCTTACCGGGGATCATTGGGACAGAGCTTACTATAACGGTAAATTCTACTCTTATTTTGGAGTTGCCCCTGTATTCACAATATATTTCCCTGTTTATTTTTTGACGGGAAAACTGCCCGGAGAGGTATGTGCAGCCGCAATTGCCACTGTATATGCGGTAATTTTTCTGTCGCTGCTTTATATGGCTGTATTAAAGTATTTATGTAAAAAAGTACCGTATTTCATAGCCATTATCGGATATCTGTCATTCCTCTTTGGGTCTTCTGTTTTTGCATTATGCACCGATAAATATTTTTACTTTATAGCCGTAATTTCGGGAATAGGAGCTTTGTCCGCATTTTTGTATTTTCTTATGAAAGCCTACTTTGAAGAGAAATTTTCACGTCGGATAATATTTCTTATTCTTTCGGGAATATCGGTTGTTATGATTGCCGCTTCAAGACCCACAATGTGCATTTATTGTGTAACAGCAATAGTCCCTGCCGTATTCATTTTAGCCGGCAAGGACGACACTTTAAAGAAAAAAATATTATATTTTGTTTCAATCGGAGTTCCTGTTTTACTTGGTGCTATAGGCATAATGACATACAACTATCTGAGATTTGACAATCCGTTTGAATTCGGATTTAACTATCAGCTGACGGTAAGCATTGCCGAAGCAAACACTCTCACACTTGCATATCTCCCTGCGACAATTTACCATTATTTCATACAGCCACCGTATTTTAAATCGCAATTTCCGTATATTGAAATTAATAACAGGTCGCTGTCATCATATCCGCACTACACATATTTAGGCAGCACTATGGGTGTTTTGACATATCCTGTTGCGTGGGGAATTTTCGCAATTCCGTTTGTTGACAAGAAAAAGGATAAATTCAAATCATTTTTTACATTAACATTATTTTCCTCTGCCCTGCTGCTTGCTTTTATCGATATGTGCAAAGCAGGCTCACATTACAGATATACCGCTGATATACTCGTTACAATAATTTTAGTCGGACTAATAACATTATTTGATATTTTAAATGCTCTTGAAAACACATCAAAAAAGATATATCTAACGGCATATGTATTTATAATATTGCTTATGGTTTCGACTGTAGTTGTCGGATATCTTTTAATATTCGCAAACGAAAATCAATATTATATCAACGACTACAGCTCCATTACACATACACTGCGAAGCTTCTAATTAACAACATTTCTCGGGTTACCCTCCAGATACGCTTTGAGATTATTGTAAACTATACCAATCAATCTCTCTCTTGTTTCTGTGGGTGCCCAAGCAACGTGAGGAGTAATTATCAGGTTCTCCACACCCAACAGCGGACAATCCTTCCGCATAGGTTCAACATCTATAACATCAATTGCAGCACTTGAAAGCGTACCGTTTTCGAGTGCCTTTTTCAATGCATACTCGTCAACCACTCCCCCACGAGCCGTATTTATAAACATTGCACCCTTTTTGAATTTTGCGAAAAGTTCGTCGTTAAACATTCTCTCGCTATCCTTATTTAGCGGACAATGCACGGTTACAAAATCACTTTCGGAAACAAGAGTATTCAAATCTACCTGAGCCGTACCCTCGGGGGCAATTTTTTCCGAACGTGAATAAAACAGAACACGCATATTAAAAGCAGCCGCAATTTTTGCAACGGCACGACCGATATTTCCGAAGCCGACAATACCTATAGTCTTTCCGGACAGTTCCCTCATTTGGTACACGAATGGAGAGAATACATCGGACTTAATCCACAAACCGTTCTGAACAAAAGTATTATACTGTGAAACCTTTGAATAATGTTCAAGCATTAACGCAAACGTATGTTGAGCGACTGCGTCCGTTGAATAGTCCGCCGCATTGCATACGGTAATGCCACGGTTTCGGGTATATTCCAAATCCACGTTATTGTAGCCTGTTGCAAACAAACCTATATATTTCAGGTTCTTTGCGTTTTTGAGAGTACTTTCGTTCATAGGCGTTTTATTGCAGAGAATAATATCTGCATTTTTTATTCTTTCGGGTAGAAGCTCAACTCCGCTTAAAAAATACTCCGTAACATCAGCGAAATCTTTGAAACAGTCAAAGTTTACATCACCGTTGGAGATTGTTTTCTTATCGGGGATTACTAGGGATAATTTTGGGCTTGCCATTTTGGAAACACTCCTTTTTAAAATACTATACTCGAAAGCGTTAAGATTTACCACCAATATTTTAAAAACCTCTCCGTCAGCCTTACGGCTGCCACTTTCTCTAAAAGGGGCGGCTTTTTGGGTTCTCGATTTATCAAAGTCGCCCCTCATAAGGCAGGACAGAGGAGTTTACGTGAATTTGCTACATCTTACCGCTCCCCAGTATAACATATAAAGTATACACCAAAACTTGGAAGACTTCAATAAATTTTTATAAACTCCACAAAAAATCCCCGATAGATTCTCTGTAAACGAAAATCTATCGGGAAAATAATTTATATTTAAAATCATTTTACAACAAAAATAACTTTCTTTTGTGTCCAATAGCTTGTTTCATACTCAATCTCGATTTTCTGAGCATTCTGCGGAACTTCATAATACACATAACCCTCTGCTTTTCTTCCGGGTGAAAGAGTTGTCGAAGACAACATCTTATCGGTAAGCAACGGAGTATCGGCAGCCGAATCGTCCGCATAGCAATCAAAATCGTAAGAAGATACCAGAGTATCGGTATTGCCTGTATTTTCCACAACAAAATATGCGCGAATATATTTATTGCCCTCGTCCGGTTCAATAAACATATTGTCGCTCGTATAATCTTCCGCACTCTGAAAAGTTATTTTAACCTTTCCAGTTTCAAGAGTTTCTCCTACCTTGTAAACATTATTTGGAACTTCCTCTTTAACCTCTTCCTTACTTTCCTCCTTAACTTCTCCTTTGCTTTCGGCTTTACTTTCTTCTTTAGCTTGTGCTTGATTTTCCTCCGCCGCTTCGGAACTTGCTTTATCTTCCGAAACACTTTCGGCAACGGTACTGTTTTCTTCAGCAACAGAAACGGTTGACACTACAGCCGAACTTGTATCGGTTGTTTTGGTATCACTGTCACTGTTTGAAGAATTTGCAATTAAAGGAATCAAAATAACCGCAGCAATAACACCGCCGATAATACAACCCGTTTTGCCCTTTGCCGGTGCTCCGCACTGCGGACAAGCTTTAGCACTGCTATCCATAGTAGAGCCGCATTTTTGGCATACTTTTAATTTTGCCACAATAATCACCTCAATGTTACAATTTTACCCTCTTATTATACCATATAAAAATATTTTTGAAAAAAAAAAAAAAAAAACGAATTTTTTTGTATAAAATTTATAAAAATGTCAAATTTAGGTGAATTTTGAATTATATAAAAAATTTTTTAAGATTTTTCAAATTACAAAAAGAAAACCGCCGACAGCCACAAAGCCTAAAATCGACGGTTAATTATAATATATCTTATTTTAACTGTAAAGCAAAAAACTTTCTACGGCAAACCAACTTCCAACCACCCAAAACCAATAATTACGAATTAATTAGTCTTCTTCGGTTTCTCGGATAATATAAACGGGTCGCCTTTTTGTTTCAAGATAAGTTTTAGACAAATACATTCCAACAACGCCTATTCCTATAAGTTGAATACCGCCCAGAAAAGCTATTACACAAATCAAGGTAGGAAATCCGGCTGTAGGATCACCAAAGAAAATTTTCTTTATAGCATAGAAACACGCAAGAACAAATGTAATGAAACACACAACAAAACCCAAAATTGACGACAGATAAAGCGGAGTTGTAGAAAAAGCCATAATGCCCTCCATAGAATACTTGAACAATTTCCAGAAAGACCATTTTGTTTCTCCGGCAACACGCTCAACGTTCACGTATTCAAGCCACTTTGTTTTAAAGCCGACCCAGCCGAAAATGCCTTTTGAAAAACGGTTGTACTCCTGCATTGAAAGAATAGCGTCAACCATTCTTCTCCGCATAAGCCGAAAATCCCTTGCACCGTCAACTATATCCGCATCGCTCATTTTGTTGATGATTTTATAGAACATTCTTGCAAAGAACGAACGTATCGGCGGTTCTCCTTTTCTTGTGGTACGTCTGGTTGCAACACAATCGTATTTGCCGCTCTTAACGGTTTGGTACATCTCGGGCAGCAAAGAGGGCGGGTCTTGCAAATCAACGTCCATAATCGCAACGTAGTCGCCCTTAGCCGCCTTAAGCCCTGCAAGCATACCGGCTTCCTTGCCAAAGTTTCTGGAGAAAGAAATGAATCTCACTCTTTCATCTTTTCTATGAAGATATTTTAACATTGGAAGTGTTTTATCTTTTGAGCCGTCATCAATAAAAATAAATTCAAAATTCACACTTTCCATTTTCTTAGTAATCTTATGAATTTCCTTGTAAAAAGCAGGCAGCGATTCCTCCTCGTTATAGCAAGGAACAACAACAGAAATAAGATCCATTTTTTTACCTCCTCCTATGGTAAAATTAAAATTGCAAGAAATTTTAATTTAATGAAGTGTGCAAATGAAGGTGCTTCGCACTTTTTATGGATATCAAAAACTTCTTTAAATGAATGCAAGCCGCAGGCTTGCTAAACTGCTATTT
This sequence comes from uncultured Ruminococcus sp., assembly GCA_902763835.1. Classification (GTDB taxonomy): domain Bacteria; phylum Bacillota; class Clostridia; order Oscillospirales; family Acutalibacteraceae; genus RUG592. The sequence continues at coordinate 34,761 of CACWTQ010000023.1, read as the reverse complement.
GTCCGCAAGGACACACTTCATATTGCTTATGCAACACTTCTTCTCTTTGCTTTTCTGTAATCGAAAACGCAAAGCAATACAAAAATCACAAATGCTATTACACCTAAAATACAGCCGGCTACAAATCCCTCCGGTGAATAAACAAACTTAATCTTATGAGAACCTTTGTCTACGTTTGCCGCAAGGAATGCCCCCAAAGCCTCTTTAGTATCTGTCTTTTTGCCGTCAACATACACTCTCCAGCCCTTTTCATAAGGAATTGATGTGAGCAATGTTCCGTTTTCATTAACATTTAAAGTACCCTCAATTTCGGTGCTTGAATACTTAGTGACATTCAAAGCTTCGTCCGAAAGGCTTTCATACACCTTATTGAGAATATCTTCATTAAGATAAGCAACGGCAATTTTATTGTTGCTGTTATTGCTTGCACTCACCCTAAGTTCGACGGTTTCTCCCTCTTTATAATAGCCTATCGGGAAAATATATCTCTGTGCGTCAACATCATAAGTATGATTTATTCTTTCACTTACAACAGTAACGTCTGTGCTTGATTTAACGTTCGCCCACGCATAAAGCATACCGTCTTTAGGAGCTTCGTATGTCACCGAAATTTCTCCTCTGCTTGAACCGTCGAATAGTTTATAGGAATAAATTCCGCCATTCTCGTTCTTTGTGTTCATATTTTCACAATTAAAAGCACTGGGGTCAAGCAAAGCATAAACATCATAGTCAACTCCCGAAATTGCCTTTAAAACTCTGTTCTGCGTTACAAAAACAGAATCATTGTCAAGACTTGCTTCATCTATTTTGTTATCAGCCATATATGCAATCGGAAGATAATACTTATTCTCGTACATTTCTACAGAACCGTCTTTTGACGTTTTGTATAATTCAAGCGAGTTTTCGTCTGCGGTGTAACCATCTCTCGAAACAACATACTTTACATTCAAAAGCATTGATGTAACCGGAGTAGTCAGTAAATACTGATAGCTGCTTCGTTTTGATACAATACCGAAATCACTTGTAAAGTTAATAAGGCTTTTATATGAGGTTGATGAGAACTGACCCACACCGTTATAGCCGTAAATCATACCGTCATTCTTTGTGGAGAAATCTGTCTGATCTATTCTGTAAAATTCATCCGGATTATCCTTTTTGGCAATCTCAAGAAGCTCTTCAACCTGCTCTTCTTTATCGGGATAATTGTTGTGAGATGTCGTTCCCACAGTTTCAACACCGATACTGCACTGAATACACATTTCGGCAATCACTGCAAGGCTCACGAACCCCGTAAGAAGCCGTCTGTCGAGCAGCTCCATTTCGTACAAAGTCATAAACACAAGATAAAGTCCCGCAACAATAAGACTTCCGATAATTGCTCTTCTTTCAAGATAGAATACGGATATACATATCATCGCCGAAGCAACAATACACATACCTATAATATCCTTTTTATCAAGCTCCACAAAAACCGTAAATGCTCTGTAGGCAATTGCCACAAGCACAAAGCTGAAAATAAAAGCAAAGCGGTAAGGAATAAGATTGGGATAGTGGAAGCCGTGCCAGATATAATCAAGAACATTGATATTAAGACTTATAAACATAAACACAAGAAGTGATATATATGCAATTTTTTCACGGCGGTGAATATCCTTGGCACGAATAAAGACAGCCAGAAGCATAACACAAATCACGCCTGTGCCGACATTCGGCAAACCCTCCATTGTGGTAGGCTGATGAAAGCTGATTAAATTAGCCGCAACCTCGGCGAAGTTGTTATAAAACTCAATTTTATCGGGGAAAGAATCATCAGTGCTGACAGTATATTTCAGCTGCACAAGCGACGGCAATGTTACGGGCAGCGTCATAACAATAGCAAGAACCGAGTATACCGCAGTCTTAATTAAATTTTCACAAAACGTTACAACATTAAATTTCTTTCTCGGGTCGGCTTTTGCTGCGGTCACCACGAAGAACCACAACAGCACAAACAAGCATATCATATAGCCTATATAATAGCTGGATACAAAAGCAAGTGCAAGCGAAATCACATAAGTTTTATATTTATTTTCATATATAATACAGTAAACACCCAGAGCCACAAGCGGCAGCAACGCCACGCTGTCGAGCCAGATAATATCCCAGTAGTAGCCTGTTATGAAGTCACAGAAAGCATAGCAACAACCAAAAGCGACAAGCGATATATCGTTTCTCTTGTACACGTGCTTAAGGAAAATTGCTGTAAACAAGCTTGCACAGCCTACCTTAATCATCATAAACACAGCCATTGCTTCACGGATATATTTCATAGGAACAATCAGCGTGAGCAGATTAAGCGGACTTGCGATATAATATCCAATCATCGCAATAAAATTTGTACCCAGACCGTTACCCCAGCTGTAGAGCATTGAATCGCCGCTTTTAAGCTTTCTCTGAAACTCTTTCAGAAACGGAAGATACTGCTGTTTACAGTCGGAGAACATAACCTGCCTGTCGCCGAACGGATAAACCTCGGCACGAATAAACATAACTCCCATAATCAAAAACGGCACGAAAAAGGCAAGCAGCAAGAAAAGCTTTGTATCCTTTTCGCCCTCGGCTTTGAGGTTGGCAAGATTTCTTGCAGGCTTGCCTTTTTTATTGGGAGTATCTTTTTCAATATCTTCAGCAGATATATTATTTATTGAATCATAATTTTTATTCTTTTTCGACAATACATTAACCCCCCTGTAGTAAATTTTAAGTGAACATTAAGGAACTGTTGGGAAATAAGTTGAACAATTTAGACAAGTATAAATGTACAAGTTATTTTCTGACAGTTCCTAAGTTTGCCTACGGCACATGAAGTTCGCTTTTCAGCGAATGAAGTATGTCCTTGCGGACATATATCTTTACAATCATCATGCTGCCGCAAGTCAACACTTCATTTAAATATGAATTTACAATTCATATTTGCTTTTTTTCGGCAGAAGCTTTTCAAACGCAGTAATGACACCCTGTTTTTTATTTTCAAAGTCAAGTGTTTCCGCCGTATCATTAATACAAATCATATTATGCTTTTGTGACGGAATATCATTAAGCAGAGCTTTATAATTGTACTCTTTCAGATGATAGCACAACGCAAAGCTGTCACGTCTTACTTCAAAATTGCCTGAAGCTAGCTGCCAGTATTTCATTAGCCACTGATTGACGTTTCCCGTTTTACGAAACTTGTCATGGCACGTGGAATCGAGTATCTCAAACTCCTTATCCCAGACCTCCTCAAACGTTGACTTCAAAAAGCTGTTGGGTGTGTGCTGATAGTAAAATCCCGGAAACCAATGCCACGGCATAAGGAGCATTGTTCTGAGAATATTTTTAAATCTGTTCTTAGGATTGAACCACTTGCCGAAATTCTCTTTACAAGCCTTATCCTTGTCAAAATGCTCGTTGATAATCGTAATGTTTGCACCGTTGAAAAATCCTGCACTGTCCTTGTTGAAACAAATACAATCCAGTGCGAACGTATCGCAGGGCTTGCCGTCCTTGAAAAAGTCCTCGGGTTTGGTCGGGGCAGTGATAAACATATCGTCATTAAAATATACAAATTGGTCTGCAATACCGTTAATCCTATGGATATTGAGTTCTATAGTATGCGAACTGAAAGTCGGCAGATATTTTTCGGGAATGTAATCCTTATGATTGACGATATGGAGCTTCGGATTTGATGTATCAAGCCATTTCGGAAGATGTCCCCACGTCACGAAATGAATCTTATTGACCCACGGAGCGAATTTCTCCACTCCTCTGAACCAGTACTGCAAGTTATTCCAATCTCTGTACCGCACCTCACTGTTAGAGTTGCCGCCGACATTTTCGTCATATTTTGACTTTTCGGCTCGCCACTTCGGGTCGTTGCCGTCCACCCAGATTATAACAAAATCTATAGGCTTTTGATTTTCGCTCACTCAACTCCACCTCTCTTTTATAGCGTCATAATTTCGTTTACAATTATCCGTATCATAAAGCGTAAAAAACTCTTTATGTCTTTGCAAATAAACATCATCATTTACAAACGATTTTTCCGCCTGCTTTTCAATATAATTCATCAAATCAATATCACTCTCAAAGACAGGCCCGAAGCCGTCCCTAGCATAGTTAAAGTAACCCTTGTGATAATGTTTTTCTGAAAACTCCTCATAATCAAAATGAAAGTAAGCAAGCGGTTTTTTCATATAAGCAAAATCAATCTGTACACTAGAATAATCGGTCACCATAAATGCCGAGCTTTTCATAAGCTCCTGAACGTTAAATTTAGGGTAACTGCACACAGTAAGATACGAATTTTCACTTTCAAAGCAATCAATGAATCTCTGCGTATCTCTATGCGGACAGAACATCACAGTACAGTTGTACTTACGGCAAATATCTTCAAGCCGTTTACTTTTAATGATTTTACTCCAATTCTTATAGTAATCGCTTTTGAGAAAATTTTCTTTATCCTTATCGATGTTCTTTGAAAGAGCATTAGTACCGAGCCAATCACGCCATGTCGGCATAATAAGAATTTGGTTAGGAACTGTTTCAAAATCGTGAAGCCTGTCAAAGCGGGCAAGTCCAAGAAGTTTCACCGCACCTTCGGGGTAACCGTAACGCTCATTAATATACTCCCATTCACGGTACGTGCTTGTTACGAACATACTCATTTTTGTATTTTCGTAATATAAAAATTCTATATCGGTTAAAACAACACCGTGCTGTAAAAACACTCTGTTATTGTGAATAATTCCGTAAACCTCCAGAAGATAGCAAACCGCAAAATTCGGTTTGCCGCTCTTCTGAGAACTGATATTCACCTTTGCCGTCAGGTACAAAATCCAGTGCATAAAGCTTCCGTAACGTACGGTCTTGCCTATAGCATTAACCTTTTCATAGTCCGAGCTTGTTTTATAAACCGCATAAACGCAGTCCTGCTCGGGGTGTTCACGGCGGATATACTCAAACAGCCAATATCCGTTATCGGCAGCTTCAATTCCGTTATCGCAGACAAGCCACAAGTCACGGCGAAAGTGTTTATACACCAAAGAAACCGGTAATGCCAATATAAATAAAAATATATGCAAAATATCTTTAGGTTTAACACCTTTTAATTTCTCGATAAACCTGCTCATACAATATATACCGATTACGACATAAACTCTTCGTACTTCGGAAGAACCTCGTCGCAAGCCCCCTGCATCTTAACTTTACCCTCGTGAAGCCAGAGAATAGTATCGCAAAGCTGTTTCAAAGTATCGGAACTGTGAGAAACAATCACAACAGTTCTGTCTGCGTTTGTAATAAGACTTTTCATTTTTTCGTAGCTCTTCTTTTTAAACTTAGCGTCACCAACGGAAAGTACCTCGTCAATAAGCATAATTTCCGTTTCAAGTATTGCAGTAATAGAAAAAGCAAGCTTTGAGTACATACCGCTTGAATAGGTTTTAACAGGGCGGTCGATAAAATCACCGAGTTCGGAGAACTCTATAATTTCATCAAGCTTCTCGTCAATCTGTGTCTTATTAAACCCCAGAAGCATTCCCGAAAGATAAATGTTTTCACGACCGCTTAATTTATTCTGAAAGCCTACACCGATTGAAAGGAGCGACACAGAGTGACCGTGCAAATCGATAACTCCCTCATCGGGCGAGAAAATTCCTGCAATCGCTTTAAGAAGAGTAGATTTACCGCTGCCGTTCTTTCCGACAATTCCGAGGATTTGTCCTTTGGGAACGTTAAAGGTGACACCCTTGACAGCCTCGAAAAGCTCGGTTTTCTTGTACTTATGCGGTGCAAGAATTGTTTTAAGTAAAGAAATCTTTTTAAAAACTCTGTATCTGATTTTTACATCGGTTACGGAGATAGCATATTCTGTATTCTCTGCCATAAGTTAAATCACCTTTACATAACTGTTTTCAAATTTATAAATAATAGTTGTACCAATCAAAGAAAGCACCACACCAGCAAAGAACCATATAAGCATCATCACCCAGTGGGGGTCGCTGTTGTAAAGAAGCACACGTCTGAGGTCGGTAATGAGCAGTGCCATAGGGTTAAGCTTAACGAGCAAATCGTCATAAGGAGCAGGAACTCTTCCTACAATTTTAGTTCCGATTGATTCAATTGAGTAGAAGATACCCGAAAGGTAAAATCCGAGCTGCAGCACAACTGTGATAACATTGAGTAAATCCTCCACAAAAACACCGAAGTGCATTATTATTGTACTGAATCCAAACGTAACTACAATAAGAACAAGAGTTATCGGTATAACCCAGAGAGCTTTCCACGAAACGGGAACCTTGTAGCCTATCATTGTAATTACAACCAGCAGATTTGAAACAACCATTTTAAAGCCGTAAACACCGATTTTTTCAAAAACGAACATATACTTTGGTATGTACACCTTAGTAACAATCATTTTCTTATTAGCCACCAGCTTTACGCTTGCCTTAACGGTTTTCGAGAAAAATGTCCACGTGTTCAGTCCCAAAAAAACAAACACGGGAAAGTACTGCACGCCGCTTTTGAAAACTACCACGGCGATGAATGAATACACGAGCATATAGAGCAATGGGTCAAGAAACCACCACAGCCAGCTCAGGAACGAGTCGGCGACCTCCGACTTCAATTCGGCTTTTGATGAGAAAACAACATAATTAAAGAATTTTTTAAAGTCCTTCAAAAATCTGCCCATCAGTAACCATCACTTCCTTCTTTCCTAAAATTAAAAGCTTTTATTTTGTTAAAAATAAAAGTACTCATAGTCGTTTTGATTATAACATTATACAGCAAATTTTGCAATACACAAATTCAAATTTTTTTACAAGTAAAAAATTTATCAATGCGTAATTAAATATGTAATTATGAATCAATCTATTTCACAAATGCTTAGTTATAAAATAATCAATAAAATCTTTGCTTCAATTTTTTATACATAGCCAAATTATATTATTTATATTTTATTATTCAACAATTCAAATATATTTTTGCGTATTTCATAAACTTCCCAATACCAAAGACTGAATAATTACGCATTACGAATTTTTATTTGACATACTCGTACATTATATAGTATAATTAATTTGTATAGATTGAGTTCGTATTTCGATACTATTTCCGGTAATATACAGGACTATTATGTATTTTGTATTTACAAAAAATGAAATTTATCTGAATTTTTTCAAGCACTCAAAAAGCTTTTTTACTACCGAAAAACGAAAAAATTACAGTAATTCCTAATTTATTTCCAAGTTGGTTATCTTATTAACAAAAAATTTACAATTAAGTTAAAGTCCTGTTCTTCCGAACCTGTATAATTATCTTGAAAAATTACAAAAAATTAACTGCAATTAACTAACCATAACGGAGTACTATTTATGGAAAGAATGAATGTAAGAAAAATCGTCCTTATGTTTGCGGACGCTTTTATAGTATTCTTAAGCGGTGCGTTGACAAGCTTCGTGCTGTCATTCTCTTGGATGAACCCGATGTACGATTCATCGAGAAAAAGCACTGTAATTTATATTTTAATGAATGTTCTTATGTGCTTCTTTGCACTTTATGTGTGCGGAGCATATAATAAGCTGTGGCGGTATTTCGATGCAAAGGATTACCTGTCGTGCGTGCTGGGAATGTCAATCGGTTCGGGAATAACCGTACTGCTTGCCAATACGTTCAATGCACAGCCACGCTGGCAGTATATAGCGATATCGTTCGGAATAGGAACGCTTGGAATAGTGCTGTTCCGATTCATATTCCGTCAGGCATTTCTGATAATTTCCGTTGACGGAAAAAAATATCAGAAGCAGCGAACTATGATTATAGGTGCAGGCAAGGCTTGCAGAATGATTCTCAGTGAAATCAAAAATGCTCAGACAGACCCCAAAAACCCTGCACACAAATATGAGCCTGTCTGTCTTATCGACGACGACCCCGACAAGCAGGGTACAAGCATTATGGGCATTCCTGTGAGAGGTACTACAAAGGAAATTTCACTGTGGTGTAAGAATGAAGCTATTGACCTTATTATCCTTGCCATTCCTTCGCTCAATGATAAAAAACGCAAGCAAATTCTCGACCTTGCAAGCGAAACAAGCTGTAAAATTAAGATTATTCCCTACCTTACCGAAATGCTTGATGACGGCAACGAGAGTACTCAGATTATCTCCAAAGCTCAAGATATCAAAATTGAAGACTTGCTCGGAAGAGAGCCTGTCACATTCGACAGCGAGGACGTTAAGGCTTACATCTCAGGCAAGGTCTGTATGGTAACAGGCGGCGGCGGTTCTATCGGAAGTGAGCTTGTACGTCAGATTTTTAAATATAATCCAAAACAAATTATTATTGTAGACATATACGAGAACAACGCATATGAAATTCAACAGGAGCTTTATATGGATTACGGCAGTGACATAAATCTTGTCACTCTGATTTCATCTGTTCGTGATTACGACAAAATGAATATTATTTTTAAAACCTATAAGCCGAACATAGTATTTCATGCGGCTGCACACAAACACGTTCCGCTTATGGAAACAGTTCCCGAGGAAGCTGTTAAGAATAATATTTTCGGAACATTCAACTGTGCGACACTTGCGGAATATTACAACGTTGAAAAATTTGTAATGATTTCAACAGACAAGGCAGTAAACCCCACAAATGTTATGGGTGCTACAAAACGTTGCTGTGAAATGATTATACAATATATGGCTCAGAATTACACCAACACCGACTTCATCACAACACGTTTTGGAAATGTTCTGGGCAGCAACGGTTCTGTTATTCCGCTGTTCAAAAAGCAGATTGAAACAGGAAAACCCGTAACGGTAACTCACCCCGACATTATACGGTACTTTATGACTATTCCCGAAGCCGTATCGCTTGTACTTCAAGCCGGTGCAATGGCTCAGGGCGGTGAGATTTTTGTACTCGATATGGGTGAACCTGTTAAAATTGTAACGCTTGCCGAAAATTTAATCAGACTTTACGGTAAAGTTCCGTATCAGGACGTTGAAATTAAATTTACAGGTCTTCGCCCCGGTGAGAAGCTTTACGAAGAACTCCTTATGAGTGAAGAGGGCTTGAAGGAAACCGCCAACAAAAAGATTTTCATAGGAAATCAGATAAAGATTGAACCAGACAGCTTTTTGGGTGAACTGCAAGAACTAAAGGAAGCTGCAAGCAGAAATGACAGCGACCTCACACTTAAGCTTTTGAGTGATATTGTTCCCACTTTTCATCATAAGATTAATTAACCTATTCGTTTTACATTATATATATTATATTTCAAATAGTATTGGAGGAGATAATTCATGTGTGGAATTGTCGGTTATGTCGGTCACAGAGATTGCTCCGATGTTCTTGTAAAGGCTCTCACGGGTCTTGAATATCGTGGCTATGATTCGGCAGGTATAGCTGTTTTTGAAAATCAAAAAATTTCCGTTGCAAAATCCAAAGGAAAGCTAAAGGATTTAGTAGATAAAATGAAGGTTGAGGGCAGACCGAAAGGTTTTGCGGGAATAGGTCACACTCGCTGGGCAACACACGGCGAACCTTCGGACATCAACTCCCATCCCCACAGCGGTGCAAAGGTGACCCTTGTTCACAACGGCATTATTGAAAATTACAAAGAGCTTAAGGAGTTCCTAGAAAAGCAGGGTCGTGTATTTTTAAGCGACACCGACACGGAAGTTGCGGCTCAACTTCTCGACTACTACTACAGTCACATCAAAGAGCCTGTAAAGGCTATCATCGAAACAACTCAGGAACTTAAGGGCAGCTTTGCCTTGGGTATAGTCTTTGAGGATTTCCCGAACAGGGTTTTTGCGGTAAGGCGTGAAAGTCCCCTTATTATCGGTGTCGGAAAAAGCGAGAACTTTATCGCCTCGGACGTTCCTGCAATTATCGAGTATACAAAAGACTACTATCTTTTGGAGCAGGACGAAATTGCAATACTTGACGAGAATGGTGTGAGAATTTTTGACAGTCATTATCAGCCTGTTAAAAAGGAACTCAAAACAGCCGACTGGGACGTTGATGCAGTGGGAAAATGCGGTTATCCTCACTATATGATAAAGGAGATAAATGAACAGCCCACGGCTATTAAGAACACCGTAACACCGAGAGTTAAGGACGGTATGCCCTGTCTGGACGAATGCAACATTAACCCCGAAGTTCTGAGAAAAATCAAGAACATATATATAGTTGCCTGCGGAAGTGCTATGCACTCGGGAATGGTCGGAAAATACGTTATTGAGGAAATAGCGAGAACGGCGGTAACAGTTGACATTGCCAGCGAGTTCCGCTACAGAAACCCAATTATTGGCAAGGGAGATTTAATTATCATAGTTTCACAAAGCGGCGAAACGGCTGACAGTCTTGCCGCAATGCGGCTTGCGAAAGAAAAAGGTGCAAAAACCCTTGCAATAGTAAATGCTATGGGAAGTACTATAGCACGTGAAGCAGATATGCTGATTTACACACACGCAGGTCCCGAAATTTCCGTTGCATCAACTAAAGCATATATGGTACAGCTTTCAGTTATGTACTTATTTGCGTTTGAGCTTGCATTTGCAAAGGGTCAAATTAACGAAGAAAAATACAAGTATTACACAACAAAATTACTTGAAACACCGGAAATGGTTGAAAGGGTTATCGCACAGACTACGGAAATTTCACAGAAAATCTCCACAAAGCTACTCACCGCCGACAGTCTTCTTTATATTGGAAGAGGTCTTGACTATGCTTTGAGTATGGAGGGCAGTCTAAAGCTCAAGGAGATCTCCTACATTCACTCCGAGAGTTATGCGGCAGGTGAATTGAAGCACGGAACAATTTCTCTTATCACAAAGGATATGCCTGTAATCGCAGTTGCAACGCAGTCGGCACTTTACGAAAAGACAGTCAGCAACATCAAAGAGGTCAAGGCACGAGGTGCAAAGGTAATTATGATTTGCCAAGACGGCAATGACGTACCGAAAGACATTGCAGACTATGTTCTTAAAATACCAACCTTTGAAGAGATTTTACTTCCTATGCTTGTATGTGTGCCTTTACAGCTTATCGCTTACTATACTTCGGTTCAAAAAGGCAACGATGTTGACCAGCCGAGAAATCTTGCAAAGTCGGTAACGGTTGAGTAAACATTATGCTTATAAGAACACAATCTAAAGAGGCGATTGCCGAGGTTGTTCACATTTACTTATCGGAAATGATAGGCGAAAAGGATTATTACATTTTCGGAACTTGTGCAGGTCACGGAATGTTTTCGGGTTCAAAGATAACCCTTGGGATTTACAAATCAAAACAGAAAGCTGTTGAAGAGCTTGACAGTATTGAAAAATTTTTCTTGGAAAAACCGAACGGAGTTTACAAAATGAATTAAACAAACCGGTAACAGATGTGTGGCTGTTACCGGTTATTATTATTTATTATTTATTATTTATTCTTCATCTGATGAACTCTCTTGAAAGGAAAAAGTTTTACACAGGCGATAAAGTTTACCTAATCTAAAAAGTGAGTGTGCGTATTTTCTTTGGTTTTTGCCCGCTTAAAAAAAAACGGCACACCGAACAGGTGTACCGTTTTTTTGTTTCTGTATGTCTGTCATTGCATTGTGTCAAAATCACACTATGTTTGTTCCAGATATTTTATCAATTATTCCTATTTAAAAATTCCAAAATAAATTAGAAAAGATGTACCGACATCTTGAGGATAATAAACGCATCTCCGATATCAACTTTACCTGAACCGTTTACATCAGCTCTTTCAAGATTAATCTTGTCGAACTTGTCGCCGAAGATAAGATAACGCTGAACTAAAAGAGCATCAAGCGAATCGATTGAACCGTCACCGTTTACATCGCCCATTCTTAATTCTTCTGTATCATCGGAATCCGTGTCGATAGCAGTGTCGGTGTCTGTAGATAACGAAGTATCGGTGTCGTTGTCAGAAGTAACCTCAATCGCTGTATCTGTATCCGTTTCAGTTTCGGTATCAGTATCAATCGTTACATCAATTTCCGACGCTGTATCGGTATCTGTATCAACATCTGTTTCGATATCGGTTTCCGTATCTGTATCAACAGCTGTATCGATTGCTGTGTCGGTATCGGTTGCTGTTTCCATGTCTGTGTCGGAGTCAACGTCACTTTCAATCGCACTGTCCGTTTCAGTTTCGCTGTCACTTTCGATTACATCTTCAATAACATCCTCTTCGTTGTCTGTAGTGTCAATATAAGAATCTGTGTCGATTTCTGTTACATCGCTATCCTCGAAGATTTCCTCATCGCTGTCCTCTTCAACATCGGAAGTTACAACAGGGGTGTTGTCAGCTGCCGTGCCGTAAGCCGGACTTGCGTAACCGAGAATATCGCCGTAGCCGAGCGAATAACTTACGTTTGAAACTTGGTCGCTATAGTTACCCTCGATTGAATAAACATTTGATCCGTCAGAACCCGTAACAAGTCCAACGTGATAAATGCTGCCGTAGGACGCATAGAAAATCAAATCGCCTGCCTGAGGTGTGTAACCTCCGCTGTAATGGAATCTGCCCTGCTTAATAAACCAGTCGCAACCGGCGGAGCAAAGTGCGAATGACGGGAAAACGCTGTTGTCAACGCCTGCCTGATTAGCACACCACGAAACAAACATTGCACACCAATCGGAGTTTGGAAGACCGTACCAATCACCATACTTGGTGTAGCTGTTATAACCCTCGGAGTAACCAACCTGTGTTTGAGCCACACCTACAATATCGGATGCCTGATTGCCCGAATTGTTATGGGTGTTTTCAAAAGAAGCCCAAACCGAAATACCCAATGCGGAGATTGCCAATGCAACAATTAAAGACATACATACCATTAACTTCAGGGGTTTCCTGTTTTTTAATACCATTGGTATCCACCGTCTTTCCGGAAGTATTAACTTCCTGTATTTTTACAGTTACTATTCTAACATAAATTCCCACCTCAGGTAAACAGTGGAACTGCACAAAAAGAGTTACAACTCCGTATCATTAACAATTTTACATAATAAAAAAGTCCGCTGTTTATGCGGTTTCTCAGGATTATTTTTCTTTTAAGGAAATATTTTCTGTAATTAAAATTAACTTTTTTCTTACACTTTATTAAAATGATATCCTTAAAAAATCCACGTTCCGTTTACAATTTATTCAAAATTTGACGTTTTTAGTCGATACGGCATTGAGCGGAAATGATTTTGTTAATGAATCTGCACAAAAAAATATTATTATTATACATATTTTTCCGGATTTATTAAATTATTGTAATATTTTGAAAGAATTTTTAAATATTACCGGATATTTTGTACAAAAAAAGAGAATCTTATTTGTTAAAAATAATTACAGTGTGTAAAATTTATCACATAACTTTAGCTTTAATGAGATACTTTAGTAATTGGGAATTCGGAATTCGGAATTCGCAATTCGTAATTATAAGTTGGTTTTTACGGATAAGTTTTTGATTATACAGTTATATTTATAAATTGTATTATTTGCAAATACTTTATTTAGAAAATTTAATAATACTTTTATTTCTATTCAAAAACGAAAACGACATAAGAAAAAGGGAGCAAATCTTCACTGCCCCCCTTTCAATATTTTATTATATAAAAAATCAAACTATGCCTGTTTGATAACTATATACAAAACAAACTAACTTCTACATATACTCGCAATCGTTAAGATTTAGGAACTGTTTGCAGGAATACTGACGTATTTCAAGGTGTTGTAACGACACACAGGGCAAATTAGACAAGTATAAATGTTCAAGTTATTTTCTGACAGTTCCTTAGAGTATAGTATAATTACAAATTATTCTCCGCCGGCTCTTTTTCCTTCTTCTCCTCCGGAGGTTTATCTGTTTCGTTCTCCTCGCACGGTTTCAAAATAACTCCGCTCAAAGGTGCAAGCTTTATGTTAAGATAGCCCTCGTTTGATTTAAGATTGTAATTTCTCTTATTGCTGCCGCCGTAAATATCGTAATCGGAATTGACGAGTTCCCTGAAAAAGCCGTTGTAACCGACACCAAGCCAGTAATCCTTCTCAAACGGCGAGAAGTTCAAAACAATATACAACAGATTTCCATTAAAGTCATCACGTCTGTAAGCGAAAATATTGTTGCCGGCATTCTGCAAATCAAGCCACGCAAACGAAGATATATTATAATCCTGTGCATAAAGTGCAGGCTCGTCTTTGTAAATATGATTCAGTTTCTTGATAAACTCGTGGAAACTATCATGATTCGGGTAACTGAGCAAGTTCCAGCCAAGCGGCTGTTCGTCCTTCCACTCCATATATTCCGCAAGCTCATTGCCCATAAAGTTCATCTTTTTGCCGGGGTGAGTCATCTGATAAAGGAAGTATGTACGAAGATTGGCGAATTTTTCCTCTTGAGTTCTTCCGTAGGATTTCGACATAACGGACGACTTTCCGTTTGAAACATCATCGTGAGATATTGTAAGTATAAATACTCCCTGATTAAAATAATACATCGGATAAGTCATCATATTGTGGTTCTGTGCCCTCATACCAAACGGAGTTGAAAGATATCGGAGAGTTTCCGCCGACCAACCGAAGTTCCACATATAGTCAAAACCGAAACCGCCGTACACAGCAGGGAATGTATTTTTCATATGGCAGTTCGCATCTTCCGAAATGAACATTACATCGGGATGATAAGCGTTCAAAGTAAAAAGAGAATTTTTTAGAAACCACACACCGCATTCGTATTCGGGAGTGTTCGGATTGCCGTTTGGAAAAACGAGGTATGCGATTGCATCAAGACGAATACCGTCAAAATGATATTTGTTTATCCAGAAATTTATAGCTGAACGAACAAAGCTGTGAACGTGATTTTTTGCATAGTCAAATCTCACCGAGCCCCATGCAGATTCACGAAGCTGAGGCTCTTCACTTTCATAAAGACAAGTGCCGTCAAAGTACGCAAGTCCGTGTTCATCTCGTGCATAATGCACAGGCACAAAGTCCAAAATCGCACCAATGCCGTTAAGATGACAGTTGTCAATCAAATCCATAAGATATCTCGGTTCACCGTAACGGCTTGTCGGAGCATAGAATCCCGTAACCTGATAACCCCACGATCCGTCAAACGGATACTCCGTAAGCGGCAGAAATTCAATGTGAGTGTAGCCCATATCTTTCACATACGGAATAAGCTCATCTATAAGCTCCTGATATTTATAGAATTTTTCATTGCCTGTCTTGTCGGCCTTAACTTTCCATGTTCCCAGATGCACTTCATAAATGTTAAGCGGATTATTGAAATTCTTCTCTCTTTTCTTAATCCACTCTTCATCTCTCCAAAAATAATTGTTAATATCATATACTATGGAAGTCCAATTAGGACGAAGTTCATTATAAAAAGCAAACGGGTCTATTTTTTCGGTACACTGACCTTCCGACGAAAACACCTTATATTTGTAACGAGTACCCTCGCCTATATTCCCGATAAACACACTCCATACGCCAAAGTTATCACGGTTCATCGGCACGTCCTGCCAATTGTTATGGGAAGAACTAAGCTTTACATTGCTTGCATTCGGAGCATACACGGAAAAATATACACCGCCGTCTTGCAAGTGAGCTCCGAACAAATCGTACGAGCAGGCTTCCACTCCGTTAATATGATTTTTCAATCTGTTATAATCATACATAAACAACTCTCCTTTCTTTAAAACATAGATGCCGAGCAGGGTTATGCAAAATTTCGTTAGAAATTTGATAAACACTTATATAATATATTATATACTTTTCTCCAAAAATTTCAAGTGTTTTTTTATGAAAAAATTGTGTAATAATAATTGTTTATGTGACAAATAACGTGTTTTGAGTATCCGTACAAAAAAGACACCGATTCAAATTAACAAAGCCTATTTTGTTAATTTTTTATGAAATACGAATTTTCAAATAATTCCCGGCATACATATATAACGGAACTAAATTTAATATATTAAAAGTAAAGGAGTGTTGTCATTGAAGGTAAGTGAGAAAATCTGCAAGGCTACAGTCATTTCGGTTGCAAGCATTATGTCTGTATTCGGAGCATTATGCATTCTTGATGAGATAGATTCCGTATTCCGCTTGCAGGGTGTTCAGGTACTCGCTGCAGGGCTTTCCATGCCCGATTCAAGCGATAAAAAATCCGACACTGACCTAAATGATAAAGCAAAGGAAAACATTAAGCAGAACTCAAGTTCATCAAAACCGGCAAAAAATCTCGACACAGACTACGCCGAAAAAAATCACAAAATCGATACAATCGATACTGCAATTGACGAAACCGAACAAACCTTCCTTGTGACTGAAAGCTTATACAGAGAATCGAATATGAGCTACGAGAATTTTTTCGTCAAGAATTCCACAGACTTATCTATTGATTTAGGCAGTTATCTTCACGCTGATTTACCGTTTAAATATGAAGATACTTCCGAACCACAGGTACTTATTGTACATACTCACGCAACAGAATCATATATGACAGAAGACCTTGGATATTATTATGAAAGCTTCTATCCCCGTGACACAGACGATAACTATAACGTTGTTCGTGTAGGAGAGGCAATAACGCAAAAATTAGAGCAGTTGGGTATCTCAACTATACATTGTACGGAACACCACGATGAACCACACTATTTAGGAGCATACGATAACAGTGCAGATTCAATAACATATTTTATGAACAAATATCCGTCAATAAAAATCATTCTTGACATTCACCGTGACAGCATAACAACGGAAGAGGGGGAAAAAATCAAGCCTACCTTTGTATACAACAACAAGAAAGCAGCTCAGATAATGATAATGTGCGGTAATGACAATTACGGTTATTACGATTTCCCGAACTGGGAGGAAAATATGAGCCTTGCCGTAAAGCTGCAAAGCACCGCCGAAACGAAATTTCCGGGAATGACACGACCTCTTTATTTCGGTAACTTTATGTACAATATGAACCTTGCCCCGGGGTCGCTGCTTATTGAAATAGGCACGGATGCAAATACGCTTGATGAAGCGGTTTATTCGGGGGAAATGCTCGGAGAAGTTATCGAAAATGTTTTAAAAAATTCGTAATTTTAAAAAAAAGTTGCATAGTTGTATGCAATTTTTTGACCGTTTGGGGGGTATTATGAAGGAGGTTTTTTATATGATTTATGTTGACAGAAACAATTTTAACGTTCCGATTTCGGATAGAGTTATCGGTCACTACGGTGACAATTCTATTAATACTCTCACCTTTGAAATCGGCGACAGCATTACCGCTTCAGAGTATATACTCTACATAGCATTCTCCAACGGCAGTATCAATTCTATACTTCTCGATAAAGGCGAGGATAATACCGTCATATGGAATGTTGAAGCAAACCACATTTTCACTGCCGGAATTGCGTATATTCAAATTAAGGCAATAGGTGAAAACGGTGAAATTTGGCACAGTCCGAAAGCTTCGGTTGAATTTCTTCACTCAATTGACGAACGTAACCCAACAGGGGAACGTATTCCCTCTTTGTTTGAAAAGCTTGACGAAAAAATAAACGACATTCTGAACGACCCCACCCACGGCAAGGACTACATCACAAGAACAGAAGCCGCCGCCTTGATTGCTGAAAGCGTTGACGAATTGCTTTTACCGCTCAATAAAAGACTTGACGGCGAATAATTTCGACATAACATTTTGAATCAAAAAACTCCCGATATATGATGTATCGGGAGTTTGTGTTTTTTATACTGTTTCTTCTATAAAAATTCGCTCAAACACAGAAATAAAAATAATTTCTCATTCCTCATAAAAAACATCGAATTATTTTACTATGATAGTAGTCAACGACTTTTCATAGTCATCAATAGTTTTCTTCTCTTCCGTGGTATAGCTGATCACGTAAGTATCGTTATCTGTAAAGATAAAGTACTGTCTTTGATATACGGTTGCCTTTTGGATTTTTCGTTCAAAACCGATATCAAGTGCATCAAAGCCGTTGCACTTAGTTTTTGAGAAACTAGAAAACTCTGTGAAACCATCAAACTGACTAAGGTAATCGGTTGTCATTTCCTCTTCTGTGATTTCGTTTATATCTCTGTTTGAACCTGTGTTTGCAAAGGTGTAGCATTCCGAACTTGTTTTTGCACTGCCCTTATAAGCTAGAACAACTCCTGCGTCCTTAGTGGTTTGTTGGTCGGCAATAAAGCCTTTTGGCAAATCGATAATCATTGATCCGTATGCAAGCGGATTAGTCATATTCGACACATCAACGTCAATCGGAACAGCAGTATCGCCCGACTCCACATATATTGTAATATTTGACGGCGGAGTATAATCACTTGGAGTTTCGTCTTCCTCCGAACCGCAAGCCGTCATACTCAAAGCAAGTATTGCAGTCAATGCTGCGGCTAGAAATTTTTTCATATATTCAGTTCCTTTCCGAATTTATGTTATAATGTGATTATAACATATAACCCACAGAAATTCAAGTGTATTCTACAGGCAACTTTAAAAGAAAAACTGACCGTGGATATCCTCCACGGTCGTATTGCTTTTTACAAAATATTATTCTTCCATTTGTTTACCCAAAAAAGCTGCCGCTGTTTGTGCAAGCTTAACTTCAACCTCCGTCGGCGGCACTCTCTTTTCGCCGACAAGCATAATCACCGACCCCGTCACATCTCCCGAGGCTATAATAGGATAGATAATATTTGCGGCACGGTCAAGACCCTCAACAGGCTGAATCTCTCCCACCTCGTCTTTATGTGCCATAAAGCTTCTTCGTGTTTCCATTAAGTCCTCAATAACAGCAGTAATTCTTCTTTCAAGATATTCACGCTTCGGCACACCTGCCGCCGCAACTATGTGATCACGGTCGGAAATAAGCGTGGGAAGATTGCTCACACGGCTCAACACTTCGGCATACTGTGCGGCAAAGGTACTGAGTTCCCCAACCGGTGAATATTTTTTAAAAATAACTTCGCCGTTGCTGTCCGTATAAATTTCGAGAGGGTCACCCTCACGGATACGCAAAGTACGGCGAATTTCTTTCGGAATGACAACTCTGCCCAAGTCGTCAATTCTTCTGACAATTCCTGTGGCTTTCATATCTATATTCTCCCTTTTATTTCAAACTTTAAATACTTGTATCCATAAACACAAAAATATATTTCATTTGAAAAAACATATTTTTTTACCGGATATAGTATAAATATTGTTTGCAAATATTAGGGAATTATGCAATTCTAATTTCTTTTTAAGAATATTATCTTCATATAATAATTTAACATAATTGTTAAATATTAGTATTTCAAAACAACGTAAGCTGTTGGTCAATCCAGCTTGACTGCGGTGCATTGTGAATGATATCCCTCGAACTGCCGTGTCCTATCAGAAAAGGGGAATTTGGGTCATGCAAGCTCATATTCTTACGAACGGAATCCCAATTTGAATTTGCATAACAATACCTGCACATATGCCCGCAGCTGTCGTAAACCCCTATATCATTGCCGAAAAAACAAGCACATTCCGCCCTTTGAGATTTTCTCTTCGGAATACTAATCCGAGAGTTTAATGCGGCTTCGTACGTATCGATTGTCATACAGCCTCCGCAGTCAATGCCGAACCGTGCAAGCTCCGTACCCTCTGCACAAGCTTTAATTGTAATGCCGTACTTTTTTCCGATATCCGCAAAAGCCTTACCTATTTGAAAACGTTCACTTTGAGAAACTGCCCTGTTCTCGGGGAAATTCCTCTCAACCTTTTTGTATATATTGATAAAACTGATTATACAAGTTTTAGTATAACCCGAAAGTGTTTTTGCCATACGCTCAAAATCGGAGATATGACGTTCCACGGTATATTTTTGATTTATATATATCGGGTCGTATCTCCAGCCGACAGAGTTCACACCGACAATATCGGACAGTATTTTAAAACTCTCCATAACAATTTCTTTAGGAGGAACTTTCGGTTCAATTTCCTTTTCGTAGGGAGTAATTGTAACAAACCAGTACTGACCGTAATCTTTGAGATACGACATTTTATACAGCATAGGTTTTGGATTCTTCGTACAAAATGCGATTAAATCGACAACCTCGGGGTTAAGCAAAAATCTTGTAACATTGTTGGGATTGTAAGGATTTCTCACAAGAACATATCCCTCGGTTAATCTGTTGAGAAACCATTTTGAGTAAAAAGCCGGAATATCCGTTCGCATACCTGTCTGAATAATCATTTCTATCCTTCACGAACATTTGCAATAGTTTTCTTTATAAGCTCCTGACAATCCTTATCGGTAAACTCATTATCAAAATCCACCACAATATTACCAAGTGTAGCCACAGGCTGCCAGAAATTCTGAGAAACCGCAACCTGCGGCACGGAATTTTTAGACTGTTCAAGAATTGAAGAAAGTGCGGCATCACTCTTTATAAGCGTACTCTCCGCAACATTTTTATTGGAAGGACCCCAATTAAGGTCAACTGCTCTGTCCTTTTGACACTCTTCGTTTGTGAGAAATTTTGCCAATTCGATAGATGTATTCGGATATTTACTGCTGGAGTTTACACCAATCAGCTTATAGCCGAACATATTGACAATCTGTGTGGGAGTGCCGTTTACGTTGATTGTCGGCAATACTGCAAAACCTGCATTAGTACCCAATGCTTCTTTAGCATAAGAAAAGTTCCACGAACCGTCAATGCCTGCACCGACCGTTCCCGATTTGAAACCGTCAACAACCTTAGTAACTTCACCGTTTACAAAGATATCCTTATACTTGCTGAAAAGTTCACGGAAAGCCATAACCGTACTCGTAGCGGTATCCATATTATAAGGGGCAAATTTCTGAGTTGTACCGTCTTCTTCATAACCGTCGATAGTCACTCCGCCCGTGAAGAGGAACATACAAGCATAGTAGCCGTTGTTTGCTTCCATAACGAATTTCTTGTTTTGAGCCTTGCACGCTTCGAGAACACCCTCCAGCGTCTTCGCTTGGTTTTCGCTTACAACTGATTTGTCGTAAACAAGGCAGTAACTGTTGTCGCCTGTTTCGGGGTAGGCATAAATTTTATCATCAACGGTAGCTGCCAATACAGAACCCTCAACATTATTTTCAACTACATAATCTTTATCAGCACCCGTAACCTCAAGAAGAGCACCTGCATTCACAAGCTTGTCGATACTGTCGCAGGCAAATCCGAAAACGTCCGCACCAACGGTCGGGTCGGTAAGGAGCTGAGAAGCCGGATCTTCCTCGCCTTGAGGAACAACATCGATTTTAATTGTTGCATAGGCACTCATAAGCTTACAAAATTCTTCACATTGTTCT
The DNA here is from genome assembly GCA_902763835.1 of uncultured Ruminococcus sp. Taxonomy (GTDB): domain Bacteria; phylum Bacillota; class Clostridia; order Oscillospirales; family Acutalibacteraceae; genus RUG592. Next base: position 13,399 of record CACWTQ010000023.1, on the reverse strand, counting down.
CTTAAGCTTTCCTGAGCCGCATCAGGACCCCAAACCTTAAGCTTTATAGTACCATTTTCCGCCTCTCTGCCAAGCGGACTGTAATTGCCGTAATTGCCGACCTCACCTGTATTGCTGCTTGTACTGTCGGAACTTTCTCCGCAAGCGGTGAAAGCCATAACAAACACAGCCACCGAAAGTAACACAGCACATATTTTTTTTGCTTTACCAAACATTTTTTCACTTTCCCTCTTTCACTTAAAAATTTACATACTATTTCATTATAAAAACCATATACTATATGATAACACAAATTAACGATAAGTTTCAAGAATTTTTGTTATTTTCAGTTATAAATTAATCTGATAATTTGATTGGAATTTTTGTATAAGATTATCTTTCAGCTATAAAAAAGTATCTGCCGAATTAATCGACAGATACCCATAAAATCAACTATAAAATATTAACCCTTAACACCGCCGGCTGTAACGCCTTCAACATAGTAGTTCTGCATTTTAAGGAAGAGAACGGTAATCGGAATAGCAACAATTACAGAACCTGCAAGGAACTGTTTGAAGTATGTTTGCTTGTATTCCTTATCGGTCATTCTCTGAAGACCGAGTGCAACGGTGTAGTTATCACGGTTATCACCCATGATGATTTTTACAAGGATAAAGTCACACCACGGACCGATAAACGATGTAAGAACTGTATAAACAAGAATCGGCTTTGAAATCGGGAGAATAATCTTCCAGAAAATCTGGTTTCTTGTAGCACCGTCGATTGTAGCCGCTTCGTCAAGAGCTCTCGGAATCGTATCGAAGAAGCCCTTTGAAATAGCAAATCCAAGACCTGCACCGGCACTGTAGCAAATTACAAGAGCAGGGAGAGTCTGTGTAAGGTTCATAGCCTTTAACAAATAGTAAAGAGCAATCATGGTCATAAAGCCCGGGAACATTCCGAGTACCATACCAATGTTAATGAACATCTTACGGGACTTAAATCTAAGACGTGAGAAAGCATACGATACCATCAATACGGAAAGCGTAGAAATGATACAAGCGAAAACCGCAACAACGAATGTATTCAAGAACCATCTCGGGTAGTCAAATACATCAGTGTTTGTAAAGAGTGCCTTGTAGTTGTCAAGAGTATACTCTTTCGGGAATACATAAGGAACGGATACACCGCCCTCTTTTCTGAAAGAGTGGAATAAAAGCCATACAAGCGGGCTTACCCAAATAAGACCAAGACCGCCAAGTATTACGTAAATAACAATATCCGAAATCATTCGGCTTAATCTGTAACTTTTTATCATGAGAATTCCTCCTCATTTCTTGAAGACTTGGACATATTAAATGTAATAAGCGACAAGGTAGCACAAACGATAAATACGAGAATACCAACGGCAGCCGCTGTATTATAGTCGTTACTGTTCATGGTAAGCTTAAAGAGCCATGTAACGAGCAAGTCTGTTTCACCTGCCTGATAGAGGTTCGGGTTCTTGTTCGGACCGCCGCCTGTGAGGAGGTAGATAACGTTAAAGTTGTTGATGTTTCCTACGAAACTCTGAATCAAGTACGGAGTTGTTACGAAGATCATATACGGAAGTGTAATCTGGAAGAACTGAACAACAGGTGTAGCACCGTCAATTCTTGCGGACTCGTAAAGGTCTTCGGGGATATTCATAAGAATACCTGTTGTCTGAAGGATTGTGTAAGGTACACCAACCCACATATTAATAATGATAACAGTAACACGTGCAACAAGTGCAGTACTGTTAAAGAACGAAATAGGTGCAAGACCCATATATCCTCTGATTACGTTTACAACACCGTCGTCCTGAAGAATCTGGTTCATAAGGAGAAGTGATACGAACTGAGGAACAGCGATTGTGATAACGAAAAGTGTTCTCCAAAGTGATTTGAACTTAATGCTCTTCTTGTTAATCATAAGAGCGATAATCATACCGATAATGTAGTTGGAGAACGTAGCGAAGATAGCCCATACTACTGTCCACTTTGTGAGTTCCCAGAAAGTGTAGCCCTTACTTGCACCCTCTGTTACCTTAAATACATCTCTGAATGTATCAAGACCAACCCATGTGAAGAGCTGTCCCGGAGGGGTATGCTGTTTATCGTAGTTTGTAAATGCTATCAAAATCATGAACACAAGCGGAAGAATTGTGAACACGGAGATAAGAAGAACCGGCAAAGAAAGCATTGTAACATGATATTTGCCGTCAAGGAATTCCTGAAGCTCTTCCTTGAGTGTTAGGTTTTTCTTACCTGCTTTAACCGACTGCTCTGCCTCGTAAGCAGCCTTTGTGTTTGCAATATATACGGCAATGAAAACAAGCGTAAGCAAAATAGTCAATGTGCCGTAAAGCAGGATAAGCATTGAGTTATCACCCATTACGGATTTGGGACGACCCGTAACCTCATCGATAACCTGATGTGTCAATTCAGTACCCAAAGTGTCGAATTTATCGAACCACTTCAAGCCGAATCCTGCAAGATAAGATATGTACAAAATTTCGGCAGCGAGGAATGCAATACCCTTGCCGACCTGACCTCTTGTAAAATTACCGAAGCCCATTACAATGTAAGAAAGCTTCGTAGCGAAATCACCTTTAGTGAATCTCGAACCGTAACCCTTACAGCCCCCAACAAATTTAAGTCCCAAGTTTTTAAAGAATTTACCGATAGCAGCAAAGAAGCTTTTAAATCTGCCCGGAAGAAGTGAAAAAAACTCTTTAATCTTGTAGCTTGCCTTTTGCGAAGGTGTAAGTGCCTGATATTCAATAAATGTCATTAGCTCACTCCCCTAAAAAATTTGTAGCGAAAATTCGGGCAGCCGGGGCATATGCCAAACTGCCCGAACCTCGCTGTAGTTAAATATTAACTTTTCTGTTTAAAAAGCAAGGAATTACTCATCTTTTACGTTGGAGATAGTAGATTTAATGAGGTCCTTAGCTGCATCCTCTGTGAGCGGTTTGTCAGCATCAACAATCATATTGCCGAATGTTCCTACCGGTGTCCAGAATGTATCTGCAACGGAAACCTGAAGTACGGAGTTCTTTGACTGCTCAAGAATAGCAGTAAGAGCCTGGTCGTTCTTTACAATATCGCTCTCTGCAACTGTTGTGTTGGACGGACCCCAGTTGAGCTTCTCAGCTCTTTCCTGCTGGCACTCTTCACCTGCAAGGTACTTAGCAAGCTCGATTGAAGTATTCGGATAAGCTGTCTGTGAATTAACACCGATAAGCTTGTAACCGAACATATTAACAATAGGAGTAGCCGTGCCGTTTACGTCGATTGTCGGGAGAATAGCAAAGCCTGCGTTATCGCCGAGAGCTTCTTTAGCGGAAGCAAAGTTCCAAGAACCGTCGATACCTGCACCGACTGTGCCCGACTTAAAGCCGTCAACAACCTTAGTTGTTTCGCCGTTGAGGAGTGTATCCTTGTAATCTACTGCCAAAAGCTTACTGAAAGCCATCATAGTATTAACGAGAGTTGCCTCATCATAATCCGTGAACTTCTGAGTTTCGCCGTCGTCAGCATAGCCGTCAATCTTCAATCCGCCCGTGAACATAAACATACAGGAATAATAACCGTTGCCTGCGTCCATAGCGAACTTCTTGTTTGCAGCCTTACAAGCTTCAAGCGTACCCTCAAGAGTCTTAGCCTGCTCATCGCTTACAACACTCTTATCGTATACGAGAATGTAGCTGTTGTCGCCTGTTTCGGGATAAGCATAAATCTTGCCGTCAACTGTAGCGGCTGCAACGGACTCTGCACTGTTTGAAGACTCTACGAGGTCTTTCTCTGCACCTGTAACCTCAAGAAGAGCACCTGCTTTTACGAGCTTGTTGATGTTGTCGCAAGCGAAACCAAATACGTCGGCAGCTGTTTCTGCGTCTGTAAGAACCTGAGTAGCGGAATCTGCTTCACCCTGCGGAACAACCTCAATCTGAACGTCGCCGTAATCCTTCATCTTCTCGGAGAAAGCAACACACTGCTTTTTGAGAATTTCCTGAGCTGCGTCGGGACCCCAAACCTTAAGGTTGATTGTGCCGTTTTCGCCCTCGCCGTAAAGAGGATCTGCAACAGTATCGCCGACAGGAGCAGTAGGTGTAGCAGCTGAGTCACCGCTGCCGCCGTTTGAACCGCCGCCGTTTGAAGCTGTAGAAGAGCCGCCGTCCGAGCCGCATCCTGCGAATGCTGTAACAGCCATCATAGCTGCGAGTGCAATAGCACAAAATCTTTTTGTCTTGTTCATTGACTTTTTCCTTCTTTCTTAGAAATAAAAAATTAATTATTATGAATCCCGGATTTAATATCCGGAGCTGTCGCCGTTTCAAATGTATTTTCAAAATAAAGGAATCACGCAAAACCAAAAATACATCTGCAATACTAACAACCAATATAAAGAAACAAGACGATTTCTTTTATGGTAAACAGTATAAAAAGCAACAATGCCACTACTTAAATAATAACATATACACAACTTTTTTTCAATATCTTTATACATTTTTATTGCTCTAAATATATTATACTCAAAAGTTTGTGCAATCTGTATAGTAAAATCTGTAAAAATAGCAATTCGCACAAAAAAGCATATCAAAATTTGACATATATCACAAAAACCGTTTGTGCAATTTGCCGAATTTAATATCCGATTTACTTACATTTACACCTTTTCAAGACCACACAAATCCTAAATTTTTATAAATTTTATTATTTTTCCAATACTTTTGTTAATATTACCAAATATTTGTAACCTTTTCACGGACTTGTTTTTATTGATTGACAACTTGGAAATATTGTAGTATTTTTATTATAGAGATGTGTAATCACGGCAGTTTTCTGCGGCTGAAATTTTCACTGCAATGTTATTTAGACAGTATTGCCACGCAATATTGTTTATGAAAAAACGGATTCGCATTTGCATATTATTTTTATAACAATACAAACACGCTGACCGGTATCCGTTTTACATCTGCAATAATTTCGTATTATACTATCGTTCAGGTAAAGCAACGGTCATTCAAGCGGCATTCGGCTGAGTAACCCGAAAAATTTTTAAAGCTTTACCTAATTAAATCAAGAAGTGACAACACCACTTCATACTATCTTCCACTATTATTGTATAACATTACACAAATTTTTTCAAGACCTTTTCAAAATTTTTTTGTTTTTAATACGTTTTTTTATAGTCATCTTATGTATAAATTCACCTGCCCGACCGATAGTTGGTTTAATTGGGGATTTTTAGATTAATATTAATTGAGCAAATTTCAAATACTTCATTAACAAGACATTTTTATTTTAACCCCTCTGTCCTAACGAAGAGATTTCATAAAATGAACTTTTGCTCATTTATAATTACTATATTATAGTTTATTTTATCTTGTATAATTCTCTCAAAAAACTATTTATCCGAATAAGGAATTTTTAAAATTAATATATATTTTATAGTTTATTCATATATATTAATCTCTGAGTTTCCTACTAAAAGAAAAACCAACTTTGAATTATCAAAAACCAAATAATTACGCATATAAAAAAGGAGCATACTAATATGAAACTATACAATTTGTTAAACGGTATCGAGTACACAGTCCTTTCGGGAAACACCGACATTGAAATCGGAAATCTTGTCTACGATTCAAGAAAAGTTGAATCGGGCGATGTCTTTGTTTGTCTGAAAGGCTACAACGTTGACGCACACAAATTCGCACAGTCGGCAGTTGACAGCGGTGCGGCAGCCGTTGTTCTCAGTGACGAACTCGACTTAAAGGGAGTAACCGTCATCAAGGTTGACGACACCCGAAAAGCACTTGCCTATTTATCCGCAAACTTTTTCGGTCACCCTGCCAAGGAGCTTATCTCTATTGCTCTGACCGGCACAAAGGGAAAGACTACCACTGCATGTATGATTCAGTCAATTTTACAGGCAAGCGGCCTTAAAACAGGAACAATTGGCACATTAGGCATTGTTATCGGCGATATAATTTACAAAACCAATAACACAACTCCCGAATCATTTGAAATCCAGCAGGCACTTCGCAAAATGGTTGACGAGGGCTGCAAGGCTTTTGTAATAGAAGCGTCCTCTCTCGGTTTGAAGTGGCACAGAACAGATGCCATTAACTTTGATTACGGTGTGTTCACGAACTTCTCAAACGACCATATCGGCGACAGCGAACACGCAACCATTGAGGAATACCTTGACTGCAAGAAGTTACTTTTCAAGCAGTGCAAGCTCGGACTTGTCAACCGTGACAGTAAGGTTTTTGAAAAAGTTGCCGAATCCGCAGCCTGCAAAATCGAAACTTTCGGCTTTGACGAAAGCTGCGACGTTTACGCTTACGGCGGAGAACTCACCCGCCGCCCGGGATTTCTGGGTGTAAGCTTTAATTTGGGCGGTTACGACAATTACAGGGTAAATGTGGGAATACCGGGCAAATTCAACATTTACAATGCACTCGCTGCAATTTCGGTATGCCGTCACTGCGGTGTGGGTCGTGACGCAATTCTTAAAGGTCTTGAAACCGTTAAGGTCAAGGGCAGAGTTGAGCCTGTTCACGTAAGCGACAATTTTACTCTTCTGATTGACTATGCTCACAATGCTTTGAGTATGGAAAATGTTCTCACAACTCTGAGAAAGTACAACCCGAACAGACTTATCACAATGTTCGGAGCAGGCGGCAACAGACCGAAAATCCGCCGCTATGAAATGGGCGAAATGTCGGGCAAATACAGCGACCTATCTGTTGTGACGGAAGACAATTCGAGATTTGAAGATGTTATGGATATCATTGCGGATATCGAGGTAGGTCTTGCAAAGACTGACGGGAAGTACGTTGTTGTACCTAACAGAAAGGACGCTATCCGCTACTGCATACAGAATGCACAGGACGGTGACATTATCGTACTTGCCGGAAAGGGTCACGAGGACTATCAGGAAACTAAGGGTGTTAAATATCATATGGACGAAAGAGAACTCATTGCAGAAATACTTGCAGAGAAAGAGTAATTTTGGAAATTGATTTTCAACATTCGCTTATAATCATAAGGAAAACTCCGTTTAACTCAGGGTTAGGCGGAGTTTCTTATAAACGGAAATCAATTTTCAAAAATTACAAACGGATAGATGGTCATTCTAACGATCAAATCCACAAATAAGCAATCCAATAATACCGATTTTGTGACGAAAACATTCATCTATGTCCAAAAAGCCTTAATTTTAATTTTATTTTAAAGAAAGTTGATTTCCGTGTTTCTTATATTTGTATTATTGACATAAATACACCGAATATGACAAAATATAACAATAAAAATATATTAAACATTCGAGGTCAACTACTATGGAAAAACAAACAGTATCATCTCCACGAAACGGAAAAACAGACCTGCTTAAATTTCTGTTTGCCGTTACTGTTGCGATATATCATTTCAACTGTACTACCGAATATAAAAACGAAATATTCAACAGTGCATATATGGCAGTGGAATTCTTCTTTTTAGTATCGGGATATTTTATGGCGAAAACACTGAGCAAGCTTGAAAACCGCAAAGATATCGACGTACTAAAAGAATCATTAAAATTCAGCAAGAAAAAATATATGTCAATATTTCCGTACCACGTTTACGCATATATTCTGACAATTATATTCTGGATACCATATTTCAAGCTTTCGGCTAAGGAGTGACTGTTAAAAGTTTTTGAATCTCTGCCGAGCTTTTTTCTGCTTAGAATGTTCGGCTTCAGAATACCCTCGTGGCTTATGGCGGAATGGTATTTGTCTTCAATGCTTATAATTATGTTTGTGCTTGCACCCATAATTATACGTTGCAGAAAGATATACACATATTATATAGCTCCCATTCTCTCAATGGCTTTAACAGCTGTTATATTTAAAAAATGCAATACATTCAATGTATTCATACTTAAAGGAAATCTTGTATGGCTTGCGAATGCACGAGCATTAGCGGAAATATCATTTGGCTGTATTATTTACGAGGTGACGGAAAAGGGTCTTTTTGATAAATTCAACAGGAAACTTCTTTTGCTTTCGGAGTTCATATGTTATCTGATAACATTTACATACACATACAAAGAATTGGACAGAATTTTTGAACCGTCCGTTTTGTTTATTCTTATACTTGGAGTAACACTGACGTTCAGCAAAAAGACTTCACTGAATTTTCTTAACAATAAATTCATTTACTTTTTGGGGAAATTAAGTTTGGCGGTTTATTTATGTCATTCTGTTGCACGTTACTGTATTGGGGAGAAAGATTCATTATTCAGCGGATATTATTCACATCTGGGAGCATTTTGGGCATTATCGTTTATATTCGCCTTAGGAACTGTCAGAAAATAACTTGAACATTTATACTTGTCTAATTTGCCCTGTGTGTCGTTACAACACCTTGAAATACGTCCCTTGAAATACGTCAGTATTCCTGCGGTGTTGTGCCTAACACAGAACAAATTATCCTGCGTCTAAATTGTTCAATTTATTTCCCAACAGTTCCTTAGTTTGTATACTCACGGTAAAGCTTATGCAATGTGTAATTCGGGACAGTGATTAACATTATTAGTTCAAATACAAAACAGCCCCACAAAAAGTAGGGCTGTTTTATACTGTTTATATTACACATATTAGAAACAGAAACATCTATTCGATATATATTTTAAGATAATTATACATTTTATTTATAGCGTTATTAATAATCCCAATTACGCATTAATCAAGTGCCATTTAACACCCTGCGGAGTATCCTCGATAACAACATTCATTGCTTTGAGTTGGTCACGTATTCTGTCTGCGGTTGCCCAGTCCTTGTTCTTTCTAGCTTCAGTTCGCTCTGCGATAAGCTTTTCAACCTCTTCGTCAAGGGAGTTATCCTCTTCAACGTATACAAGACCGAGAACGTCCGTTAATTCTCTGAAGATTTCATCGGACTTCTTGACAAGCTCCAATGACGGCTCGTTTGCAAGTGCGGTGTTGATGTCACGAACAAGCTCGAAAAGCACCGAAATTGCGTCTGCTGTGTTGAGGTCATCGTCCATAACCTCAATGAATCTCGCCCTGTGAGCGTTGTACTTCTCGATAACGTCTTTTTCGCCGTCCTTAAGCTCTCCCGAAGCCTTTTCCAGCATAAAGCGAATATTGTCACGGCAGTTGTAAAGCCTCTCCAAAGCCGCCTTGCATTGCTCTATGATTTCAATGCTGTAGTTAATGGGACTTCTGTAATGCGACGAAAGCATAAGATATCTTATCGGCTCGTAACCGTACTTTGCGGCAACATCACGAGTAGTGAAGAAATTACCCTTTGACTTCGACATCTTCTGATTGTCAACATTGATGTAACCGTTATGCATCCAGTAATGTGCAAACGGAACACCGTTGCAGCACTCGCTTTGTGCGATTTCGTTCTCGTGGTGCGGGAACACCAAGTCCTGACCGCCGCAGTGCATATCGATAGTTTCGCCAAGGTAACGTCTTGCCATAGCCGAGCATTCAATGTGCCAGCCGGGTCTGCCGTTGCTCCACGGAGATTCCCAGTAAGGCTCGCCGGGTTTTGCGGCTTTCCACACAGCGAAATCCATAGGGTCTTCTTTTATCTCGCCAACCGAAATTCTTGCACCGGCTTTCAGGTCATCAAGCGGCTGATGACTGAGCTTGCCGTACTGGTCAAACTTGTTTGTGCGGAAGTAGACATCGCCGTTCTCCGCACGGTAGGCATAACCTTTCTCAACAAGCGTTGAGATTATGTTAATAATCTCGTCCATATTTTCCGTTGCACGTGGGTGAACGGTAGCTTCACGGACGTTAAGCCCCTTTGCGTCGGTTTTGTACTCCTTGATATACTTCTCCGATACGGTGAGATAATCCGTACCCTCCTCGTTTGCACGGTTGATTATCTTATCGTCGATATCGGTGAAGTTCTGAACATAGGTGACTTTCAGACCCTTATATTCAAGGTAACGTCTGAGAACATCAAACACGCATATCGGACGGGAGTTTCCGATGTGAATGTAATTATACACAGTCGGACCGCAAGCGTAAATTTTGAACTCGCCCTCTTTAATGGGGATAAGCTCTTCTTTTTGTCTTGTTAAAGTATTGTAGATTTTCATAATATTCCTCTTCCTAATTCAAATCAGTGCTGACGGTGTATCGCCGAAATCTGCGGATAATTCCGCAGAAACAACATCACGCACTTTCATACAATACTCCGCCAACTTTGAAATTATCACCGCTGATTCTCCCTCCGCTTTCACACAGAAAAATTTCTCCCGAAGATGTACTGAAATTATATCCCGTTACGCTGATGTCAAAACCAAACCTGTTTCCGTGCAAAGGACGGTCAAACGTTATACTGTATTTACAATTATGCAGGTCTGTGAATTTCAAAATATTCAACCCCGGCAGCATACCTTTTGACGTTTCAAATTCAAAGTGACATACTCCCACCACCTACGCTTCGCTTAGAGGTGGGGGCTTCTCGTTCAAGTACAGCAGCCTGTACAGTATCAGCGAGCTAACCCCGTGTGTCCTTTTGCCAAAAAGACGTGTGTCGCTAAGATTTTAAACAGGCTCTAAATCTTAACGCTTTCGAGTATAACTCCACAGGCGTAAATTAGGGCTGCACCATCCCTACTGCCACTATTATAAAACAAAACTTTCGTTTTGTCAACCTTAAGGAACTGTCAGAAAACAACTTGAACATTTATACTTGTCTAATTTGTTCAACTTATTTCTCAACAGTTCCTAACCCATCGTCTAAAGCCGGTAGGATTGCGGTTGACCTCATTTCAATAACCACAATTATTCTTTATTCTCTAATTCAGCAAACAAACTTCCACCCAAAAACAAAATAATTACGAATTACGCATTGTTCTCAGCATAGCTATTTCTTGTTTGTAGCCGGGTAAATCATTCGGGGTTTCTAGAACTATCGGAAGATTCCTCACCGCAGGGTGATTTATAAAAGCGTTAATAGCGTCAATACCTATATTACCCTTTCCGATAAGCTCGTGTCTGTCCTTGTGATTTCCGAGGGGGTTCTTGCTGTCGTTCAGATGAATAGCGTAAAGCTTATCCAAACCGACAACATTATCGAACTCCTCAAAAACTCCGTCAAGATTATTCACAATATCATAACCGCCATCAAATATATGACATGTATCAAGGCATACTCCTATTTTCTCCTTGCACTCCACTCTGTCGATAATGGTTCTGAGTTCTTCAAAGGTTCTGCCTATCTCGCTGCCCTTTCCTGCCATAGTTTCAAGCAGAACGGTAGTTTTCTGTTCGGGGGTTATAATCTCGTTAAGAAGTTTAACAATGTAGTCAATACCGACCTCGACACCCTGTTTTACGTGACTCCCCGGATGAAAATTGTAGTAATTTCCGGGAACGTGTTCAAGCCTTGCAAGGTCGTCCGACATAATCATATGTGCAAGCTCTCTTGTTCTCTCATCAGCCGAGCAGGCATTGAGAGTATACGGAGCGTGGGCGATAATCTTACCGCCGCCTTGTTCTTTCCAGTACTCCACAAAATCTTCGCAGTCTTCAACATTGAGGTCTTTTACTTTAAAGCCACGGGGATTGCGTGTAAAGAACTGAAATGTATTCGCACCTATTGAAACGGCTTCCTTGCCCATATGAAGAAAACCTTTCGACGCAGACAAATGACAGCCTAATGTTAGCACAATATTTTCACTTCCTTTATATTGTAAATTCAGTTTGCAATTAAAACATATTATTACTCTTCAAAAAATGCCACAAACGCAAGGTATGCCATATAAACATCAACCTTTGAAACAACCTCAAACGGAGCGTGCATTGAAAGTACCGGCACTCCCAAATCAACCACGTCAACATTCAGATTAGCGATATACTTTGCGATAGTTCCGCCGCCGCCCATATCGACCTTGCCAAGTTCGCCTGTCTGCCAGAGGATATCGTTCTTATGAAGCATTCTTCTTACTTGACCCATAAACTCAGCCGAAGCGTCGCTTGTATCGTACTTTCCGCCGCTGCCCGTATACTTCGTGATGATAACGCCGCCGTTTAAGTAGCTTGCGTTATTGCCCTCGAAAGCACTCGGATAATTCGGGTCAAACGCAGCATTAACGTCCGCCGAAAGACAAGTTGACTTCGCCATAACGTGACGATACTCAACGCCGTCAGCCTGTGCCAAGTCGGAAATAAAGTCACGCAGAAAAGCCGACTGCATACCCGTGTTGCCGTCTGAACCGATTTCCTCCTTATCGCAGAGGAATGTAATAAATGTACTCTCGGGATTCTCAACCTTTACAGCCGCCATAACTCCGGGATAAGCACACACCTTGTCATCGTGACCGTAAGCACCAATAAGACTTCTGTCAAAGCCGACATCTCTAGCCTTAAACGCAGGCACAAGGTCAAGCTCGGCGGAGAGGAAGTCCGACTCTACAACACCGTATTTCTCAAAGAGAATATTCAAAATATTAAGCTTAACCTGTTCGGACTCCTTATCATTATTAAAAGGACGGCTGCCGATAAGAACATTCAAATCCTCACCCGTAAAAGCTTTTGCAACAGGCTTTGTTGCCTGCTCCCTTGACAAATGCGGAAGCAAATCTGAAACGCAGAAGCAAGGCTCGTCCTCGTTCTCGCCGATTGAAACATCAATGTTTTCGCCGTCAAGGCGTACAATTCTGCCGTGGAGAGCAAGCGGAATTGCAGTCCACTGATACTTCTTAATACCGCCATAGTAGTGGGTTTTGAAGAGTGCGAGGTCGTTTGATTCGTAAAGCGGATTAGGCTTCAAGTCAAGTCTTGGGGAATCGATATGGGCGATTACAAGACGAACGCCGTTCTTTGTGCCGTTCTTTCCGATAACTGCAAGACCGATGTTTTTACCACGGTTAATGACATAAATTTTGTCGCCGGGTTTATAAGTCTTGTTGATGTCAAACTTCTCGAAGCCGTGGTCAATGGCGATTTGCTCTGTAGTTTTAACAGCCTCACGCTCGACCTTGCTTGTATTGATGAACTTCTTGTAACCCTCACAGAACTCATCTGCAAGGGCAATTTTCTCCTTATCAAGTTCCAAAGCACCGCTTGGTTTTTTAGCCGCAAGCTTTTCCTTAAGCTGTGCAGCCTGTGATTTTTCTTTCTTCTCTGTTTCTGACATAATATCAATCCTTTCTTTGCGGACAACGTCCGCTTTTTTAGCACGCGAAGATAGTTTGTTTTATAAATAGCTCCTATTACCCGATCGGAAGTAAAGGATAAAGAAGAAACCCATTCTTAAGTTCCTAAGGAACTGTCAGAAAATAACTTGAACATTTATACTTGTCTAATTTGCCCTGTGTGTCGTTACAACACCTTGAAATACGTCAGTATTCCTGC
>CACWTQ010000022.1 GCA_902763835.1 uncultured Ruminococcus sp. | reverse complement strand
CGCAGGAATACTGACGTATTTCAAGGTGTTGTAACGACACACAGGGCAAATTAGACAAGTATAAATGTTCAAGTTATTTTCTGACAGTTCCTAAACAAACTAAGCCGATAAATCCGGCATATGTTACCATAATTCAAAAAGTCGGTTTCCTGATTTGGGCAGCCGACTTTTTGGATTTATACAGTTGCGTTTTTTTAGAATTCTTGTTATAATATATGTAGTGTATTGTTTTTGCTAAAATATCAGGAGGATTTATAATGAAAAAAGCAAAAAAAGTTTTGTTGATTTTACTGTCATTGATAACGGCTTTAAGCGTGACTGCATGCTCATTGTCGGGAGAAAATAATGACAGTACCGATTCAACTGTAGAAGATTCATTCGATACCTACGACATTCCGCAAAACACGGAGAGAGATTACGATATCGCACTTATTATCAACTCCGACGGAATTGAAAGCGAAAAGAATTTAAGCTTGTGGAAATCTATAATTGCTTACGGTGATACAAATTGTAAAACATATAAGTATTATTCGGAAAGTGCGGATAAAGACATTCAAACCTTGGTAGGCGAGGCTGTTGACGATAATGTAAAAATTATTATTCTGCCCGATGAAAATTATAAAAACGCTCTATTGGATTTGCAGAATCTTTATCCCGAAATAACCTTTATGATTGTAGACACTCAGCCCGATGAATTTTTTGCCGAAAATGTTCACTGCATTAAGTTCAGGGAAGAACAGGCAGGCTACCTTGCAGGTTACCTTACTATCCTTGACGGCAACAAGTCGCTCGGATTTATCGGTGACAGCGGCAGCGAAAGAAATATGAGATATCTCTACGGTATGGTTCAGGGTGCGGACGATGCCACTCAGAAATTAAGACTTCACGATATTACCATTACCTACAGATTCATAGAGGATAATGCCGACAAGGCAAAGAGTATGGCTAAGAATTTCTATGATAACGATGTTGAGGTTATTTTCACATGCACCGAAAATATTTCAAAGGGTGCGGCTCAGGCAGCGGAAGCCGCTAAGAAAAAGATTATTTGCGGAGAGAGAATATTTGACGGTACGGACAAAGTTTCATTGGGATATGTTGAGTATGATACGGTGAATGCCGTTGACTATGCGATGAAATCGGTTTTTGACAGCGACCTTGACTGGATAGGCGACAGCGAAAACAAGGACTTGAACCTCGGCATTGACAGCGAATGTATTGTAATACCTACGGAAGAGAAGCTGTGGAAATTCAAAAATATTTCATCTGCCGATTATGATGATATTGTTGAAAAGATAGTAAACGGAGAGGTTGAAGTTTCCGACAAAACAGAGGTCAAACCGCCTATTGCCGCCGTTGTATACAGTGAGTTTGAGCAGACGATGTCCGGAGAAGATACGTGAAGATAGTTTATTCAAGAAAAACACCGTCGAGGTTATAACTATTGTACGGTGTTTTTTGTATAAAATCAAACTGTAATATACTTCGGAGGTGCATACAATGAGAATTTATGATATTATTGCAAAGAAAAGAGATTCGGGCGAGCTTACAAGAGAAGAGATTTCCTTTTTTGTGAAAGGCTGTACAAGCGGCGAAATTCCCGATTATCAAACATCTGCATTGCTGATGGCGATTTACCTCAACGGTATGACCGACAGAGAAACCTCCGACCTTACTTCCGAAATGGCAAAGTCGGGCGATACTGCGGATATGTCGGCTATTGAAGGCTTGACTGTCGATAAGCATTCAACGGGCGGTGTCGGCGATAAAACTACTTTGATTGTTGTTCCGATTGTTGCGGCTCTTGGGGGAAAGGTTGCAAAGATGAGCGGCAGAGGTCTTGGACATACGGGCGGTACGGTCGATAAGCTTGAATCAATTCCCGGTTTCAGAACGGAGCTTTCTCCAAAAGAATTTTTTGATAACGTTAATGCACTGGGTGCTGCGATGATTGGGCAAAGCGGAAATCTTGCTCCCGCCGATAAGAAGCTTTATGCTCTTCGTGACGTAACGGCTACCGTCAGCTGTATTCCTTTAATTGCGTCCAGTATTATGAGCAAGAAGCTTGCTTCGGGCAGCGACTGCATTGTTCTTGACGTAAAAGTCGGCAGCGGTGCGTTTATGAAAAGCCTTGACGATGCGAAACAGCTTGCCCGTCAAATGGTTAATATTGGCAATGCCTGTGGGAGAAAAGTTTCGGCAGTGCTTACGAATATGGATATTCCTCTCGGGTTCGCAGTGGGCAACAGCCTTGAAGTTATCGAAGCCGTTAAAGTGCTGAAAGGCGAACAGAAAGGCGATTTGTATGATGTCTGCATTGAGCTTGCGGCAAATATGTTTGCTTTAACAAGCGGAAAATCTCTTGATGAATGCCGTGAGCTTGCAAAGGGGTCTGTTGAAAACGGCAGTGCTTTCCGCAAACTGAAAGAGATTGTCAATGCACAAAGCGGAGATGTAAAGGTGCTTGATGATACCGACTTGTTTGCAAAGGCGAAATACAGTTTTAATATTACAGCGGACGAAAGCGGATATATTTCACGGCTTGATTCGGAGAAAATCGGCATATCGAGTGTTGTCCTCGGGGCAGGCAGAGAAACTAAGGGCGAGAAAATCGACCATAGTGCAGGTATTATTTTGAATAAAAAGACAGGCGATCTTGTAAATAAAGGTGATGTTCTGGCAACTCTTTACACGAATAATCAAGATAAGCTTTGTAATGCGGAGAAAATTTTCCTGTCGGCAGTTGAATTTTCCGATGAGAAGCCAAACAAAGAACCGCTGATTTATTAACAATTACCGAAAGGAGATTATAATGAAAAAAATTTTAGCGTGTGTTATGTGTATTATTCTTATGTTCTGTACGGCGATTCCGTCCTCGGCGGCGGTTCAAACTGCTGATATTCCGAGTTCTGACAGTTTCAGAAATCAGATTATCAATGCGGTTCTAAATTCCGCCAGCTGGCAAAATTCCAATGGGGTCACATCTGTTTTTATGTTTGTTGATTTGAACTTTGACGGTAATCTTGAATTTCTTGTTGAGCGATACGGTAACGGTGTGAATCGTATGTGTGATGTATATACTCTCGGCAGCAGCGGAAATCTTCAAACCGTAACCGTAAATAGTCAGGGATTGGCTATTCAGTCTTCCGGCTTGACAGGCTATTATGACAAAACAAACAAAAAATATCGTATGTTGGGTTCGTCAACATCGGGCGGACTGTTTTACAATACCACAACATATTATGAGCTGATTTACAATAAAAGCAATCGTTCGTATTCTTTAAATAAGCTTTCGCAGACTATTCCCGGCTTGACCAATGTCAATATGAAGTTTGATACAAGTAATAAATACAGCAATTACAAATCTTCAAGTTACTCTGCAAAGAAGAGTATTCTTCAAAAGCTTTATGATTCATTTACGTATACAAAACAGAGTACCTCAAATCCTACAGTGTACAAAACAGGCACAAAGTACGGTGACCTCGACGGCGACGATAAAATCACATCTTCCGACAGTCTGTATGTTCTTCGTGCAAGCGTTAATTTAGAGAGTGTGAATGCAACACAGAAAAAGCTTTCCGATGTAGATAAAGACGGTAATGTCACAAGTAACGATGCACTTGAAATTTTAAGATATTCGGTAGGGCTTGGCAATAATAAGTACATAAACAAAAAAGCTTAGTTCTAAGGGAATCTTTCTCGAAATCAAAAAAAGGAGAGATTCCCGAAATTTTTTTAAATAAAAAATTTAAAAAAAACTGTTGACAACTTAAAAATTCTGTGATATAATGAATATCGTTGAGTTGAACGGCAGCTTTAAAAATTGTGAATTTGAAAAAATTTCAAAAAATTTCAAAAAAAACTCTTGACAAACAGAATACACTATGATATAATATTAAAGCAGTCGGGTTCACGACAAGTGATATATGGTGGGTATAGCTTAGTTGGTTAAAGCGTCGGTTTGTGGCACCGAAGACCATCGGTTCGAATCCGATTATCCACCCCATATGATCCATTAGCTCAGTTGGCAGAGCACTTGACTTTTAATCAAGGTGTCCGGAGTTCGAATCTCCGATGGGTCACCAACAGCTGTTATAAGCAATATAACAGCTTGTTTTTTTATTGGGCTGTCGCCAAGCGGTAAGGCAACGGACTTTGACTCCGTCATCCCGTGGGTTCGAATCCCGCCAGCCCAATGCATAAATTACTCCGGATAAATGCCGATTTTAAGGTGTTTGTTCGGAGTTTTTATTTTTGCTGCAATCGTGCCAATAATTTTTTTTTAATAAAAACACTACAATTTCGTAATATTACTGTTACTTTAAATCAATTTATGATATAATATAAAAGAATATCATTGTATGTCCGTAGTTAGCCGAAAAGATAAGAAAAAATAAAAATAAAAAAAACATAAAACTTTTTTAACTTCTCTATTGTCTATAATAATGAGAGAGGGGAGAATAGTTTTTTAAATGCTTTTCGGCATAAATAGTTCGGATTTTGTAAATAAATTATTCAAGGTTTATCCTACCTCGGCAAGAAGACTCCGACCTCTAATAGGTCGGAGATGAATTGCCGTCAGCCCGTAGGGCTGAGAATTACTTGACATCTCAAAAAAAATGATGATACGATATAATTGTAAATTTGTTGTGAGAATAATGAGGTGAGGAGCATTGAACAAAGCGTATAAATTCATAATATATCCAAATTCGGAGCAAAAGACAATGCTCTCAAAAACCTTTGGCTGTACACGAATGATATATAATTACTACAAGGATAAAATTATAATAGAATATTTTGTTGAAATTCGGAAAACAGTAGTAAACTTTTTTAAGTAATTAATTCAATACAGACAGGAGAGATAACTATGGCTTTTTTTGATGATTTTGGCAAAAAGATTTCCAATCTCGGTCAAACCGCTGTCCAGAAGACAAGGGGCGTAACCGATATCGCAAGGCTTAACAGTGCGGTTAATGATGAGGAAAAAAAGCTGAATAATACATATCGTGAAATCGGTAAAATTTACGTTCGGCTTCATTTGAATGACCCGGAACCGTCGCTGGTGGATTATGTTCGTGCTGCTGCCGAGGGTGAGCAGAGAATAGCCGTTTACCGTCAGCAAATTCAGGAAACCAGAGGTACAGTTCGCTGTCCGTCCTGCGGAGGTCAGGTTACTGCGAATTCCGCATTCTGTAATAACTGCGGTTTTAAGCTTCTTCAGCCGCAGTTTGCCCCTCAGGGGAATGGTACTCTCTGTCCTCAATGCGGAAATGTGCTTGCTCCGTCAATGAAATTTTGCAATATCTGCGGATTTAAATTAGACCCTCCGCCGATGAACGGCAGCACAGTGCCCCCGATAAAACCACCTGTGAACGGTAATCCGATACCTCCGATAAATCCACCGATGAACGGTAATCCCATACCTCCGAATAACATCAATTGTCCGAAATGCGGAAAGTCTGTAGACGGCAATCTTAAGTTTTGTACAATGTGTGGTACGAAATTCGATAAAGCCGAACCGATTCCGTCTGTACCGCCCGTTCCTCCGACTCCCGATATTCTTCCGAAACCGCCGAGGTCCGAGGGAAAATCTCTTTTTGCAAGACCTGATAAACCGTCGGAAAAGGAAATTGCACCGTCCGATATTATCCGTGAGAAAGGAGAAAAATCGGAAAATACGAATAACAAAATTATATGTTCAAATTGCGGTGCGGATATGGATTCCGGGCTGAAATTCTGTACGGTTTGCGGAACAAAGCTTGAACCAAATACTCCGCCGAAGCCGGAAGATAAACCGCCATTCGACAAACCCACTGAAGTACCAAAAGGATTCTTAGACAAGAAACCTAACGACCTGACGAAGCCCGAGGATAAACCGCCATTCGACAAACCAATTGAAGCACCGAAAGGATTCCTTGACAAGAAACCCGAAGTACCCCCGAAGCCGAAACCGCCCGTAAGCGATATCAAATGCCCAAGCTGCGGAGCAAACATTAAGTCGGATTTGAAGTTCTGTATCAAGTGCGGAACAAAGTTACCGCCGTCAATAGGCGACAAACCGCCGTTCGTATCCGAACCGCCGAAGCCGGAGAATAAATCTCCGTTTGCTCCAATTCCCCCGAAACCCGAGGAGAAATCTCCGTTCGACAAACCGATTGAAGCACCGAAAGGACTCCTTGACAAGACCGAAACCGCCCGTAAGCGATATCAAATGCCCAAGCTGCGGAGCAAACATTAAGTCGGATTTGAAGTTCTGTATCAAGTGCGGAACAAAGTTACCGCCGCCAATAGATAACAAACCGCCGTTCGTACCCGAACCGCCAAAGCCGGAGAATAAATCTCCGTTTGCTCCGATTCCTCCAAAACAGGATGATAAACCGCCGATACCTCCCAAAAAGGAAGATGAGTTTAAAACAACGTTTGCTCTTTCGGAAACCGCAAAAGAGTTCCTTGAAAAGAAACCCGAGCTTCCTCTGATTCCGAAAGCGGACGACAAACCTCCGTTTGCTCCGATTCCTCCAAAACCTGAGGAGAAATCTCCGTTCGGCAAGTCGCCCGTTCCTTTGACACCGCCTAAACCGGTTGATAATTCCAAAAGACCTTCCGAAGTTCCACCAAAGCCGTCTGTGAGTGATGTTAAATGCCCCAGCTGCGGTTCGCCTGTGAAACCCGGTGTGAAATTCTGTATCGTGTGCGGAGCAAAGCTTTCATCGCCAGTAAACGATAAACCGCCGTTCCCTCCGAAGTCTGAGGAGAAACCTCCGAAACCGATTGATAAGTCTGATGAGGCTCAGGGTACTGTATGCTCTAACTGCAATGCAAAAATGAATCCGGGTCTTAAATTCTGTACGGCTTGCGGTGCGAAACTTGACGAATTTTTCAGCATTGCGAAATCGAACAGCGATAAGAACAAAATAACCCCACCGAAGCAATCCGAGGATATGCTTACCATTGCCAAGGCAGGTATTGTTCTTCCCGCTGTTCCCCAAAGTCCTTCACCGGCAGGAGTAAAGAGATGTCACAAGTGCAATTCTCTTGTAGATTCAAGCGTACGCTTCTGCACGGAGTGCGGCACACCTATGGACGGCAGTATGCCAAATCCGCCTGCTTCTATGCCTAACCCGATGGGAAATGTTCCTTTCGGCAAGAAGAAGTGCAAAAATTGCAGTGCTGTTCTCGATGCGGATATGCGTTTCTGTACATCGTGCGGCTTTGCTCTTGATGACACTCCACAAAATCAGATTTCGGGTCTTGGAAGCAGTACGGTTTATGCAGGCTCGTCAAGCGATATGTATGAGGATTATAATCAGCCTACTACAGTATTGTCGGGAAATATGTTTTCAAATGATGATTACAGTCAGCCTACCACAGTGCTTTCGGGCAGTCCGTTTGGTGAAGAGGAGGATTTCGCTCCAACAATTAATCTTGACGGTCAAATGTGTCCGAACTGCAAGAGTGTGATGGCAAGTGATATGTTGTTCTGTACCGAATGCGGTACAAGACTGTAATATTTAGGAACTGTCACAAAATAACTTGCACATTTAAGCTTGTCTAATTTGCCCTGTGCGTCGTTACACTACCTTGAAATACGTCAGTATTCCTGCGGCAGTGTGCCTAGCACAGAACAAATTATCCTTCGCTTAAATTGCACAACTTATTTTGCAACAGTTCCTTACAGTAAGGAGTGATAAATAATGCCAAAATTTTGCGGCAAGTGCGGTGCGATTCTAAATCCCGAGGGAAATTGCCCGAATTGCGACCCTAACCCGAGTAAGGAATTTTTAGGGTATAAAGACGGCGAAGCCGTTTCCTTTGAAATTCCCAAAAGTCAGGGAAACACGGTGTATGCCGAGCAAAGCAGCTATTCAATTGATTCAGCAAACATTCCTCAAGATCAACCGCCCGTGAAGTACGAGGGCAATGTTCCCATTCCGCCTTCACCGCCTGTTACCAATGTTCCGCCTGCTCCTGTGCAAGCTTATCCCCAAAACGTGAACAGACCCCCGAAAAATAAACCGAGAAAGAACAAAAGCGGAAAGAGTTTTGCCATAAAGCTTGTATGCGTTTTGCTTGTTGTGTGTATTCTTTTTGTGGGTCTGGGAGTTATGACGTATCAGGAGATACTTTATATTCCCGGTGTTTCGGAAAGTCTTGAGCTTTCCGTAGACAATAAGATTTACGGCGAAGAAAGAAATAACTTCGTGATTACAAGCGATAAAATTTACAATAAGCCTATTGATGATGAAGAATCTGCCAAAAAGGCGGCAAAGGATTTCACGCTTGAACTCGGATATGACAGCATTGCAGACGGATATGTTCTGATTAATTCCTCCGCTGTGGGCGGATATACATATTATCGTTTTCAGGAGAGATATGAGGAATATCCCGTTATAGGAAGAACAATGACAATCATTGCCGATTCGGACGGCAATTCCTGCGGTGTTTCGACTAATGTTGTCGATATCAAAAAGAATTTCAATCTTGATATCCCCGATTTTGAAAAGCAAAAAGTTCTTGATGCCCTCGACAGTTTCAGAAAAGCAAGTATCGATGTAGATATAAATGCTTACACAAAAAGTATTTACAGCTTCGACCACGTTGACGAACCGCTTTTGGTTTACGAAGTGCTTGCCGTTGTGAACAATATGAATTTCAGATTATTTGTTGACCCCGAGGAGGGCAGTATTATTAATGCTTATTGCCTGGACAGCGGAAGTACGGCAGTTCTTGAGGGCAATGGCAAGAATATGCCCAATAACCCTCAGACGTTTAACGGAGAACTTCACGGTGCTTTATATGAAATGTATGACCCCGACAGAAAGATTTCCGTTTACAATGCGGATCAGGGCAGTTCAACTATCGCTATTGAGTATTTCGATTCCGATAAAAACTCTTACTTCAACCGCCGCTTTAATCCCGACCACGCCGACAACGCTCCCAATGACGAGGTGTTCGTTATCTATGACGAAAACGGAGAATATTATGAGTACGATAAGGCAAAGGGCGTTTATGCTAAGGACGATATCGAGCTTGGCTTTGATGATATTACGTTTGAGGGATATGCCGTTTGTAATCTGAATTCGGATAAGCCGCTTACTCTTGTAGGCAGCAAAACAAAGACAATCGAAGATGAGCTTGCAGTCCGCCTTATGGTGAAAACAGCTCAGACCTACGATTTCTTCAATGATGTTCTCGGAAGAAAAGGCTACGACGGCGAAGACGGAAATATGTTCGCTGTTTGCAACGACAGCAATAACAGTGTTGATAAGGCCTTCAGTGCAGGTGATAACGACGGATTCAGTATGATTACATTCGGTCACGAGAACCCTATGGAATGGGACGATGTTGCTCACGAGTATACTCATTCCGTGGAGCAGTCCATAAGTGCTTTGAATTATCAGAATGAAAGCGGAGCTATTATGGAAGCGTATTCGGATATTTTCGGAGAGCTTGTCGAGGACTATTGTTATGAAACATATCAGGGATTACCTCTCAGCACAAGCAACCTGAATAAAACCTGTGACTGGCAGGCAGGCGAAAGAAATCTTATTCTTCCGTATGCGGCGGAATATCCGATGACATATGAAGGAAACTTCTTTGAAGAAAAAGTAAGCGACGAGAATTGGAAAGAGTCTAATTTGGGATTGAATAATGACTTCGGCGGAGTTCATAAGAACAGCACAGTTATTTCTCATATGGCATATCTTATGACGAACGGCGACAACGAAAACGCAAACCTTTCAATGGAAGAGCTTGCAAACCTTTGGTACAGAACACTGTTCATTCTTCCTGCTGACAGTACATTCTCGGCTTTCCGTGATTGTATGGAATTGCAGGCTCAGAAAATGCTTGACAGCGGCGAGCTTACAGAAGAGCAGAAGAACAACGTTTCAAACTGCTTCGACAGAGCAAACATTCAGTCGGTCTTTTACTCCGACAACGTTAAAATTACAGTTCGTGCAGATGAAAACGGAAAGAAGTACAAGGTTAAAATTAACGGTAAGAAATTTAAGTTCTTTACATTAAAGGATTATTCCGAGGAGATTGAGCTTACAAAGGGTGTAGAGGGAGAAGACGGCAAGTTTGAATATTCCGACACTCTGGAGCTTAAGGACGGAAGATATACCATCAGAGTTCAGGACGAGGATAACAAAGCGGATTTCTATGACCGTGAAATAGTTGTAATGACAAATGACAAAAATCCGCCGTATAATTCGGAGAATAAGCGAGCAGGTTTCTATTTTGAGGAAATCAAACAGCCTGAAATTCCGAATGACGATAACTCGGGCGGAGAAACGGTAGGGGAAATTCCCGATGAAGAACTTCCTAAAGAGAAGCCTTAGGAACTGTCATAAAATAACTTGAACATTTATACTTGTCTAAATTGTTCAACTTATTTCCCAACAGTTCCTTACCCGAAAGAAATCGGGGTTAAAATTCCCTGCCAAAGCTTTGGCAGGGAGTACTCCCGAAATTCATATCAAAGAAAATAGGATTAGAAGTTAAAATTATGGCTAAGTTTTGTGGTGCGTGCGGAACACGCAATGATGATGATAACGCAGTCAGATGCAGTAACTGCGGTGCATTTTTTACAACTGCAACTAATTCACCGAATAACGGCAGCGGTAATTACGAGGAAATTAATTTTTTCAACGATTACAGCGGCAACACAGACGATAAAGGTTACGGCTATAATAATGCCGCTGCCAATCCGCAGGTGAATTATCAGTATATTCAGGGTGCGGATAAGAATAACAACTCAGTGGGAAAAATTGTGAAAATAGTGATATCTCTGTTGCTTGCAGCGGTTCTTTTTCTTGGCTGTACGGTGATTTATGAGTATACGGGATATCGTGCTGTTTTGAATTATTTCAAACGTCATTTTGACGATTATGATTATGCGAAAATAGTAAATAACTATAGTATGGTTGTTTTTGAAACGGCGAACCCCGATAATAATTATGCAGAGTTGGATAAAGAAGCAAAAGATAAGCTTGAGGGAGTTTTCAGCTATTTTGATGAAGAGCTCGGCGGCACTAATTACGATATGAAATTTAAAATCGTTGACAATCATATAATGTCTGATGACGAATATAATGATTTTATGAACGATTTGGACTACGACAGAAAAAGCGAAATAATCAAAGATGCTAGAATTGTAGATTATAAAATTACAGCTTCCCTTGACGGTAAAAAATCATCAGCAAATATTGAATTGATACTTACTCTCGAAGATGAGAATAAGTGGAAAATCTACAGCTTTGATGAAAAATAATGAAAGTAACTCAGGAGGTATTAATATGATTTGTAAAAATTGCGGTGCACAACTTTCAGATAATTCCATATTTTGCGGAAACTGCGGAGCAGCTCAGAATCAGCCACAGCCTCAGCAGCCTGCCGGTTTTGGCGAAAATATACCGAATCCCGCTCCCCCTGTCGGCAACAGCGGCTTTCAGCCTGTTACTCCGGTTTTTAATCCGAACCCCACTCCCACCAACGGCGGATTTAATCCTCCCGGCGGTACGTCTGCCGCTCCGAACGTCGGCGGTCTGAAAGGCTTGCTGCAAAATAAAAACAATATTATTGTGATTGCAATTCCCGTGGTTGCTTTGATTTTGGTAGCTGCAATCATTATCGGTGTTGTTTCGGTTATTGGCTCAAACCCCGACAATACAATCGACAGATATATGACAGCATTCATCGACTGTGACGGCGAGGCTATGTCTGCCGAGGTTTCCAAGAGCTTGAAGAATGCGGTAGTTTATTTCTTTGAAACAGCCAATATTGCAAAGGACGGTGAACTTAAGAAGCAGGTAGGCGGAGATTTCAATGAGTTTACCGAGCAGATTCTTGAGGAATCATTTGAAAATGAATCAAAAAAATTCTTTGAAAATTTCGAGTATGAACTAGGCTCGAAATATAATGTCGAATATGAGATTACAGCCGAGGAAAAAGCCGATAAGGACGAGCTAAAAAAGTTTAACGAAATTATTTCGAGATTAAGCGGACAGAAATTAAAAGTAAACGGTCTTATGCTTGCGGATATTACTGTAAACGGCAAGAGCGGTTCGGATAAGTACGAAAGCAATATGACATTGTTCCTCTGCAAGGACGGTTCAAAATGGCAGATACTTTCCATTTCAAATTACGGATATGATTTTGAGGATTATTACGACAGCTTTAACTTTAATGGTCTTATGAATATGTTTTGATTAATTTTCGACAATAATAACCTATATTAAAAGTATAAGAAAAACGTTGTCTTCCCAATGCGGTCGGCAGCGTTTTTTATTTACATAAAATGTATTGAAAATTTCTAAAATATATGGTACAATAAAATAAAATTTACAGCTGAATTTAAATTAGGAACTGTTGGGAAATAAATTGAACAATTTAGACGCAGGATAATTTGTTCAATTTATTTCCCAACAGTTCCTTATTTTCAGAGAAGAGTGAAGAGTTAAAGAAGAAGAGAGAACAGTGGTAAATGTTATTAGACGTGAGTATATATGAAAGGGAGTGCGGATATTCCGCACTCTTTTTTGCCCTAAACCTATAAAAGACAAAGTATAAATAAAATATTTCAGCATATTAAAAAACAGTTGAAAAAATTTCCGAAAACGTGTATAATAAACTATGTAAAGAGTAACCTGAAACTCTCGCCCAAAAATAAACTATGTAAAGAGTAACCTGAAACTCTCGCCAAAAAATAAACTATGTAAAGAGTAACCTAAAACTCTCGCCAAAAATCAACTATCGGTCGGGTTCGTAAAGCCAGATTTTAAACGGACTGTCTTCACGTATTAAAAAAACGGACTGTCTTCACGTATTAAAAAAGGACTGTCTTCACGTATTAAAAAAACGGACGTTGTCCGCAAAAGGTTTGTGATAAAAATGCTATTGCCTAAATTTTCATCTCTTCCACCCGAAATGCAAAATGATGACGTGAAAAAATATTATGAAATCCTTTCCAAGAAAAAAATTGATTTATTCTTTAAAAGATTTTTTGATATAATTTTCGCCGTGAGTCTTTTAATCATTCTGGCAATTCCTATGGCGGTGGTTGCGGTTTTGGTAAAAGCCGACTCGAAAGGTCCTGTTTTTTTCAGACAAAGACGTGTTACTTCGGGAGGCAAGATATTTAAAATTTTTAAGTTCCGTACTATGTTTGTGAACGATAACAGCAAAAATTCTCAGGTCACCGCCGGCACGGACAGCCGTATTACTAAGGTCGGTCACGTTCTTCGCAAGTTCAGACTTGACGAAATGCCTCAGCTTTTCAACGTCCTCTCGGGGGATATGTCGTTCGTCGGCACTCGACCCGAAGTCGAAAGATATGTTGAAAAATATACCACCGAAATGTATGCAACCTTGCTTATGCCGGCAGGTATAACATCTATGACAAGCATACAGTTCCGCAATGAAGAGGAAATTCTCGAAAAAGCCGATGATGTGGAAAAGGCGTATATCGAAGATATCCTTCCGCAAAAAATGAAATTCAATCTTAATTATATAGAAAAGTTTAACTTCTTTTATGATTTTTACGTTATGATTTTAACGGTGATTAAAATCGGCACGTAACCATATGCTTTGAATATAATATTGTCATTAAATTGACGGTATTATGAACGAAAGGCGGTGATAGAGTGGAGCATTATAACACACGGTTAGATGCTCTTCGTAACAATACTTCGGTATTTAGAATTGCGTTTGTTATTGATTTGATATTGTGTCAAATCGGTTACATCAGTGTACCTGCAATTGTCTGTGCAGTGTTCATATTTATTTGGGGTTTAACCCTTTTTGTTAAAAGATATGTATACAAAAATAATATAAAAAAAGTCAATTACTATGGGTGGCTGCTGCTGTTTATAGCAACAAATATTGTCACTGTTTTCGTGAGAGGGTATAGCTCGGGAATCTGGGAAAGTGTCGGCTACGTGATATTTTTACCGTTGATATTTTTTATGTTCTACGGTCTTCATACGGAAGCTCATACCGAGGACGGCAGAAAAAAAATCTATAAGGAAATATATATACTCTGTAATATTTTGCTTTGGCTGTCACTTGTGCTTAATATTATAAGTCTTATCACACTTTACACAATAGGTAAAAGTATTACTTATATTTTCGGTTATCTTGTTGTATACGAGAATAGATTTACAGGTGTTTACTTTAACCCTAATCTTATGGCTTTTACCTCTTTCTGTTCTGCGTTCGGCTGTCATATACTGTGGCAGGGCGACTTTTGCAAAAATGTTACAGGAAAACCACTCACAAAATCTCGCCGTGCAGTTATTATGATTTCGGCAGCGGTTAATTTGTTTGTTATTTTCCTTACGGATTCAAATGCGGCAATTCTTATTATTGTCTGTTATACAATTGGGTATATATGTTATCGTCTTTTTGGCGGTAAGGAGATTAATTTCAAATTGCTGTTCAAGAAAGCACTTGCTCTTATCCTTATTTTTGTGGCAGTGACAGCACTCAGCTTCAGTTTGAGATATGTTACTCAGACCGGAACAACTTATACAATGAGTTCGCCCGAAGACACAGCCAATACCTTTGAAGACAGCGACGACGCTTTGAACCAAATTACTACGTTTGAACATCAAAATAAAAATATAGACAGCGGCAGAATAAAGCTGTTCAAACAGGGTGTGAACGTTATCAAGAACCACCCGATTTTGGGAGTGGGCAAGGGAAACATCACTATTTACGGCAACCGCTACAACAACAATAAGATGAAGTACAGCGACCTCCACAACGGCTATCTTACAATTATAGTCTGTTCCGGTTTTATTGGTTTCTTCTTCTTTATGGGATTTACGATATGCCTAGGCTGGAGAATGGTAAAAACCATTTTCACCGTAAAGCCGACTATCAGAAGCGACATTTTCCCGTGCCTTGCATCGTTTATTGCCGCTTATTGCGTGTACGCTTTTTTTGAGAAAACTTTGATTTACGATATCACAATTATGACAACTTTTTTCTGGCTTATTTTGGGTTACGCAACAGTTTTTATGGAAAGGTATGAGGGAGAAAATTTTAAACTTTATGCTTTTTCATCACTGAGTTTGTTTAAAAAGAAAAGTAATCCGAAAGAATCTGCAAAATAGGTAGTCATATGTAATATAAAAGGAGAGAATATTATGAAAAACCGTTTACTTGAATTGTTACAAGACAACTGCAAGTTCACCGATAATGAACTTGCGTCAATGCTCAATATTACCCCGGAAGAGGTAAGAAAGCAGATTACGGAGTTTGAGAACTCCGGCGTTATCTGCGGTTACAAGGCTCTCATTAACTGGGAGAAAGTTCCCGGTTCGGAGGTTCGTGCCCTTATCGAGCTTAAGGTTGCCCCAAAGCGTGACAAAGGCTTCGACGATATCGCCGAGCGTGTTATGGCTTTTGACGAGGTTGAGGGTGTTTACCTTATGGCAGGAAATTACGACCTTGCAGTTTTTGTTAAGGGTCATTCCATTCAGGAGATAGCAATGTTTGTTGCAAAAAGATTGTCGCCGCTTGATTCGGTGCTTTCCGCCAGCACGCACTTTATTCTCACAAAGTATAAGTCGAATATGGTTGATATGCAGAATTTAAGCTCCGATAAGGACGAAAGGGAATGTATTTTATAATGGATTATGATTGTTTTTTAAATAATAGAATTAAGAATACTAAGCCTTCGGGTATAAGAAAGTTTTTTGATATTGCAAATGAAATGGATAACGTAATCTCGCTGAGTATCGGTGAGCCTGATTTCCATACTCCTTGGCACATTAGGGAACAGGGCATTAAATCGCTTGAAATGGGTAAAACGTGGTACACCCCTAACAGAGGTCTTTCCCAGCTGAGAGTTGAGATTTGCAGCTACTTTGAACGTCGTTTTGGTGTAACGTATAACCCCGATACGGATACACTTGTTACAGTCGGCGGTTCGGAAGCAATTGACGGTGCATTACGCTGTCTTGTTGAAGAGGGTGACGAGGTGCTTATACCTCAGCCGTCTTTTGTATGTTATGAGCCGCTTACGGTTATGGCAGGTGCTGCACCTGTAATAATCGAAACCAAAGCGGAAAATGATTTCCGTCTTACCCCAGAGGAAATCGAGGAAAAGGTTACCGATAAAACTAAGCTCCTGATTTTGCCGTACCCGAACAATCCGACAGGTGCGTCAATGAGTAAAGAGGATTACGAAGCAATTGCCCCTGTAATCGAAAAGCACAACTTAATTGTATTGTCGGACGAGATTTATGCCGAACTTTCCTACGGAATGAAGCCTACCTCTTTTGCATCGGTCAAGGGTATGAAAGAGAGAACTGTTATTGTCAGCGGATTTTCAAAGGCATATGCAATGACAGGCTGGAGATTGGGTTACGCTCTGGGTCCCAAGCAGATTATCTCCCAGATGACAAAGCTGCACCAATACGCAATTATGAGTGCTCCGACAACGGCACAGTATGCGGCTATAGAAGCACTCCAAAACGGCGATTTTGACATTGAAGAAATGCGTGAACAATACGATATGAGAAGACGGCTTATTGTGGACTCTTTCAACGAAATGGGATTAACTTGCTTTGAGCCTAAAGGTGCGTTTTACGTGTTCCCGTGCATAAAGTCAACGGGACTTAGTTCGGAGGAGTTCGCCTCAAAGCTGCTTATGTCGAAGCATGTTGCGGTAGTTCCGGGCAGTGCGTTCGGAGAAAGCGGAGAGGGCTTTGTGAGAGTTTCTTACTCTTACTCCGTGCAGCATATTAAAGAGGCACTTGACAGAATTAGAGCATTTCTTAAGGAATTGAAAAATTCAGATTGACAATTTGTTTTAACAAATACATAAAAATATTCCCATATATTCAGATTGTTAAAACCTGAGTATATGGGAATTTAATTGTTATAACAGAAAACATAATGATTGTTATTATGACATTCCGTCTGCCGCTTCATTCAGAACATCGTTTATAACATCAAGCATAAAAGCGATAAACTCTGTCGAATCACAAACATTGTTGCAGTATCGAATAACCTTGTAATATTCGTCTTGACGGTTGTGTATCATAGATTCCACGGGAAGCCACGCAAAAACAGGATTCCATTTCGACAGCATAAGCGTGTGCCAAAGCCTGCCAATTCGACCGTTACCGTCCGCAAACGGGTGTATCACCTCAAATTCATAGTGAAACACACAGCTTTTTATAAGCATATGCACTGTGCTTTCCTCTGCCCAACTCAGTAAATTTTCAACAGCACCCGGCACATATTGAGGGAGCGTGCCGAAATGAATAATTTTTCCGGTACTGCTGTCAACAACACCGACCGCCCCCGAACGGTATTCGCCCGATTCCGCAGTAAGTTCTCGCATCATCACACCGTGAGCCTTTAGCAAATCCGATGAAGAGTATGGGTTCAGCGTGTCTAAAAGCTCGTAAATCTCGTAGGCATTTTTTACTTCTTCAATATCCTTTGGCGGTGCGATAACACGCTTTCCGTCAAGTACCGCCGTAACCTGCTCGACCGATAAAACGTTTTGTTCGATAGCCAGCGAGCTGTAAATCGTACGAATACGGTTTTTTCTTCGTAGTACGGGATTTTTATCAAGCCGAGAAGTAACTGTGATTCTTCCGGTAAGTTCCGCCGCTTCGGCAAGTAAATCTATAATTTCGTTTGTTATTTTAAAAGGGGGTTCTTTCATCGCAATCACCTGTCGCACAACAGAGCAACATTTGCACTCAGTGCATACTTCATTTTGCCCAAAGGTACTACTTAAGGAACTGTCAGAAAATAACTTGAACATTTATACTTGTCTAATTTGCCCCCTTGAAATACGTCAGTATTCCTGCGGTGTTGTGCCTAACACAGAACAAATTATCCTGCGTCTAAATTGTTCAACTTATTTCCCAACAGTTCCTAATATAAAAATTAATTTTTACACATAATATTCTTCCATAGTGTCAAGGCAAAGACACCCGAGCTTTTTACCGTCCGCAACTCCGCAGTTGATACAAATATTATTGTGAGAGAAGTAAATTTTATCTTCACCGCACAGTTCATAAGTCGGCACATGACCCGAAACTACAAAAATAGAATCGTCGTCAAAATATTTCTTTTCGTAATCAACAGCGGTAGAAGTTAAATCTTTTACTGAATAACTTTTAAGTTTTTTACCCTTTTTATCGAAATCACCCAGACCACAGTGAACGAGAATAAAGGTTTTATTGTCGGTGTCCACAATCTCGAAATTCGTAAAGTCGCAAAGGTAGTCGAGAATATCCTGACGTTCATCTTCAACAAGCTTAATGAACTCTTCAAGAGTTGACTGACCGCCGTTTTCTCTCCACTCGGCAATACCTTTAACTGTGTCGGGACTTAGCTTGTCAAGTTTGCCCTCGGAGATATCGTCCATAAGCAATGACAGCACGTCAACAGCCATTCTCTCGTGATTGCCTATAATCGGATAAATATTGGGGCGGTCTGCCATTTCGTTGAGAACCTCTATAGGCTCTGCACCGAAGTCAACAACGTTACCGAGGATATAAAGAGTATCTTCGTCCTGTAAATTGATTTTTTGGAGCATTTCTAAAAATTTATCATATTCGCCGTGAATGTCCGACATAACATAATTCATATTAATCACCCTTATCAATGTAATCTCTATAGCAATAATTATAGTACATCGGAACGAAATTGTCAACAGAACAAATTAATGCGTAATTGTGAAAATCGAAAATTTATTTTCCAAGGTTGAGTTATTGGTGCGGCTGGAAGTTTTGTAATGCGTAAGGAACTGTCAGAAAATAACTTGAACATCTATACTTGTCTAAATTGTTCAACTTATTTCCCAACAGTTCCTAATTGTGATAGTGGGAAGACGGTTTTTAAGAAAAAATTTTTAACAAATATTATACAAAATATAAACAAAAAAATAACCGCTCCAAAAAAGCAGGAGCGGTATATTGTCATTTTTAAATTTTATAAAATCCCAACTATAAAAGGAGAAACCTAAAACTCCTCAATAAAAACAACTTTCGGTCGGGTACGCAAAGTTATGTTAATATATAACTATCTTCACGTGTCAAATAAAAAAAATTATTTCTTTTTCTTTGATTTTGACGAAGTGTTGTTTACAGGCTTGGTTGGAGCAGTTTCCTGAGAATCTAAAGCACTGTAAGCAAGAGCTGCCAACGCACCGCCGATAAGGGGAGCAACTATAAAGAGCCAAACCTGACCCAATGCAGCCGAACCGTTTGCACAGCCCAAAACAGCCGAAACAAGAGCAGCACCAAAGCTTCTTGCAGGGTTTACAGATGTACCTGTAAGCGGCAAACCGAGAAGATGAACGAGTGTAAGCGACAAACCGATAACAAGTCCGGCAACATTGCCAAAGTTAGGCTTACTTGTAACACCGCAGATTGCAAACACAAATACAAATGTCAAAACGACTTCTGTAATAAACGCAGCTCCCGCACCAATACCTGTTGTGGAAAGGCTGCCGTAGCCGTTTGTGCCCAAACCGTTTTCGGCAAGGAAATTTGTGCCGGAAAGCATAGCGTAGAGGATAAATCCTCCAAAGGTTGCACCCAAGAACTGGCTAATAACATAACCGCAGAACTCCGCAGGGGTAAGCT
Source organism: uncultured Ruminococcus sp. (assembly GCA_902763835.1). Taxonomy (GTDB): domain Bacteria; phylum Bacillota; class Clostridia; order Oscillospirales; family Acutalibacteraceae; genus RUG592. The sequence continues at coordinate 63,385 of CACWTQ010000022.1, read as the reverse complement.
TCTTGTTGATGAGCATAGCAAGCGAAACAGCCGGGTTCACATGACAGCCGGAAACATTTCCAATCGAATATGCCATTGCAACGATTACAAAACCGAATGCAAGTGCAATTCCGACATAGCCTGCTCCAAGACCGTTAGTCGCAGCAACACCGCAGCCGAACGTTACAAGCACAGCAGTTCCGAGAAATTCAGCTAAACATTTTTTTAACATAAAAATTCTCCTCTTTTCTAAAATTTACCTTTTTATTTTAACACGTTTTTAAGAAATTGTAAAGAAAAATTTCGTAAAATTTATGTTACAAATAAGTATAAATTTAAAGAGAGGAGAATGTTAAATATGTAATTAAATGTGTAATAAATTATACATAATACGGGTCGGGTTTGAGCAAAAGAGCAATAGTGTCTATGAACCATCCAACACCGAAAATTCCGCCTGTGCAAAGTTATATAATTATAATTTATTCGTTATTCTCTATTTTAATTGTGTATTGCAAATTTCAAACGATTTGTGATATAATAATAATACATTTTACACGGAGGTTACAAATATGAATGACGAAAATTTAAACAAACTCTTCGACTTCTGCCGTGAAATTGACAATGAAAAATTTATTGGCAGACAAACCTACCTCACTGGTGCAGTACGAAAGGAAAACGATGCCGAACACGCTTGGCATGCCGCTTTAATGGCTATTCTGCTGAGTGAATATTCAAACAAAAAAATCGACGTTCTCAAAACCGTTACAATGATTCTCATTCACGATATTGTCGAAATCGACGCAGGCGATACCTACGCTTACGACGAAATCGGCAAGCAAACCCAGCGTGAACGTGAGTTAAAAGCTGCCGACAGAATTTTCGGCATTCTCCCGAAAGACAAGGGTCAACAGCTTCGTGACCTCTGGGAAGAGTTCGAGCGTAACGATACCCCCGAAGCGAATTTTGCTCACGCTATGGATAATCTCCAGCCGATGATGTTGAACGACCACACAAACGGCAAAGCGTGGAGAGAACATTCGGTTGTTCTGAGTAAAATTCTAGGCAGGAATAAAACGACCGTACAGGGTTCGGAAATTCTCTGGGAATACGCATTTGAAAATCTGATTAAACCCAATGTCGAAAAGGGTAATATCATTAACGATATTTCATAATGAAAACACTTTAAAGGCGGTGGAAATATGCTGTTCGGAAACCCCGATAAATTCGCATTTCTGATTGAACGTGTACCCGAATGGGAAAGTGATTCGTTCATCAACGGTATTATGTATGTATATTTAAATGGCAAAATGTATCCCGATACGCTCAGAACAACGACCCTAAACACCGATTTGGATTTTCTTTTCAATTCGACTATGCCGAATTTTCAGCCGAAAGTCAATGCCGATTTGTACCGTATGAGTACGGCGGATTTGTTTAAAAAGCTTTGTGAAATTACGTTCCCCGAAGATTACGATATCGAGAATGATTACAGTTACCAAGTGCCTTTACAGGAAATAGAAGATTCTGGATATTACTTTTTCGTCGTTGCATATAAAAACAACGTTCGTATTCTTGCAGGTAAATATTTTAATGAGGATATTATTTTTGACGATGAAAACGAGATAAATATCTCCGAATTTGAAAATGTTCGTGATAAACTTTTTGAATATTACGAAAATGAAATAAAAATTACCAAAACATAATTGGAGTGAAATATAATGACCGAAATTTCAAAATACTTTGAAAGCACAATAAATATTGACGGTACAGAAACAATAATTGTGAAAAAGGGTCTTGAAGAAAGCTTTTTAAAAAGCGAAATTGTCAGTGAATATTTTTCGGATAATATCATAGGGAATCTATTGTATATACCAACGGTTTGCGATAAATACAATCTGCGTTTCGGAATATTACGTTTAAAAACCAATTATAAAACTTGGAATATTGCTGTTTTGTGTATGCTCATTGACGGCGAATTTCATCACGTTTTTTACAAAGAAAATTGGCTGTGCAGAGAGTGCCGACACAATAATGGACGTGTTTTAATGCCGTTTTTTGAGAGCGGTGACTCCGTTATGCTTACTTACATTGACTGTTGGAAAATGCCGAAAATTTTCAATAAAATGCCCTGCAAAAATTGCGGTAAAATTTTACAGAATCATATTATGTTTTTAGAAGATGACTATGAATAACAATAATCAAAAATATTATACATATATGTTAAGATGTACGGACAACAGTATTTACACAGGCATTACAACAGATGTAAAACGCCGAATGACGGAGCATTTTTCCAAAAACGAAAAATGTGCAAAATACACAAAAAACCACACCGCCAAGAAGCTTGAAGCGGTGTGGGAAAGTGATAACAGAACGCTTGCCTGTCGGCTTGAATACAGAATTAAACAGCTTACAAAGGCACAAAAAGAAGCTTTGATTTTGCATAACAGCATTGAAGTTATGGCGGACAAAATCAATATTGACAATTACAGAAGAGTGAATTTTGATGAAGATATTACATTATATCCCTGACATTATCCATTTCATTTTGAGTTTGTTCGTTTTCCAAAAACTCCCACGAATACAGAATAAATCCGTCCGTATCTGCGGAGCGAGTGTATTCGATTTGAGTTTGTATAATATCGTCGCTTGTCTGCCAAGTTCCCTCGTCATCATCACTTCCTGCTTTATATAGTGCCAATCCCACATATAATTTTATTTTGTCGTTTGTGATAATATTTTTCCAATTGTCAACGGTTTCCTCAAAGGGAAGAGAGGGGTTATCAGAATTGTAGTAAATCTGCGGTGCTATGTAATCGACATAACCGTAACGGCTGCACCACGAGTAAACGTCCGCCCCCATTTCGAGGTCGTTTTCCATATTGCCCTGCGGAGATATACCGAAGAGAATATTTTCGTCAATATTCTTAATTACAGCGTATATACCCGAAACAAGAACGTTAATATTTGTACATCTCCATTGCATAAGCGGAAGAGGTTCAAAACCGTTGTCAATGTTTTCGACATAATTCGCATAGTCCTCTGCGTCATATTCAAGCTCCGTGAACATATAAAAGTAGTCGTCAAGGTGAACTCCGTCCACGTCATAGTTATTGACAAGTTCCCTCACACCGTTAATGATAAGCGACCTAGCTTCGGGCTGCGACGGATTTAAATACAAACCGCCGTTATACTCAATAAGATTGCGGTCGTTGTCGGGATTGTCATCGTGCAGCCATTTGTAACACGGACTGTTTTCGCCAAGAGATTTTTTTTCCGTATCGGAAATAACCCTGAAAGGATTAAGCCAAGCGTGAAACTCCAAGCCTGCCTTGTGCGAAGCGGAAATCATATATTCAAGAGGGTCGTAATCGGGAGCAACCTCCGAATTGCCCGTGAATATATCCGAAAACGGAAATATTTCGGACGGATAAACTGCGTCACAATGAGAACGAACGTGAACAAAAAGCGTGTTGATACCGTTGTTTTTGGCAGTTTTGATAATATTGTCAAAGTGAGATTTGAATTCGTCCTCACTCATTGGAGTGCTGCCGTTTGATAAATTGAAGTACGGCACCCACACACCACGCATTTCATCTTTGTGAAAAACGTGAGTTTTATTTGAAATTTTTGGGGGAGTGAAAAGGATTTCGTCATTTGTTTCCGTGATGATGTCGGGAGGTTTGTTAATGTTGCTGTCATTATCGGCATTTTTTAAACAGCATAACAGAATTGTTGTGATAAATAAAGCAAAGGATAAAAATACAGGAAAAATTCTTTTAAAGAACTTTGACATAGCAGGACAACCTTTCAAATAGTATGTAATTATTATAACCAATCTGCTATGTCAAAAGAGGTAAAATATGGGTACTAAAATAAATTTCAAAGTAAACGAAGATTACGATAAAAAACTTGTCAAAGAATTTTTGAGAAGAAAATGTGAAGTATCGTCAACATTACTTCGACAACTAAAGCTTATTGATAACGGAATAACAAGAAACGGAGAACATATCCGTGCAGTAGATACCTTGAATGTCGGCGATGAAATTGTGATAACTCTCCCCGAAGAGAAAAACGATATTACCCCTGTGAATCTCCCGATTGACATTTTGTACGAGGACGAGCATATTATAATTTTTGATAAAGCACCGTTTATGGCAGTTCACCCCGTACACGGTCATATTGACGATACGCTTGCAAATGCGGCGGCTTACTATGCGAAAATTCACAGCGAGGTTTGGACTTTCCGTGCAATTAACCGCCTTGACCGTGACACCTCGGGAACACTCCTTGCCGCAAAAAATGCGTATGCGGCGGCACGTCTGCCGAAAACCGTGAAGAAAAAATATATTGCCGTCTGTGAGGGTATTATCGAAAACAGCGGAACTGTTGACGCACCTATTTGCTTAAAAGAGGGACATTCAATTCAGCGTGAGGTCGGTGAGGGCGGAGTTCGTGCGGTTACGCATTATAAGCCGATTGAGTGGGGAAATAATCACACGCTTGTAGAGTTTGATTTGGAAACAGGCAGAACTCACCAAATCAGGGTACATATGTCATATCTTGGATATCCGCTTGCAGGCGACGATATGTACGGTGGTTCACGTACGTTTATTAACAGACAGGCTTTGCATTGCGGTGAGGTAAGTTTCATTCACCCGATTACTAATAAGTTTATGAGGGTTGAATCTCTGCTGCCGAAAGAGTTCACGCATATTTTGTTAGGGTGAATACAAAAATTCCGCACATACTCAAGTAAAGAGTTTGTGCGGATTTTACTATTTTTTGCTATTAACAAATCTATCCACAATATATTTGTGTGCTTCGTTCTCAATGCTGTCATCAAGTGGTTTAAGTTCCGAGGGAAGTCCTCTCTGCTCCAACATCATTTTTATAATATGGTCGCTGAGAACGGGATTTTTCGGCAGCAGCGAACCGTGAAGATACGTCGCAATAACATTCTTGTACACAACACCCTCGTAACCGTCCTTGCCGTTGTTGCCGTTGCCGTAAAGTACCTTTCCGAGGGGAGTGTGATTGTTTATGTTTGTTCTTCCGCCGTGATTTTCAAAGCCGACAATAGTTCCGAACTGTTCGTTTTCGAGAACAACGTTGCTAATCAGACGTGTATCTCCGACCTCCGTTTGAATATCCAGAATCTCCAAACCCTGAATAGTTTCCTTTTCAAGCTTGTAGTAGCTGCCGAGAAGCTGATATCCGCCGCAGACCGCCACAAGTACACCGCCGTTTTCAACGTATGCCGAAATCTCTTTTTTCATTGAAATAAGCTTGTCACGAACAAGGAGCTGTTCTCTGTCCGAGCCGCCGCCAAGGAAAACAAGGTCGTAATCTGTGAATGTTATTTTTTCGTTTCCGTAAATGGAATCAACCTGAGTTTGAATATCTCTCCATTCGCAGCGTTTTCTGATTGTGGTAATGTTGCCGATATCGCCGTAAAGATTGAGCAAATCGGGGTAAAGGTGAGCAATTCTCAGTTTCATTTTTCTTCCTCCAGTTCACTCAAAATCTTTTTAGTCGAAAACAGCAGCGTGTAATTTACCACAATGTAAACTCTTTCGCCCTTGCCGTTTACAGCGTTCAGAATATCCTGCTTCATATCGCCGCCGACAGTCATTTTCTTTTCGTCGATGTCGCAGTATTTCAAGCGGACAGCCATATCCTTTGAGCGAATACCCGTGGTTGTGTAGCTTGTAATCGAATCGTTTTTGAGCTTCTCGAAGTCAACGTCCCAGAGCCACGAAACGTCGTTGCCGTCGGGGTCGTTGTCGTTAATGCCGATTATAACGTCTTTTGTACGCTTTTCGTTGATAATGTTTCCGATACTCTGATTGAAGCTCGCAGGATTTTTCGCAAGGTTGAAAACAACAAGCTTGTTCTTAATCGTGAACTCTTCCATTCTGCCGATTTGACCCTTGTACTTCTGCAAACCCTTAGCGATGTCGGATTTTTCAATGCCGCAGCTGTCGCAGAACGCAAAAGCCGCAAGAGCGTTGTAAATATTGTAAATACCCTTGCACGGTAAATCAACGTGAGTTGAGCATACATCAAAACTAACATAATCGTCAACAGTAATATTTTTACCGTCATATTGGGGCATAGGTCGGGAAAATCCGCACTTGTCGCAGTGATACTTACCCAGTTGACCATACTGGTAAAAGTCGTACTTAAGCTCGTTTCCGCAGGCACGGCAGTAACGTCCCTCACGGGTTTCGTTAAGGTTCAAACCGAGATTTTCGGTGATACCGTAATATCGGGTATTCTTGTAATTCGTGCCGAGAGAAGCGGTAAGAGGGTCGTCGCCGTTGAGAATAAGCGTAGCGTCCTTAGCCTTGTCGAGAGCCATTTGTATATATGAAATGGTTGTGTCGATTTCGCCGTAACGATCCATTTGGTCACGGAAAAGATTTGTGATAACAATTTTTGTGGGGGTGAGGTACTTTAAAATAATACGGGCATAAGCTTCGTCCATTTCAAGACAGGCATAATCAGCCTTAACCCTGCCGCTGAGAGTACTGTACGAAATGAAAGCGGAAACAACACCCGAAAGCATATTTGAACCCACTTTGTTACATACTATCTTATAGCCTTGATTTTCGAGAACGGTGTAAATCATATTGTTAGTTGTAGTTTTGCCGTTAGTACCCCAAACGGCTATAATATCCTTTTCGATATCGTTTGAAAGCCTTGTGAGGATATCGGGACAAATTTTCAAAGCGATTGAGCCGGGCATAGAGCTGCCGTTCTTGCCGAGAAGTCTTGCACCGGCAGCGGCTAACTTTGCCGCCCAGATTGCTAAAATTTTACGCATTTTACAACCTCCGAGTTTTGTATTCTTTTCTTTTTCTTATTTATAATAATACCATTATTTGACGAATTTGTAAAGGTTTGACTTTATCACCTGCGTTAAAATTAATTTTCGGTCGGGTTCATAAGTTAATGTTTTTAGTAACTGTCTTCACGTATTTCCAGCGGGCGTTGCCCGCCGGGCGTTGCCCGGTTGACAAATATATACTTTTTGTAGTATTATTAATACAGAAGTTTTTTAAGGAGCTAATATAATGCAATATTGTTCAAAATGTAAAAAAATAGAATTTTCTGAAAACAAAAAATGCGACTGCGGAAAAAAGTTTTCAAGTAAAATAGATTTAAACCAGCCTGTAAAATTAATCATCGTAAACGAGGTAAATAAAGGTATAGTCGAGCAAACTCTTGTCAAAGCAAAAATCCCGTATTCGGAGCAGGTTGTTTCAAAAATTTCGCCTGTTATGGGCGTTGCGGACGGCAGCTATGTCTATTATGTTCCAATCAGCTTTTTTAAAAAGGGTATTGACGCTCTCAGTAGTGTTTCGGCTATGGAAATCCCCGAGTATTACGAAAAGCTTGACCTCCCCGACGAACCTGAGTGGAAAGAGATGTCGCCGACTAAACGCAGAATTGTTAAAATTTTGTCAATTGTCGGTTTTATTGTAGTAGTGTATCTCTGTGTTGCAGCGGTTGATTTGCTTGCTAATTTCCTTACTGTACATTTATAATCTGCCGGAGGTGAAAATATGCTAAACGAAAAATTTGTTTCCGCTGTGGTCGTTGCGGCAGGTTCTTCAACGAGAATGAAATCCGCTGTGAGTAAACAGCTTTTGAAAATAGGCGATAAGACCGTTTTGCAGCATACAGTCTACGCTTTTGAATGTTCGGGGATTGTCGATGAAATTGTCATTGTCTGTCCCGAAAGTGATATTGATACATTCAAAACGCTTTTCGATGATACTGTAACTGTTCCGATTAAGTTCACAACAGGCGGAAGTACAAGACAAAAATCCGTGGGCAACGGTGTTTCAATGGTCAATAAACGCTGTGATGTCATAGCTATTCACGACGGTGCAAGACCTCTTGTAAAACCCACAGATATTCAAAAGGTTATAGAAGACGCTGTAACGTTCGGTGCGGCTACGCTTGCAGTGCCTGTAAAAGATACGGTGAAATTGGTCGAGAATAATACTGTTGAAAGCACACCCCCGAGGGATAAGCTGTTCATCATTCAGACCCCACAGGTATTTGACAAAAACACCTACAATAAAGCGTATCAAAAAGCAATTGCCGACAATAACGATTTCACGGACGATTGTCAGCTTATAGAATCCGTAGGCGGTAAGGTACATATCACCAAGGGAGATTACACTAATATAAAAATAACTACCGCTGAGGATATAGCGGTAGCGGAAGCATTTTTGAAAATGAGGTGAGAATATGAGAATAGGTCACGGTTACGATGTACATAAGCTTGTTGAGGGCAGAAAGCTGATTATAGGCGGTGTTGAGATACCTCATACGTTAGGTTTGCTTGGTCATTCCGACGCAGACGTACTTTTACACGCAATAATGGATTCTCTGCTGGGAGCGGCGGCACTGGGCGACATAGGCGGACTTTTTCCCGATAACGACCCAAAATACGAGGGTGCGGACAGTCTTGTACTTTTGAAAGAGGTACGCACGGCAATTGGTGAAAAAGGTTACAAAATATCAAATATAGATGCAACAATTATTGCACAAAAGCCCAAGATGAAACCGTATATTCAGCAAATGAGGGAGAACATTGCCAACGTTTGCGGCATTGATATCGACTGTGTGAATGTAAAAGCGACTACCGAAGAGAAATTAGGCTTTACAGGCAGGGAAGAGGGAATATCGGCACAGGCAGTCTGCCTGATAGATTAGGAACTGTTGGACCGCAGGAATACTGACGTATTTCAAGGTGTTGTAACGACACACAGGGCAAATTAGACAAGTATAAATGTTCAAGTTATTTTCTGACAGTTCCTTAGGGTTTGACTAATTTTGAAAACAGTGTTATAATATAACATATATGTACGAAAGGAAGAATTTTATGTATATTACTTGTTTGGATTTGGAAGGCGTACTTGTACCCGAAATCTGGATTGCGTTCGCTGAAGCTTCGGGTATCCCCGAACTTAAGAAAACTACCCGTGACGAGCCGGACTATAATAAGCTTATGGAGTACAGACTTGCTATTCTCAAAGAGCATAATTTAGGTCTTAAGGAGATTCAGGACGTTATCGCAACTATTGACCCTATGCCCGGTGCTAAGGAGTTCCTTGACGAACTTCGTTCCTTGTGTCAGGTTATCATTATCAGCGATACGTTTACTCAGTTCGCCGCTCCGCTTATGAAAAAACTCGGTTATCCGACTATCTTCTGTAACTCCCTTGTCGTTTCCGACAGCGGCGAGGTTACGGGATTTAAGATGAGAGTTGAAAACTCGAAGTTTACAACCGTTAAAGCATTGCAGTCTATCGGTTACGAAACTATCGCAAGCGGTGACAGCTACAACGACCTCGGTATGATAAGAGCAAGCAAGGCAGGATTCCTATTTAAGAGTACCGATAAAATCAAGGCTGATAATCCCGACCTGCCCGCATTTGAAACTTATGACGAGCTTCTGAATGCTGTCAAGGCTGCTATTGCTTAATTAACAATACATAAAAAATCAAAGCAGACACTTTCGGGTGTCTGCTTTTTTATTAGTAAAATGTAACATAGTAATGCTTGTAATTATGCTATATGTTTTTTTATCCGCATAGATATTATGATACGATTATCCTTATTTCCTATAACAAAATATGAATAAGCATTAAAAATATGTTGCAATTTTACTAAAACTTTGTTATAATTAAAAAAAACGGATTCGTGAGAAATACTATCAAATTTAGCTTATCAATTATAATATCGATATATTGTATGAAGTGTGAAAAAAACGTATTTTTTGAAAACGGAAAGTTTTTAGATAAAATTGAAATTTTGTAATTATTTTATTAAGGAAAGAGATGAATATTTATGAACGTTGCAGTTTGCGATGAAAATTCCGAGGAGGCGGAATTTCTTATTGATATGCTGAAGAAATATTTTTTTGAAAGAGAATTACCCGTAAATATTTTCGGATTTAATGGCGGTGAAGATTTGCTTTGCGAAATCAAAGGCGGTTTGAGCTTTGATCTCATTTTTCTTAGTGTTGAACATAACAGTTCTGTCGGCATTGAATTTGCGTATCTGTTAAGGGCGGTTAATTATCGGCGTGAATTGATTCTCGTCAGCTCTTCGGTTGATTTTGCCGTTGACGGCTACGAGGTCGGTGCGGCAGGATATCTTCCTAAACCGTGCGAGGTTTTGATTTTTCGCAAAGTAATGGAAAGACTTTCAGGAAAGGTCAGAATAAACACATACCCGATTAAGCACAGAAAGAGTATTATAAGAGTACCCTTAAGCGAAATTATTTATGTTGAAAGCGATAATTCAAAATGCACCATTCATACATCAAACGGTGATAACTACACGATTTATAAGCACTTGAACGTTATAGAAAACGAACTTTCCGACAAGCGTTTTCTCCGCTGCCACAGAAGCTTTATTGTAAATATGAACTGCGTTGCGGCAGTAGATGACGATTTCGTTATGAAAAGCGGTGAGCGAATTTTGATACGTAAAAAAAGCCGTAAAGAAATTAAGGATATATTCTGGAATTTTGTATCACAAGAGAATAATTGAAAAAATCTCCAAAAGATGATAGCACCTTTTGGAGATATAATTTTATATGTTGTACTCGTAGTCGTCGGGAATATCGGGCATATAGTACGGTATGTTTGAAATGTCAGCCAAATTATACGGAGTATTCTGATAAACATAATAATTCAGCCAGTTGGTAAATAATAAATTGGCATAACTTTTCCAACACATTACCGGAGTTGCGTCGGTATTGTTTTCGGGAAAATAATTACTCGGGATTTTCGGGTCGATACCTTTCTCAAGGTCACGGAAAAATTCTTTGGCAAGAGTATCTCTGTCATACTCGGGGTGACCCAGAATGAAGAACTGCCTGCCGCTCCTGCTTCCGATAATCGATACACCGGCTTCGTCAGAAAGCGACAGTATTTCAAGTTCTCTGTGCCGCTGAACATCAATAGTCCGAACACCTGTGTTTCTTGAATGGGGAAGATAAAATATATCATCGATTCCTCTCATCAAAGGGTGCTTTGTTTTCAGAACTCTGTGAGAAAAAATACCCGACAACTTTTCATCAAAAATATATTTTGGAATACCGTAATGATAATAAAGACCTGCCTGAGCTCCCCAGCAAATGTGAAGAGTTGAGTAAACATTGTGCTTGCTCCACTCCATAATTTTGCAAAGCTCGTTCCAGTAGTCAACCTCGTTGAAATTCAGAAGTTCCACCGGTGCTCCCGTGATAATCATACCGTCATAGTAGTTATCCTTAACCTCGTCAAATACCTTGTAAAATGCGGTCAAATGGTCAAGAGGAGTGTTTTTCGAGGTATGTGAAGCCATTTGAAGAAGTTCGATTTTAACTTGAAGCGGACTGTTTCCCAGAAGCCGTAAAAGCTGAGTTTCCGTAACTATTTTTGTCGGCATAAGATTGAGAATAATTATCTTAAGCGGACGAATATCCTGTGACATAGCACGTTCGTCACTCATAACAAAAACATTCTCACTTTCCAAAACCTTTGCGGCAGGCAAATCTTCGGGAATATTAATTGGCATTTAATCACCTCTTATTGAGGGTCGGAACTTTCCGACAAAATACTTTAATCTTTCTTGTTTCTTCTTTATTCTCTATTTTTTAATACTGTTTTCCCCAGAATACTTGGTGCTTTGCAGGCTTTCCGCAGCATACACAGACATCGGAAAGTTTTTCTTCTTCAAACGGAATACATCTTGACTTAACACCGCCCGTAATGTCTTTAATCTTGTCCTCACATTCAACGTCACCGCACCACATAGCCTTGATGAATCCGGGCTTGTTCTTTGCAGTGTCAACAAACTCGTCAAACGTTACGGCAACGTGAGTTTTCTCGTTCATATTGTCGAGAGCCTTTTGATACATACTGTCGTGAACAGCCTTTAAAGCCTCTCTCACAGCTTCTTCAAGATTGTCAAGGGAAACGAACAGCTTCTCACGGTTGTCACGTCTTACGATTACACACTGGTTCTTCTCGATGTCTTTGGGTCCTATCTCAACTCGTACAGGTACGCCCTTCATCTCGTACTGACTGAATTTCCAGCCGGGACTGTTGTCGGAATCGTCAAGCTTAACTCTGAACTCCTTGGCAAGACGTTTCTTAAGCTCGTCCGCCTTTTCAAGAACACCCTCCTTGTGCTGTGCAATCGGGATAATCGCAGCCTGAATCGGAGAAATCTTCGGGGGCAGTACAAGACCGTCGTCGTCGCCGTGAACCATAATTATAGCACCTATCATTCTTGTAGACACACCCCAAGAGGTCTGGAAAGGATACTGCAAGGTGTTATCTCTGCCCGTAAACTTGATGTCAAAAGCCTTAGCGAATCCGTCGCCGAAGTAGTGGGAAGTACCGCCCTGCAAAGCAACACCGTTGTGCATCATAGGCTCGATTGTGTAGGTAGCTTCCGCACCCGCAAATGTTTCCTTACGGGTTTTCTTGCCGACAACCGCAGGAATAGCGAGAGTTTCTCTGTAGAAGTCCTCATACACCTTAAGCATTGTGAGGGTCTCCTCCTGAGCCTCCTCGGCTGTTTCGTGCATTGTGTGACCCTCCTGCCACAGGAACTCCGATGTTCTGAGGAACGGACGTGTGGTCTTTTCCCAACGCATTACGCTGCACCACTGATTATACAGCTTTGGCAAATCTCTGTAAGAATTGATTACATTTTTGTAATGCTCGCAGAAAAGCACCTCGGAAGTCGGACGAACGCAAAGACGTTCGGAAAGCTTTTCCGAACCGCCCTGAGTAACCCACGCAACCTCGGGAGCAAAACCCTCAACGTGGTCTTTCTCTTTCTGTAAAAGGCTTTCGGGAATGAGCATAGGCATATAAACGTTCTCGTGACCTGTTTCCTTAAAGCGGCGGTCGAGGTCAGCCTGAATGTTCTCCCAGATAGCATAGCCGTAGGGTCTGAAAATCATACAGCCCTTAACTCCCGAATAGTCGCAAAGTTCGGCTTTCTTTACAATATCCGTGTACCACTTTGCGAAATCCTCATCTCGTGAAGTTATGGCTTCTACCATTTTTTTGTTCTGTGCCATTTTTGTACCTCCATATTTAGGAACTGTTGGGAAATAAGTTGAACAATTTAGACTCAGGAAAATTTGCCAAAAAGACGTGTATCGCTAAGATTTTAAACAGGCTCTTAGGCACAACACACAGGGCAAATTCGACAAGTATAAATGTTCAAGTTATTTTATGACAGTTCCTTATTACTATACAACTTATAATTATACCCTTTATACAAAGAGATTTCAACCTTTTTCTATAAAAATTTCTTAATTGGTCGGCAACGGTCGGCAAAAAAGCAGACATTGTACGCAAAATTAGGAACTGTTGGGAAATAAGTTGAACAATTTAGACGCAGGATAATTTGTTCTGTGTTAGGCACACGCAGGAATACTGACGTATTTCAAGGTGTTGTAACGACACACAGGGCAAATTAGACAAGTATAAATGTTCAAGTTATTTTCTGACAGTTCCTTATTATTCTTCTCCGTTTTCCTTTAGGAACTCTCTTACTTTCGCCTTTTGACCCTCCGAAAAAACTCCTCTGACCTTTATCCACTCTTCGGCGGCACGATACTCGTTATAGCCTTTAAGCTCGCAGTAAGTTCTCCATTCCCGACGTGTAAGCGGCTCGGACGGCTCGCCCCCCAAGGGCGTGACGGACGGAAGAGCCGATTTTTCTTCTTCTGTGGTGGTGTGTGTGTGTGCCTGTAGGGCACACACACCACCACTTGTTATATTGTTATATTGTTTAGTTGTGGTCGGCTTATCGGTTGCTTTATCGGTCGGCTTATTGGTTGCTCTTTTAGTCGGCTTGTCGGTCGTTTTTCGGCTAACTATATCTTGATATTTGGAATAATTAGATACAGTGATTTTATGATATTTATTCGGTACAACTTCTATGGAAATTGCTCCGCACTCACTTAAAATTTTCAAACATCTTTTAAGCGTAGTCCTTTTTATGTGAATTAAACTCGATAAAGTGTCAATACTGCAAATCAGACTTCCTCTTTCAATTGTCTGTCCGTGCCACTTCTTATCCTGATAATTCACAGCCATAAGAATTTTTACGAAACAGGAAAAAACCGCATCGTCATCAGAGTATTCCCAATCAAGCAAGCTTCTGTACAAAACGATAAATCCCTTGCTTTGATTTTCTTTAACTCTGTTTTTCTCGTCAATCTCCAAAATTTTTAACCTCCCCAAAAATCTGCATTATGCTTTTTAAATATTACTGTTTCAATATAATTTTTCATTAAAATCATTGATATTATCAAATTAAACTATAGAAAATACTGCACTTTCCGCCTTTTTCCTGCGAACGTTGTCCGCCGAATAAAAAAATGTTCTTCTATAACTCCCTTGAAATCCGTAAAAATATGCGTGCATATATGCAACTTTTTAGAAAAGTTCACAAAAAATTCAAAAATAAAATCGCCCACTTTTAAAGAGGGCGAATGTTTTTTGATATTCAAATTGTTGGTGAAAATTACTTTCTGTTTTCGATATAGTCAACGATATCTCCGACAGTCTTGATATTCTCGATATCCTCATCGGGAATTTCAACCTCGAACTCGTCCTCGATTGCCATAAGGATATCTGTTAAATCAAGTGAATCCGCACCCAAATCCTCGGCAAGGTTAGTGTCAACCGTGATAGAATCTTCCTCCTCGTCAAACTTCTCTGCCAGAATAGCTTTAATTTGCTCGAATACCATATGTATTCCCTCCTAAAAATATTTTTTAATTTGATACTGTGAATTTTATGCAATTGCGTATAATAAATACAAATGATTTCCGAAATATTGCAGAAAATGCACGAAGCGTAAATCGATATGAATAATACGCTATACACATATTATTAGGTAATAGCTTATTTGTCAATATGTTTTTTGAATTTTTTTTGAAATTATTATAATTTTTTTTAAATTTTTGTGTTTGTCCATTTGATTGAAGCGAAAATTTCCACGCTTATTGACACCGCACACTTTTTTGTGTATAATCAAAATTAAAGAATAAAGTTTGGAATGGGGAAAATACTATGAATTTGAATATGTTGTCTTTGTTAGGCAGTGGGTTCGATAATGTTGACCGTGACGCTATTCAGGAAATTTCAAGGAAAACAAATATGGTTACATCTATTATTTTAATTATTGTAGGTGCAGTATTCCTTATTTTTGTAGTATATCTTGTGTATCTGCATATTACAACGAAGAAACCGAAAAGGTCGGCGGAACGTTTCAGGGAATATAAAACAGCAGAAGCTAAAATTATTGGCATTGAAAAAGTTCCGTACTATGTTCAGCCTTATACTCCTAAGCCCGAAAAAACCGAGTATCTGCAAGTTTATGAAAGACACGGAAGAAGCCTTTCTTTTAACAAAGCAAATGCGGAGAAGAATAAAATGTTAATTTGGGAGAATGCAAGCAAGTCTTGGGAACAGCCGTGGAAGTCTGTAGAGAAATCTCGCTACAAGGTTCGCTATGAGTTCAGCACCAACAGCAATAATTTGTATTCGGGGGAGTGCTTTGTTTACGAGGAAAGCGAGGATATTCAGGTCGGCAAGACTATCGAGATAAAATATGACCCGACTAATCCTATGGTGAATTTTTCGGCATATAGTGCCCCTGTAGGAACACGGTAATAATAATGCGTAATTGTGATAGGCGGAAATTAATCAATCAAACGAGAATTTGTTTTTTGCTCGTAATTTGTAATGTGTAATTACAGTGGGCGAGTGCGTGAAGTTGAAAATATAAAGACTATTTTTGCTTGTTTCCTGCGGACGTTGTCCGCCTCTATTGATGAAGTGAATAAAATACTAAAAGAAATTATCTATAAAAATCAAAAATAATAAAACAAAATTTACAAACCGCAATATCCGTCTTGAAATAAAGAGGATTTTGCGGTATAATTATATTATGTGTAATTTTATAATGAAAGAAGTGTTTTAATATGAGCAAAAAACATTACGGTGTAATAGGTCACCCTATCAGTCATACGCTGTCACCGTTCATTCATACAAGACTGCTTGCACTGTCGGGTATTGACGGAGATTACGGAGTTTTCGACATCGCACCCGAGGAGCTTGACCAAAAATTCGCTGACACTCTCTCCAAGCTTGACGGCTTTAATGCGACAATTCCTCATAAGCAAGCCGTTATTCATCTCCTCACCGAAAAGGATTCCACCGCCGATTTGTACGGTTCTGTAAACACTGTGGCATTCACTCATAACGATGACGGTACTTATACTTCAAAAGGCTTTACAACCGACGGTATCGGATTCCAAAAGGCTCTTGAAAATGCAGGCATTGAGTTCGGCAAAACTGTTACAATAGTAGGCTGCGGCGGTGTAGGAAGAGTATTTGCGAATACTTGTGTTCCGCACGGCTGTAAACTCAATATCCTTGAATGTGATGCGGCTTTGGAGAACGCACGCACTTTTGCGGATTCACTCAATGAGAGATACGGCGAGGGTACGGCAACCGTATACGCAACAGACGATTTCAACGGTGAAAGCGACCTGCTTGTAAATGCTACTCCTATAGGTATGTTCCCGAAAGTTGACGCTTGTGCGGTGTCCGACAGCGTTATCGAAAAGGCAAAGGCTGTGTTTGACGCAGTGTATAACCCTACCGACACTCTACTTGTGAAAAAGGCTGGGGAAAAGGGTATAAAGGCTATTTCGGGAATGACTATGCTTGTGTATCAGGCGGCTGCCGCTCAGACTATTTGGAACGGTTCGGAGTTTGACCCGAAAGATATAGAAAAGCTTGCCGAGGACTGCTATAAGGAGCTGAACAAATAATGAGAAAAAATATTATTTTGTGCGGATTTATGGGGTGCGGAAAAAGTACCGTAGGAAAACAATTATCCGAAAGAATGGGTATGAAGTTTATCGACACCGATTCTTATATCGAGCAAAAAGAGGGTATGACTATTTCGGAAATTTTTGCCGAGAAAGGCGAGGACTATTTTCGCAATCTGGAACTTGAGGTCTGCAAGGAGCTTTCAAATCTGCACGCAGCCGTTATTTCCACAGGCGGCGGCACACTCCTTAAGGACAAAAATGTTAAAGCTATAAAGAAAAACGGTGTTGTGTTTTTGTTGAATGTTTCGTCAAATACGGTTCTCACACGCTTGAAGAACGACGACACACGTCCGCTTTTGCAGAGAGCTGATAAGGAGAAAGCCGTTAAAATGATGCTTTCGCAGAGAACTCCGCTTTACAACAGAGCGGCAGATTATGTTATTGACGCAGAGGAATCCCCAAGAAAGGTTTGCAGCCGAATTATGAATATTTATAATTCGATTAAGTAATCACGTTTGGAGAGTGGAGTAATTAATGAATATATATATATATCCCGTTGTTATGACATTAATGTTGACAGTACCGCTTTTTACGGGATTGTATCTTAAGAAGTCAAAGCGTCTGGACAGCGATTTGATTTGTTGGCTGATACTTTTAACGGGTTTGTTACTCAGAATTATTTATATTTCTTATACCGAGATAAATGTACGTCAGCATGATGTTCACCAATTTTTTGAGCATAATGCCGGACACGGCGAATATATATGCTATCTGTACGAAAACAGGACTCTGCCCGATTTTGACCCGAGAGATATTTTCCAGTTCTATCACCCTCCGCTGCACCATATCATATGTGCGTTGTGGCTTACGATAATTAACAAGCTGGGTATGTCGGCTGAAACAACGGGTGTTCAGTCGCTGCAATTCTTGACGGTGACATATTCCTTTTTGTATTCCGTTTTTGCATATAAGGCGTTGGGGCTTCTCGACCTCAAACCTAAAACAGTTCAAATATGTACGGCAATTGTAACCTTTCACCCGACGCTTATTATACTTTCAGGAAGTCTTAATAACGATATATTGTCATCTCTGCTTAGTATGACAGCAATGTATTATACAATCAAATGGGCAAAAGACAGAAAATGGCTTGACATAATAATAATTGCATTTTCAATCGGTCTTGGAATGTTTACAAAGCTTTCGGTAGGTCTGCTTGCCCCGGGTGTTGCGGCTGTTTTCCTGTATATTTTTGTAAAGAATATCAAGGAGTTTAAAAAGCTTATTCCGCAGTTTGTTGTGTTTGGAATTATTTGTGTGCCGATAGGACTTTTCTGGTCGGTAAGAAATTACGTTAAATTTGACGTTCCGCTGAATTACGTGCCGCAGCTTTCGGAGAACTCCGGACAATTCATAGACAGAACACCTGTTGAAAGACTGCTTAATTGGCTGCCGTTTCAGTTTGCGTCACCGTTTACGCAGTGGGAGTGGAGCGGTGCAGCGTACAATGAGTTTAATCCGATAATAGCACTCTGGAAAAATGCTATGTTTGACGAGGGTACATTCTTTTCAAGAAGTATAACATTGCAGTCGTTCTGTACGGCATTGTTTTTTTCGGGAATATTTATATCGCTGTTTTCCGCAATTGCTTTTTTTATGATGTGGCTGAAAAACAAAAAGGCAAAATTGGAAAATAAGCTTTTGCTTACGGGTGTATCGCTTGTTATATTCGGAAATTATATGATGTTCTGTATTAATTATCCGCAGGTATGTACAGAAAATATGAGATATTGTGTACCGCTTATATTTACGGGTTCTGCTATGCTGGGAATGTATATTGACAGTGCGGATAAAATCAAGAGTAAATATTACAAAAAGAGTGCGGCTGTTTTGAAAAAGGGTATGACGGTGTTCTGCGGACTGTCG
Organism: uncultured Ruminococcus sp.; assembly: GCA_902763835.1. GTDB lineage: Bacteria > Bacillota > Clostridia > Oscillospirales > Acutalibacteraceae > RUG592. The sequence continues at coordinate 44,595 of CACWTQ010000022.1, read as the reverse complement.
ATTTTTGTTTACACCGCAATGATGTTCTACGAAACGGCTAATGTTTAATGCGTAATTGTGGCGGCGGACAACGGCGGACAACGGCGGACAACGGCGGACAACGGCGGACAACGTCCGCAGGAGGGAAAACAATGTGCAACATCTCTTGAATTTGATTTATAATCGGTACAGGTTAAAAAATAAAGTATAATAGAAAAAGTAAGGATTAGAATAACTATCTTCACGTGTTAAAAAATCGGTCGGGTAGAAAAAGTAAGGATTAAAATAACTATCTTCACGTGTTAAAAAATCGGTCGGGTAGAAAAAAGTAAGGCTAGAATAACTATCTTCACGTATTAAAAAATCGGTCGGGTAGAAAAAGTAAGGATTAAAATAACTATCTTCACGTGTTAAAAAATCGGTCGGGTAGAAAAAGTAAGGATTAAAATAACTATCTTCACGTGTTAAAAAATCGGTCGGGCAGAAAAAGTAAGGATTAAAATAACTATCTTCACGTGTTAAAAAAAGAGGTTAGTAAAGGTATGAATATTGTGATAGTCGGTCTTGGTATAATCGGCGGTTCGCTGGCAAAAGCGTTCACAAAGTATACCGACCACAGAGTTATAGGTATCAACAGAAGTGAAGCCACGGCAAAACGTGCTTTTGCCGACGGTGCAATTCACGAAATAGGAACGGCTGTAAGCCTTTCCAAAGCAGATATTGTGTATATGTGTACATATCCCGAGCATATTGTTTCGTATGTCGAGGAGAACTCGGAGCATTTCAAAAAAGGCTGTATAATAACAGACGTCTGCGGCATTAAAACGGAGATTTGCGGACGGCTCACGGAAATTTGCGACAAAAACGGCTTGCAGTATGTCGGCTCTCACCCTATGGCAGGCAAAGAGAAATTTTCATACGACGCAGCTGAAGCGGAGCTTTTTCAAAACGCAAGCTATATAGTAGTTCCGTGCAGTGCGGACGAAAAGTCGGTTGACACGGTGGCAACGCTTGCAAAGGAGATAGGCTTCGGGATTGTCAGAATTTCAACTCCCGAGGAGCATGACAGAATGATTGCGTTTACTTCGCAAGTGCCGCACGTTTTGGCTTGTGCGTATGTGATGAGTCCTTGCTGTGAGAATCACAAGGGATTTTCGGCAGGGAGCTACCGTGATGTGTCGAGAGTTGCGAACATCAACGAGAACCTTTGGACGGATTTGTTTCTCAGCAACAAAGAACCTTTATCGGAGGAAATTTCCATATTGATAGATAATCTTACAAATATTAAAAATGCGATAGATGAAAATAATTCGGAAGTTCTGAAAGAGCTTTTGAAAAAAAGCCGGCTTATAAAAGAAAAACTCAATGAATAATGTGTAATTATATTTTTGAGGAAAGATATTTTTCTAAGATGATTTTCTGATGTTTGAAAGTTTAATTGATTGTTGCTTAACTGACTTTAGATATTTAAATTTATATTATATATTTCTATTCAATATGTTAAAACCAAAATAAACTATAATAGAACAATTTTAAATTACTAAATAAAGTATGTCAAAAACTACCGAATAAAATTAACTTTCGGTCGGGTAGAAAAAGTAAGGATTAAGATAACTATCTTCACGTGTTAAAAAGATTAGAATAACTATCTTCACGTGTTAAAAAGATTAGAATAACTATCTTCACGTGTTAAAAAAGGGGAGTAGAAATGTCAAATGTTATAGTAAAGCCGTCAAGTCTTTGCGGTACGGTTAAAATTCCGCCGTCAAAAAGCGACGTTCACAGAGCAATTATATGTGCCGCACTTGCTAAGGGGGTCAGTACCGTTTATCCTGTGGCTTTTTCGGAGGATATATCAGCCACTATCGACTGTATAAAGGCTCTCGGTGCGGAGGTTTCCGTTGACGGCGATAAGCTTACAATAAATTCAACTAAAATTTTTGAGAATAAAACCGCAGTTTTTGACTGTCGTGAATCGGGGTCTACCGTGAGATTTTTTATCCCCGTTGCGGCGGCAGGCGGTGTAAACGGAACGTTCAACGGCAAGGGCAGACTTCCTCAAAGACCGCTCGGGGTGTATACCGATTTACTCCCCAAACACGGTGTGGAGTGCATAACTTCGGGCGGACTTCCGTTTGAAATTAAAGGACAGCTTGCCTCGGGAAAGTTTGATGTTCCGGGCGATATAAGCTCACAGTTTATCACAGGTTTACTATTTGCTTTGCCTCTGCTTGACGGTGACAGCGTTATTCACTTGACTTCACCCTTGCAGTCAAAAGGGTATATAGATATGACAATTTCTGTGCAAAAACAATTCGGTGTGGAAATAGATGTTGACGGCGAAGATTATATTATCAAGGGTAATCAGAAATACAAACCCTGTGATTACATAACGGAGGGCGACTGGTCACAGGCGGCATTTTTCTTGGTCGGAGGTGCGATTGGCGGTGATGTTACCGCAGAGGGTGTGAAGAAAGACAGTTTTCAAGGCGATAAGGAGATTGTCGAGCTGCTTAAGCGTTTCGGTGCTGATGTTGAGCAAGGCGACTACAGCGTAAGATGTAAGGCAGGAAATCTGAGAGCAATTGATATAGACGCTTCTCAAATTCCCGACCTTGTTCCGATACTTGCGGTTTGTGCGTCGTTTGCGGAGGGTACAACCAGAATTTACAATGCGGAAAGAGTTCGTTTGAAAGAGAGTGACAGGCTTGCGGCAATATCCGATTGTCTTAACGGCTGCGGCGGAAATGCTGCGGAAACGGAGGACGGTCTGCTGATTAAGGGTGCGGAGAGCATTCGGGGCGGTTTTGCCGAGGGTTACAACGACCACAGAATAGTAATGTCTATGGCAATTGCGGCTTTGAGAAGCGAGAGCGAAATTGTCATATCCGACAAGGAAAGCATTACTAAATCATACACAAACTTCTTCGACGACTATAAAGCTTTAAAGGGTGTGGATAGATAATGGGTTCTTATTTTGGAGATAAAGTAAAAATATCGGTTTTCGGTGAAAGCCACGGAACGGCAATAGGTGTAGTTATCGACGGCTTGCCGAGCGGCGAAAAAATAGATATGGACGAGGTTTACAGACAAATGGCAAGGAGAGCACCGGGCAACGATAAAACCGCTACTCCCCGAAAAGAAGCCGATAAACCCGAAATTCTGTCGGGTGTTCTCAACGGAGTGACTACAGGTGCTCCGCTTGCGGCTGTCATTTACAATACAAATACACGTTCCGGCGATTACGGCAACATTATGAATGCTCCTCGTCCGGGACATTCCGATTATACCGCTTATCTTAGGTATGACGGATTTAACGATGTTCGTGGCGGCGGTCATTTTTCGGGCAGACTTACCGCAAATCTTGTGTTTGCAGGTGCTGTTATCCGTCAAATACTTAAAAGAAAAGGTATTGAAATTGCCGCACATATTTATTCAATCGGCAATACATATGACGACCCGTTTGAGCCTACGGGTGTTTCACAGGAGCTTATTGACAGACTTAATGGCGAAAAGTTCGCTTTGGTGAATCCCGAAAAGGAAAACGAACTTAGAGCCGAAGTTGACGCAGTAAGAGCAAAGGGCGACAGTATCGGGGGAGTTGTAGAATGTATAGTTCAGGGTATGCCCGCAGGTGTTGGCGAGCCTATGTTCGGCGGTGTTGAAAATGTGATTTCAAGCGTTGTTTTCGGTGTGCCTGCCGTTAAGGGTATTGAGTTCGGTTCGGGCTTTGAGGGTTCACGTTCCACGGGTTCAAAAAATAACGATGAATTTTATTATGACGAAAACGGAAACGTCCGCACAAGAACGAATAACCACGGCGGTGCTTTGGGCGGTATTACAAGCGGTATGCCTATTCTTTTTAGAGCCGCAATTAAACCTACGGCTTCAATATCTATGAAACAGAATACTATAGATTTGCAGAGTAAAGAGAATACAACTCTTTCCGTAAAGGGCAGACACGACCCTTGTATTGTAACACGTGCGGTATCCGTAATTGAAGCGGCGGCGGCGATAGCTGTTATTAATATGCTTTAAAATATGTGAGGTTAAATAACAATGGAATTGAATGATATTAGATTAGAGATAGACAGCTTGGACAGGCAGATTATCGAACTGTTTAAAAAAAGAATGGATTGTTCGCTGAAAGTAGCCGAAAGCAAACGTGAATCGGGTACGCCTATTCTTAACCTTAAAAGAGAAGCGGTCGTTCTGGACAGGGCGGAGAAGCTCGGCGGAGAGTACGGAAAGTACGCAAGATTGCTTTACGGCAGTATTATGGAACTTTCAAGAGATTTGCAGCACACCATAATTAACGGCAACAATGATTTGAAAGAAGTAATCCTTAATTCCGACAGTGAATTTGATACGCAGTCCGATAAATGGAATGTAGCCTGTCTTGGCGGTGCGGGGTCAAATTCTCACTTGGCGGCTATGGAATTTTTCCCGAATGCAAATTACAGCCTTGAAAAGAATTTCGATAAGGTGTTTGAAGCCGTTGCAAGCGATAAATGCAGCTTTGGTGTTCTTCCCGTTGAGAACAGCTCGGCAGGTTCGGTGTCGAGAGTTTACGACCTTATTCTGAAGTACAGATACTATATTGTCGGTGAAATCGACCTGCCGATTGAACATTGTCTTTGTGCTATTCCGCAAACCGATATTTCCAATATAGAAAATATTCTTTCACACGAACAGGGTTTGGCACAGTGTTCCATTTTCATCAGCGAGAACGGCTACACCACAAAAAAATGCGGAAGTACTTCCCTCGCCGCAAAAACAGTTGCCGAGGAGAAACGTATAAACTGGGCGGCTATCTGCACCAAAGCGGCTGCCGATGAGTACGGTCTTAAGGTTCTCGATAAGAATATTCAGAATAACGACAACAACTGCACACGCTTTATAGTTATCTCGAAAAAGGCTATCGTTTCGGATAAAGCCGATAAAATCTCTCTTTGCTTCACGCTGTCGAATCACCCCGGTTCGCTTTACAACGTGCTTTGCAGGTTCGCAACCCACGGTTTTGACCTCACAAAGATTGAGTCAAGACCTATCCCGAATGTTCCGTTTGAATATTTGTTTTATCTTGATTTTATTGGCAATGTTCACAATGAGGACAATTACAGAATGCTTTGTGCTCTTTCGGAAGAACTTCCCGAGTTCTCATTTTTGGGCAACTATTGATATATAATGTATAAAGGTTGTTTTTACAGGTGGTGGCTCAATTATGAAAAATAAGGCATTGCTCGTGTCGAAGCTGTCAACGGCAGTTAATGTTTTGAAAGACTTGCTGGAAGAAAATTCGTATGAAGTCGAAAACGTTGTCAGCGATACTAAAATTGCTTTGGAATACGCTAATGATACCGTTTATGACATTGTGGTTATAAATGCACCCATAGAAGACAGCAACGGAGTAGACCTCTCGGTTGAAATAAGCCGTGAAACCGTCTGTGGGGTTATATTGCTTGTTCAGTCGGATAAAGCAGGCTTTGTGGGTAAGAACGTTATTGACTACGGTGTGGTGGTTGTTCCTAAGCCTATCAACAAAATGCTTTTCAAGCAGTCGCTCGGAGTTGTAAGGGCTGCTCAGAAGCGTTACGCAGGACTTTCAAAGGAGAATGAACGGCTGAAATCAACTATTGAAGAAACTAAAATAATTAACAGAGCAAAGTTTTTACTTATGCAATATTTATCTTTAAGCGAGGACAGAGCTCATAAGTATATCGAAAAACAGGCTATGGATATGAGGATATCTAAGATAGAGGTTGCACGTCAAATTCTTAAAACCTATGTTTCAATTGATTTGTGATTAAAAATAAAAATATCCCTCGGCTTTATTTGTTATGATAAGGCGGAGGGAATATCAATTTACAAATTATTCAAAAATCAACGATTGATATTTTTTCAAAAATACAATATAATGATAAAGTAAAAATATTAACGAGGTGACATTATGCCTAAAAAACTTTTGCTTATGTTCAATCCGTCTTCGGGAAAATCTCAGATAAAAGCCGAACTCTGGAATGTTATAGATATTTTTGTAAAAGGGGGATATGACGTAACAGTTTACCCAACTCAGAAAAGATATGACGCACACGATGTCATTACGGAACGCTCGGAAGAGTTTGACACCGTGGTTGTATGCGGAGGTGACGGCACTTTAAGCGAAGCTGTTCAAGGGCTTGTTTCACTGCCGTTAGAGAAGCGTGTAACATTGGGGTACATTCCCGGCGGCTCGACCAATGATTTCGGCTATAGTCTGGGCATACCGTTCGAGATACCGGCAGCGGCACGGGAGATTGTGAACGGAACTCCCATTAACTGCGACTGCGGAACACTCAACGGCAAACCTTATTTGTATATTTCGGCATTCGGAATTTTTACCGATGTTTCGTATGAAACTCCGCAAAAGATGAAGAATCAACTGGGTCATGTTGCGTATCTTATCGAGGCGGTGAAAAGACTTAGCCTGAATAAATATTCGTACTATCATTTAAAAGTTGAGAGTGAAGAGATTGAAATTGAAGATGATTTTATTCTCGGACTTGTGTCAAATACTACGTCAATAGGCGGACTTAAAAATCGTTCCGAATATGCACCGCTTTTGAATGACGGATTTTTTGAATGTGCGTTGATAAAATATCCGTCAAATCCTGCCGAGCTGCAAAATATTCTGACGTCACTTGTTACACAGAATTTTGATTGTCCGAGCTTAGTTAAGTTTACTACCAAAAAGGTTAAGTTTAAATCAAACGAGCCTATTAAATGGACAACAGACGGCGAAGACGGCGGCGAACATACCGAGGTTACTGTTGAAGTTGTGCATAATGCGTATAAAATTATTGTCGATAATGACAATGACGAAGAGGAATAAATAATAAATAAAGCGGATAGACGTTTTGTCTGTCCGCTGTTTTTGTGTGAATAGGTTAGTATTGGGTTTTGTATAAAGCTAAAAATTCACCCATAGTATTCGGATTTCCCGATAACAGTACAGGAGTAATTTTAGTGTACCATTCGGGAAAATCAGTGCAGTTAAAATTAATCATTTCAAATGCTTTTACTTTATAAGTATTATTGTTTTCATCTATTAAGATATCGTTTATATGCAAATTCATTTTTTTATCAACCAATGCTAGAATATCGGTTGTTTTGATTTGAAATAAAAAGCTTTGCAGTACTTTATAAAATGTTCTGTTATCTTTAATCATTAATCTGTTTTTATCATTAATGTATTTGCTATAGATTATTCCTATAGAATTATTCTCTTTACATTGATATGGATTATGTATTGGCTTTATTATTAGATTATTCTTTTTATTTTTCATAAGTATCTTGTGTATTGGTTGTTAATAAACTGTATTATATATTATACAATGTTTTTGAAGTATTCTTTTATTTCCTCCTCCGAAAGCCAACCCTCTTCTTCGCCTGATTTTCTGCCTTTTTCAATTTTCCTGAGAAACCAAAGTGCGGCTTTTGCTCTTTCTTTATCTTCTTGTTGAGCTATGTCAATTAACGAATACGTTGTTGTACTTGTTGCCATAATAATAGCCTCCTTTGCATTTCTATATTTATATTATATATCAAAAATTTCAAAAAATCAATCCCTATCAGCTCTTTTTGAAAGTCTAATTTCATCAAGATTATATTTCTTTTTAAACATCATATAAACAAAAGTACTTCCGAGAATACCTATCGCCATTCCGCACAAAACGTCCGTTGGATAATGCACACCGAGGTAAAGTCTTGAAAATGCCACAAGCACCGAAAAAAACACAATAAGCACTGCAAGAGGTCGCTGTAAAAATCTTACAAGAATACCTGCCGCCGCAAACGATGCTGTTGTATGACCCGAAGCGAATGAATAGTCGGTAGGTTTTTTTATAAGTGGAAAAAGGTCGCTGTATGTATCGAAAGGTCTTGCTCGTGCGACAATATGTTTTACGAATATATTGTTTATGCAAATACAGAATGCAAGAGATGTCAATGTCATAATGCCTATCATTCGTGTTCGTTTTATACATATAAGGGTTATGCTTAACAGTATCCATAAAATACCGATATTCACAAATAATGATGATATTTTCATCAAAGGCGTTAAATAGTATGTCCGCATATTCTCCTGAATATAAAGCAGAACAGAATGGTCAAATTCATATATCTTTTCTATAATATTATTCATATAATCACCTATACATTTCTACATATACAAAGGTATAATTATTACCGCAAACAAACAGCTTATCCCGACATTGTGCCGAAGATAAGCTGTTCTTTAAATTTCCCTATGGATTACTGGATAGAACAATCGAGGTAACGTTCAAGTTCCTCTTCATCTCTCTTCTTCTTTTCGTTTACGAGGAAGAAAGCCGTAACGGCAGCGGCAACAGCGGCTGCGAATGTTACTACCCCGATAATGATGCCAAGTGCATTCTTATTATCTTTCATAAAACAAAACACCTCCAAGAAATAAATTACTTGTACATATTTATATAATATCCAATTTTAAGCAAAAAGTCAACCTTTTTTTTACACATTAGGATAGATTTTAAAAACAATTCATAATTGGATTTTATTATTTTTCGCTGCGTAAACACTATGATTTAATTTTTTCGCAAAATTCAAAGAAAATTGGAGAAGTGTACAGTTGACGAAAATTTTACGTTATGTTATACTTAAACTAGTGTAGAATGTTCTTTAAGACTTCTTATTTTTTGCGTAATTTGATAATTTCTGTATAATAAATTTAAAATAATATATATTAAAATTTATTTAAGAAAGGTGATGCTATCCCGATGAAAATACTGATGAAAATACTGAAAATTGCATTATCGTGTATTTCGGCAGTAGCTTTGTTGGTAAGTTTGTATTTGGTTGTTGACAGTGCGAGCGTGTTTTTTAACGAGATGAACGGCGGAATAGCGGATTACAACGTTGTTTCCGAAGAACAGCTTGAAAATAAGCTTCCCGTTCAGGGGACTGTTTATACAGTTTACGATTGCATTGCGGTGAAATACAATCCCGATTCGGGCGAGGACGAAGCTTTCTATTACCTTATCGAATTTGACGAGGAACAAGATTTGTATATGATTTTGCAAGCTCCCGCAGACACACAGTTTAACAACGACATTTCGGCACTTTGCGATGCGTATATTTTAGGGGATAACGATTTGATTCTTCAAAACGGTGTGGAAACAGACGGCATTTTGATTGAGAATGATTTGGGTCTTGTAGATGAATTTGATTCGTGGAAAAATAAGATGAGCTTGCAGGGTGAGGATATATCAAATTATAATCTTGTTTCATATACTTATGACTGTACTCGTTCTGTCGATTCTTTTCAGGATGAGTTTATCACAGGTGCGTTGGTGTCGGTGATTTCTCTTGCAATATTGATTATTCTTTTGGTTTTAATTGCGAAAGATAAGAAATCGACTGCCCCCGTCGGAGGAAACTATTTTCCGCAGCAGAATGTCGGTCAGCCGAATTTTGGTCAGCCTAACAACGGCTTCGGTGTACAAAATCAGTATAATCAAATGCCGAATATGTATAATCAGAATAATTACAATCCGCAAATCATTCCTCAGGCGGTTAATACAAACCCGAATGATTCAACATTCATTCCAAGTTCGGGGGCTGTTCCGAACGTGCAGGATTACAACCCTGCTCCGACTTTTTATGCCGATGAGCAAAAGGTCAGCCTTGATAAAACAAAATATGATACTATAAACGAGCAAAATCAATAATTAAGAAAGAGGTTTCTATATAATGAGAAGATCGCAGGTAATCCCTAAGATTTGTGCGGCGGCAGTGTTTTTAATAATAGCAATTGTTATTTCCGCACCGGTAGCTTCCGTGTTTCTTAATAAAATTTTCGGCGGCGGAACAGTCGAGTTCGGAAGTGCGGGGGCAGCGGAGTATTTGCAGAACCGTCCTGTGGAGGGTGTGCTGGGCTATATTATAGGCTGTGCAAGCGATAACGGAGATGATGACAGCTTTACTCTCAAAAGCTCGGCGTATTATTATCTTGTTCCGGTTGACGGTATAAATGTTAAGAATGATAAATCTCAAAATGTTTTGCTTTTAAAAACGTTGGGAAACAGTAAATCATATGAGGAACTTAACGAAAAATACCGCAGCGGTGCAGGCTCGGATAATAACATTGTGATTTCCGGTGTTGCAAAAAAAGTTTCTGAAAATGAAAGGCAGCTTGCAAATAAGATTTGTGAGGAGAACAATCTCAGCGAGGTTACTTGTATTGAATATTATGTTGACTGCACAAAGCCTGTTTCAAGCTTTACCGCAAGATTTTTGCTTTCACTTATATTTTATGCAGGCTGTATAATTTCAATTCTGCTTTCCGTTCAGGCTGTTAAGAAAAACCGTGACTTTGACTATATGGAACACAGGAGAGAAATTATGAAAGCTGCCGGAAAGGTAAAGTCGGAGAACGGTGATTCCAATGATACCGACAGTATGTTCGGCGATTCCGACAGGTCGTATGCTTCCGCAGGTACTCAGCAGCAGGGCAGCGGACAGTCACCTGTTGAGGTTGCCCGTGAGCTGGAGCAGCAGCCGCAGTTTCAGAATGCACAGCAGCCGCAGTTTAGTAATGATGACGGTTTCTTTGGTCAGCAAAATAATTCCGAGGATAAGTATGACGGTTTCTTTGGCTCGTAATTTTATATTATGTGAAAATTTTCTCCTTGGCTATGCAGTGATTTGCATATGCCGAGGAGTTTTTAATTTTTTTAAAAAATTGTGATTAATTAATAAATTTCTATTGAATTACGGGGTGAATTTGTTGTATAATAAAGATACGCCAAAATGGAATTTTCTTAAAATTTTACGTAAGGAACTGTCAGAAAATAACTTGAACATTTATACTTGTCTAATTTGCCCTGTGTGTCGTTACAACACCTTGAAATACGTCACTTGAAATACGTCAGTATTCCTGCGGTGTTGTGCCTAACACAGAACAAATTATCCTGCGTCTAAATTGTTCAACTTATTTCCCAACAGTTCCTAACAAAGAGAGGAACATTTAGGATTATAAAATGATGTGTAGTTATGGGTACACTGCAAAGGAGGCTTACTATGATTTATGTAACAGGAGATACTCACGGTTCGTATGAGAAGTTCTCTTTGGTAAATTTTCCCGAACAGGTTGAGCTTACCAAGAACGACTACGTTATTATCTGCGGTGATTTCGGAATTTGGGACGACTCCGCAAGAGAACGCCTTAATTTTGATTGGCTCGAAAATAAGAATTTCACCACCCTTTTTGTGGACGGCAATCACGAGAATTACGACCTGCTGAATGCCTATCCCGTTGAGAAGTGGCACGGCGGAGAGGTGCATTTTATTCGTCCGTCCGTTATTCATCTGATGAGAGGAAATCTTTTTGAGATTGAGGGCAAGAAGATTTTCACAATGGGCGGTGCAAGCTCGCACGATATTAAAGACGGAATTCTCGACCCCAAAGACCCCGAGTTTAAGAAGAAGCGGAGAAAGCTTGACAGGGCAGGAAAGTTTTATTACCGCATTAAGGGTGTCAGTTGGTGGGAAGAGGAACTTCCAACGGACGAAGAGATTGAAAAAGCACGAAAAACTCTCGACAGCTGCAATTGGGAGGTCGATTACATAATTTCTCATTGCGGTCCCGTTTCTTTGATTGAACAGTGTTTGGGTTACAGAGAGGAAAACAGATTAACCAAATTCTTTGACGAGGTTAGTACTAAGTGCAAATTTGAGTACTGGTTTTTCGGACACTATCACGAGAATTATATGTTAACGGAGAATTTTTTCCTGCTGTATGGAAAGATTTTTGAAATTCCTAAGGAACGGTTTAAATTTGAAAAATAATTAAAGGAGATTATATACAATGGCTGATGAGATTATTCTTGATAAAATAAGAGGTTCACTTGTTGCAGGGGCAGTAGGAGATGCTTTGGGTTATCCGGTTGAATTCAGGCAGTATCGGGATATTGTCGAATTTTTCGGCGAAGACGGAATTACAAGCTATTTGCCTGCCAAAGTTGAAAAGAAAGCTATCATTTCCGATGACACTCAGATGACTTTGTTCACTGCAAACGGTTTGCTAAATTGCTATACAAGAAATAAGATTGAGGTCAAAAACAATACACCCGAGAATGATATATACAAGTGCTACCTCGATTGGCTTGCAACTCAGAATTCCAGAAGAAAGAAGAATACCGTTTCTTGGCTTTATGACATAAAAAAACTTCGTGTACAGAGAGCTCCGGGCATAACCTGCCTGAACGCTCTTGAAAGCGGAATTATGGGAAGTGTGGCGAAACCTATCAATTCAAGCAAGGGCTGCGGCGGAATTATGAGAGTTGCTCCGATTGGTCTTTTTTATGATAAAAATACTCCCATAGAGGAAATTATGAGGGTTGCGGCAGAAGCGGCGGCTATAACTCACGGTCATTCTTTGGGATATATTCCGTCGGCAGCTTTTGCTCAGATTGTTCACAGAGTAGTTTACGGCGGCTGTTCTATGGGAAATACTCTTGAAGATATAATAAGAGAAAGTAATTATCTTATTGAAAGATTATACAGAGGTGACGGGTATTTGCGTTACTATCTGGAACTTATTAATAAGGCTGTTGAGTTCTCGAAGAACGACCGACCCGATGTTGAGAATATCGAAGAGATTGGCGGCGGCTGGGTTGCCGAAGATGCACTTGCGGTGGCGATATATTGTGTTTTAAAATATCGTGATAACTTTGATATGGCAATAATTTCGTCTGTAAATCACAGCGGCGACAGCGATTCAACAGGTGCAATTACGGGTAATATTGTCGGTGCGTTGATTGGATATAACAATATTTCCGACAAATGGAAAAAAGACCTTGAACTTATAGATGTTATTCTTGAAATTGCCGATGATTTAGCAACAAAATATTTGGATTCGGATAATTGGAAAAAAAAGTATTATATTGTTAAGCAGTGATATAATACAACAGATTTTATTGTGACTAGATTTACAAATTATTCTATGATAGCTTGTTGTAATATCAGAATATCATATAAAGTTTCGCACAGCCAAAAGTATTATTTACAATAATCTCCGAAATTCTTCTATTAACTTGAAATTTTAACAAAATTTACAACTTGTTTATTGACAATCAGTATTTACTTGTTGTATCATTTTTAAAAGAGTTATAAAGGAGTAGAAGAATGGTGAAGAAAGCGTATTTGTTAATTTTATCCGCACTTACGGTTATTGGAATTCTCGGCGGCTGTAAAATTGATGTCAATGAAATTGTGTCGAAAAATTCACAAAGTGACATCAGCTCAACCACTTTTTACGAAAGTACCGTTTCTGAAGAGAATACAGATACTGACACCGATACCGATATTGACGTTTCGGATACAGACACACAAACAGATACCGAAGAACCCGAAGCAAGTCAGCTGTCGTTTGACACGTCTTCGTACAATACAATGTTTGTTACGGGAGCAAGCACCGTTCAGGTTGTTGAAGATGCCAAAGGCAGCGGAACTGTTATCGGTGTGCTGAATTACGGAGAGAGTGTTTCGGTTATAAAGAGTATTGTTGCCGATAAAAATGATGCCGAGGGAAGCAGTATGTCTTTTATTTACAGCGAAACACTGGGGAATTTCGGGTATATTAAGACGGCTAATCTTGTTGACCTTTATGATGAAATAACTTACGGTCAGGTATATTATGTAGCTGTCGATAATGCCAATTTTTACACAGACCAAGCAGGTTCTGCTGTGCTTGCCACTCTTTCAAAGAATGATATGGTAACAATTCTTGCAAAAATGTCAAGCGGTGTTTGGAGAGCGGTTAATAAATCCGAAGAAATGGGTTATATTAATTCGGGAATTCTTTCAGAGCAGAAAATCGAGAAGAAGACCACTTCAAGCTCAAAGGTTACTTCAAGCAAAACAGAGAGCAAGGCTGAAAGCAAGGTTGAGAGCAAGGTTGAAAGCAAGGTTGAGAGCAAGGCGGAAAGCAAGGTTGAGAGCAAGGCGGAAAGCAAGGTTGAGAGTAAGGCTGAAAGCAAAGTCGAAAGCAAGAAAGAACCCTCTGTTTATACAGGTTTGGGAGATCCGCCAACTTCGGGCTATACGACTTATACTGTCGATGTGGATATAGGTTACCTTGCTTTGAGGTCGGACGAAAGCAGCGACCCCGATTCCATTATAGGGGAGCTTTACTATGGCGAATATGTGTATGTTATCGATGCAAGCGGTACATATTGGTACGTATATTCTCCGAACAAAGGTATGTACGGATTTATCAGCGGTAATTCCGAATATCTTTTGTATGCAGATTATTAAATTAGAGTTTGGAATGGTGAAGAAATGTTTTTGAAATATATTATTACTCCTGTAATGGGTACTGTGATAGGCTACGGAACTAATTATATTGCCGTGAAAATGCTTTTCAGACCTAGGAACGAGGTAAAGATTTTCGGACGTACTATTCCGTTTACCCCGGGTGCTATCCCGAAAGGTAAACCAAGATTGGCGAAAGCTATAGGAAATGTTGTCGGAAATACACTCATAACCAAGGACGATATTAAATCGAAGCTCTTGAACGAGAATACTCAGGCAGCCGTTATCGGGAAGATATCCGAGATTCTGAATGCGGAGATAAGGTCCGAGGTTATGACGGTCGGCAAGCTTGACGATGAGGGTTATGCTGCGATTAAAATAAAAATTTCCGATACTGTTACCGAACAAATTTTAGTTTCCGTGAATAATATCAATATAGGCAAAGTGATTTCCGATGAATGCGAAAAGGTTGTCAAGGAAAAAATCCAGAACCCTATGCTTAAGATGTTCATTAATGATGATTTTATCGCCTCCATTACCCGAATGATTGGCGACGAAGTTCAGAAATATATCGATAAAAACGGTAAAGCGTTAGTCGGCAGAGAGGTCAACAGGAAAATCGACGATATCGAGGTTAAATCGGTGAGCGAACTTCTTAAGAATGTTGATATCACCGATGAGAAGATTCAAAGCAGCATTACAAAACTTTACAATAAGTCTGTTGAAAAAGCTTTGGACGAGCTTTTCGCTAAAATTGATATCTCGAAAATGATTGAAGATAAAATTAACGCTATGGATATGGACGAGCTTGAAAATCTTGTGCTGCAAGTTATGAAGAAAGAGCTTGATACGATTGTAAATCTCGGTGCGGTTATTGGTTTGATAATGGGACTTCTTAATATGGCAATTAATTTGTTGTTTTAAAATTTATAGTATAACAAAAAAACAGACGGTGACAATGACCGTCTGTTTGTGCGTTTAAAGAATAACTATTAAAATTATTTTTGAAATAAAATGACATAGTGCGTGTGCCGTCATTGCGTATTGAATGCCGTGCTTTCTGTAGAGATATCCGAAAATCAATCCGCCTGTACCGTTTAACAGAAAACAGCGTGACAGAATCAGCGGAGTTATCTCACCGAACAATTGATATGTTGCCGGAAGATGACCTGCCGCAAACAGCAATGCCGCAATAATATTCGAGATGATAAAAACAGTCTGCGGATAGTTTTCTTTCTTTTTCAGAAAAATCTTTTTTATTATCAGTGCCAACAGTGACATAAAGAACAATCTGAGCAGAATTTCCTCAACTATTCCGCCATAAAGCACTGAATAGAGGATAGTTACAAATGTAATCGGTGTTTCATAGTATTCTGCAACCTGAGGTATTATTCTTCCGAAAATCAGTGGGTCGGCAACCATAACCAAAGCGAAAATCAAACTTAACAGAATTGTAACAATGGTAGGTCTGAATTTGAAACCAATAGGCTTCATAAGTCTAATCTTTGAGGAAATTACGAATCCGAAAAACGAGCATACTATTGTAAGTAAAATAGGCTGAACCATAGACAACGCAATAGCCGCACGTTCGCTGCCAACCTGATTTATAACCTCCGATACTATATCATACGATAAGCTTTTGAATGTTTCCTTGACAGTGAAGTACGTGCCTATAAGTGCAAAGGGGAGAAGTATGGTGGTAAAAATAAATGCGTTTTTGATAAGCTTTTTGTTTTTTAAAATAAAGTTTTCATCGGAATTATGTGAAATCATATAAGCATATATCAAACAAATTATTGTTTGAATTAAATCAAGACCAACTATAAAGAATATCGCCGAAATGTTATGTACAAAGAAAGCGGCTATAACAAGAACAATGCCTGTGATTACTGAAGAAACTCCTGCAAAGTGCTGACTCTTTTTCCAGACCTCGTCATTTTTTAACGTCCGCGAACATCTGAAACCGACTATGGAATTTCTTTTTGCTTTCGGCATAATATTTCCCAGAACAATCATTACAATTCCCATAAGGAAACAAAGAATATTTCCTATTTCAATGTTGGGTGAGTAAACATTCGTAACATTGTTAAACGCAAGATACAGCAGATAAAAGCTCAAAACTGCAAATAGTCCCAGACAGCATTCGCCCGTAATAAGGACAATTTTTTCGTTATTTTTTGTTGATGTTTCGTTTTTGGAAGAATTTTTTGACGAGAAAAACATAATTCCTCCGAAAATTAACGAGCATACAGGTAAAATAAAAAGTTCCGTCTTGCTGCCGTAACGGTCAACTTCACCATTAAATCCGTAATGTGCCGGAATTCTGCTCGGCAGAAATCGCATTGCTACGGCATTCACAAAGAACTGTAAGAATATCAGAATACTGTATACGATAAGATGTTTTTTGTGCTTAATCTTCAATTTCATTTTCATCGTCCTTTCTCAAACTGTCAATCCATAATATTACTTCATCTAATATAGTTAAATTCAACTCATAATAGATGAAGTTTTTGTATTTTGTTTCGTAAATAAGGTCGGCTTTTTTCAGCTTTTTCAAATGATACGAAAGAGCCTGCGGTGTCATTCCCATTTCTTTTGCAAGGTCGCCCGAAGAGATTTTACCTTTTTTTAGAATGTCTAAAATCCGTCGTCGTTCCTTATCCGATAAAACCGAAAGAATTTCTTGTATTCCCATTCGGTCACCCCTTTGAACCTATTTAAAATTTATTTTAAATAGATTATACTACTCCGAGAATTAAAAGTCAATAGCTATTTAAAAATTTTTTTAAATAGCAGAGGGAATTTGTTTTTGTGTGATATTAACAATTTTTTAATGTTGATTTTGTTAAAAGTAAATTTGAAATTTTCCAAGTTTTATGGTAAAATATATATAAATATCAGTGAATTTTTAGCAATGAAAAGGTGATTAACAGTGGCTTTAGTTAAAGGCTTTAAGGGTCTTAGATTTAATACAGAAAAATCGGGTGACATTTCAACCGTTGTTTGTCCTCCGTATGATATTATCAGCGAGGAACAGCGGCTTGAATATATAAAGGAAAACGAATATAATATCATTCGTCTTGAACTTCCAAAGGGTGACGACCCTTACAATAACGCTAAAACTATTCTCGATGAGTGGCTTGAAAAAGGTATTCTCACAAGAGAGGAAAGCAATGCGGTCTATATCTACGAAGAGGAATTTACAGCCTACGGCAAGCGGTACAAGGTTAAGGGTTGTATTGTTCGTGTGAAAATCGAGGAGTTTGAAAAGGGTGTGATTCTACCTCACGAATTTACTCTCTCAAAGGCTAAAGAGGACAGATTAAATCTGATGAAAGCAACTAACTGTAATTTCAGTCAGATTTACGCTCTTTATTCCGACGAGGAAAATAAAACTATTTCAAAACTTGACAAGCTTTCAAGTGGCAACCCCGATATCGAACTTACGGATAGTGACGGAGTTATTCACAGAATGTGGATAGTGACTAACGAAGAGGACGTGAATGCAATTTGCGGTGACTTCACCGACAGGAAGCTTTTCATTGCGGACGGTCACCACAGGTACGAAACCGCCCTTAATTACAGAAATTACTGCCGTGAAAACGGTCTTGCCAAAGAGGGTGATGCCGTGGATTATCAGATGATGATGCTTGTAAATATGGAACACCCGGGGCTTGTTGTGTTCCCGACACACAGAATTGTTCGTGACCTCGCTCATTTTGACAAGCAGGAGGTTCTTAGTGCCTGTGAGGAATATTTCGACATCACGGAGTATGACAGCATTAACAACATTGAATCTGTGCTGACAGAGCTTTACAATAATAATGAAAAGGCTTTCGGTATGTACTGCGGCGAGGGAAAATGGACTTTGCTTGTTCTGAAAACTCTCGACACAATGGCTGTACTTCTGCCGAATGTAAGCAAGGCATCTCAGGGACTTGATGTGTCTGTTCTTCATACGCTTATTCTCGAAAAGCTTATGGGTATTGACGCAGAGAATATGGTTAAACAGATTAATCTTACCTATGTGAAACAAATTGATAACGCAGTGAAGTCTGTCGATAACGGCACGGCTGATTGTGCGTTCATTTTGAACCCGACTAAAATCAGTGAGATTTGCGATGTTTCCTCGGCAGGTGAAAAAATGCCTCAGAAATCAACTTATTTTTATCCTAAGTTAATTACAGGTCTTGTTATTAATAAACTTGATTAATATATAATATTTTATTTTCAGAATATTACTAACAAACTTTCTTAAAAGAGAATGGCAGTCGTCCTTCGGGATAGCTGCTATTTCGTTGTATATGAAAATTATATATTAAAAATTACGATAAAATATTGCAAAATCTCAAAAATATATGTATAATATTTTATGTAAGAGTATTTCCGAAAGGTCAGCAAAATTATGATTAACAAACGAATAGAACCCTACCTTTTAAAGGTACAAAAGCCGGGGCGTTATGTCGGCGGCGAAATAAACAGCGTCTATAAAAATAAAGATGAAATTGATGTCAGATTTGCCTTTTGTTTTCCAGACACATACGAAATAGGTATGTCACATCTTGGTATTAAGATACTTTACAGTCAGTTTAATTCCTTTCCATATATCTGGTGTGAAAGAGTATTTGCACCGTGGCTTGATATGGAAAAGATAATGATTGAAAAAGATATTCCTTTGTGGGGTCTTGAAAGCGGCGACCCGATAACAGATTTTGATTTTATCGGTTTTACTCTGCAATATGAGCTTTCGTTTACAAATATTCTGCAAATGCTGAAACTTGCGAAAATTCCCCTAAGAAGCTGTGACAGAAAAGGTCTTACTCAAATTGTCGTTGCCGGAGGTCCTTGTGCCTGTAACCCCGAACCAATAGCTGATTTCTTCGATATGTTTTTCATCGGTGAGGGTGAGGAGGTTGATCTTGAGGTTATTGAACTTTTCCGAAAGTGCCGTGACGAGGGGAAGACAAGAGAGGAGTTTTTACAGCTTTGTTCACAGATTGAGGGAGTATATGTTCCGTCACTTTATGATGTGGAATATTTCGATGACGGCACTGTAAAATCTGTTACACCGAAAAATAACGCTCCGAAAATAATTCATAAAAGAATTATTCGTGATATGGATAATGTGTTCTATCCCGAAAGGTTTGTTGTTCCTATGATTGAGATAGTTCACGACAGAGTTGTTCAGGAAATTTTCCGTGGGTGTATTCGTGGCTGTCGTTTCTGTCAGGCGGGATTTCTCAACCGCCCCGTGCGTGAGAAATCTCCCGATACTATCGATAAGCAGTGCCATACTCTCTGTAAGTACACAGGATATGACGAAATTTCTCTCTCCTCGCTTTCTTCAAGTGACTATACTAAAATCCGTGAGCTTCTCGAACAGCTTACAAAATGGTCGGTTGACGAAAATGTCAGTTTGTCACTGCCGTCTATGCGTGTGGACGGATTTGACGAGGAAATTCTCTCCAAGCTGAAAACTGTCCGCAAAAGCGGCTTGACGTTTGCACCGGAAGCAGGCACACAGCGAATGCGTAACGTTATTAATAAAAATGTCACCGAAGAGGAGCTTATACAAACCTGTACGGTCGCTTTCAAAGGCGGCTGGACTGCCGTCAAGCTTTACTTTATGATAGGTCTGCCAACCGAAACTTACGATGACGTTCTCGGTATCGGTACGCTTGCACAGCAGGTTGTTGACTGCTATTACAAAAATGAAAACAGACAAAAGGGCAAGCAGGTGAAAGTGACTATAAGTACATCTTCGTTTATTCCAAAACCGTTCACACCGTTTCAGTGGGAACCTCAGGATTCGATTGAGGAAACTCATAATAAACAAATGGCTCTTAAAAAGCATATTACTTCGAGGAAAATTGTGTATAATTATCACGAGGCACACGTCAGTTATTTGGAGGGAGTTTTTGCAAGAGGTGACAGAAAGCTTTGCAAAGTCATTGAGGAAGCCGTGAACAGAGGTATTCACTTTGACGGCTGGGATTCGTGCTTTAATCTTGAAAAGTGGCTTGAAGTCATTCGTGACTGCGGACTTGACCCCGATTTTTACGTTCGCCGCCGACGTGGATTTGATGAAGTTCTGCCGTGGGATCATATTGATTACGGTGTTACGAAAAAGTTTTTGATTCAGGAGTGTGAACAGGCTTACAAAAACACCACAACACCGAACTGTCGGGAGAAATGTTCCGCCTGCGGTGCGGCTAAATACGGAAGAGGTGTATGCTTTGAAAAACGTAAGAGTATGGTATAGAAAAGACGGTGCTTGCAGATTTATTTCACATCTCGATATAAACAGAACTATCACACGTGCATTGCAGATGTCGGAAATTCCGCTGTGGCATACTGAGGGGTTTAATTCAAGATTGTATGTGTCGTTTGCTTTGCCGTTGTCACTTGGGTTCAGAGGTACTTATGAATCGGTTGATATTCGGCTTATTGAGGAAAATTATCCGTATGATGAAATAATTTCACGGTTCAATAGTTATTCGCCCGAAGGTCTTACGGCTTACGAAGTAACCGAACCCGTTATGGAGCCTGCGGCTATATGCTATGCCGAATTTGAAATTATCATTACCTCCGAGGAACATACTAATGACGAGATTTTTGACTATGCAAATACTCTTCTGAACAGTGAAAAGATTTTGGTTGAAAAAACTACCAAAAAGGGAACTGTTAAACAGGTTAACTTGAAAGAAAATATTGTCAGATATACTCTCAAATGTACTCAAAATGGTGTTGAACTAAGCATAGTTCTTCCGGCAGGCAGCGTTAAAAATGTCAATCCGTCATTGCTTACGGACGTTCTTGAAAAGAATTGCGGATTTGAAATTTTTACGGATATTACCAGAAAAGAACTTTATACCGAAAATTGGGAACTGTTTAGATAGCGGGCAATGCTCACCGGAAAAACGTGAAGACAGTAATTTTTAGTTTTAAATCACGAACCCGACCGAAATTTGATTTAGGAACTGTCAGAAAATAACTTGAACATTTACACCTTGAAATACGTCAGTATTCCTGCGGTGTTGTGCCTAACACAGAACAAATTATCCTGCGTATAAATTGTTCAACTTATTTCCCAACAGTTCCTTACTGTGCAAGATGAAATATGAGAAGTTTGAGTTTGTAATTATTAACGGCTTTTGTCTGCATATAAATTATGAAACTGCAATTTTTTTGAAAATTAAACAAAATTTAACCTTTACAATAAAGAATTATAATATAATATAAATTAGGGGAAATAAAAAATAACATCAATAAACATCAGCACATTCACAAGGAGTTGAATTTTAATGGATATTAAAGGTTTATCCGATGTATTTGTGGCATCGGGAGTTAATGAAGTTGATGACAAGACTTTTACCGCATTGTTTTACGGTTATGAAATTCGGGGAAAAGTAAAAGCTCCGTCTATTCCGACGGTTGAGTTTTTCTTTTATGGAAATGTATATATTGACAGCCCCGAACAGTCGGAAAAATTTATTTCCGAATACGAGGAAAAATTGGGTCACGCTAAGTTCAGATTTTCCGATAAGTTCATCAGCATTTTGCTTGATATCGGAAGTCTTGACGCTCCGAAAGTTAAGGAACGGCTTGCAGCGGTGGGCAACTTTATGATTAGGAACGGTTTCGGTGCTATTGCATTGCAGCCGGAAGAACCCGAGCCTGAACCCGAACCGATTCCCGAGCCGCCCAAAATGCAGGCAAAGCCACAGCCGAAAATGCAGCCCGTTCCTCAGCAGGTGCAGCAGCAAAGGCAAGTTCAGCAGCAGCCTAAGCAGCCGCCGAAACAGCCTGTTTACGAAGAGCCGAAAATTCCGTTTGAGGAGCATAAGGTTCTCGATAAGCTTGTACAGATATTCCTGCTTGGAATTAATAAGGTATCTCATAATACTTTCACAACAATATATCACGGTTACAATGTTGTGGGCAAAATGCTTTCGGCTGATAAGGACGATATCGAAATTATCTTTTACGGCGAACTCACCGAAAACGTTACTG
Organism: uncultured Ruminococcus sp.; assembly: GCA_902763835.1. Taxonomy (GTDB): domain Bacteria; phylum Bacillota; class Clostridia; order Oscillospirales; family Acutalibacteraceae; genus RUG592. The sequence goes on along the minus strand of CACWTQ010000022.1, from coordinate 22,272 downwards.
ATGATTTCGCTGCATTCCAGAACGAGCTTAATCAGAAGTACGGTAAAGTTCCTATAAGAATGGTGGGCGGTTCATGCGATGCGATTTTGTACCTTGAGGGTAAGGATATCGGTCAGTGCAAGGAAATGCTCGGTCAGATTTCGGGATTTATGATTAAGCACAGCATAGTTGCGATTAATCTTCCAAACACCATCGGTTCACCTGTGGCAACGTATACCGCTGAATCATATAAGGCTATGAAAGATAAAGCTCCGAACAGCAGAAGAGGTGCGGCTTCAAGTGCGTCAAGTACCCCTATGTCGTTTGTTTCATCTGCCCCTACACCGATAAACGGTGCTCCACCGACAACACAGGATAACGAAAACAGCTTTGCAAAAAATTTTTTAAAAAAATTTTCAAAAAAGCCTTGACAAATACAGCTTAACGTACTATAATATTAAAGTACCGTTAAGCAATGGAGAGATGTCCGAGCTGGCCGAAGGAGCATGATTGGAAATCATGTATACGGTTTCCGCCGTATCTGGGGTTCGAATCCCCATCTCTCCGCCATTTTGCCGGTGTGATGGAATTGGCAGACGTAGTGGACTCAAAATCCACCGGTAGCGATACCGTGCCGGTTCGAGTCCGGCCACCGGCACCAGAAAGCACTTGCAATTAATTTTGCAAGTGCTTTTTTAATACGTGAAGATAGTCTTTTTTTGACGAGAATTCACGCACCCGACCGAGCGGACAATGTCCGCAGAAAACACGTGAAGATAGTTCTTGTTAATCTTACTTCATGTACCCGACCAATAATTTATGTATTTCCTGCGGACGTTGTCCGCCGTTGTCCGAAAAAAGGAGTGAATGAATTGAGTAAGGTTAGAAAAATAGAAAGCTTTAAAGCAGACCACGACAAAATTGAACCCGGTATATATATTTCAAGAACAGACGGTGACTTGATAACCTATGATATGCGAACTCGCAAACCCAACTGCGGTAATTATATGGATAACATTACTATGCACACGGTTGAGCATATGTTTGCGACATATGTCAGAAGCTCCAAAATAGGGGATAGAGTTATTTATTTCGGTCCTATGGGCTGTCAGACGGGTTTCTATTTGATAGTTAAGGATACAGAACCGCAGAAAGTTCTTGAGGTTGTCAAAACTGTTTTGCAGCAAATCATTGACCATAAGGGTCCTGTTTTCGGTGCGGAGCGTAAGGAGTGCGGAAATTATAAAAATCTTGCTCTTGAGCCGTGCGTTAAAGAATGCAAAGCTTATCTTGATGTTTTGAACAGTAAATCGGAGGTTGATTTTAAGTATGCAGAATAAGGTTGAAATTGGAATTATAGGTGCTATGCAGATCGAAATTGACGGAATTAAGGCACTTATGGAAGACAGTGTTACAATTAACATAAGCGGAATTGAATTCGTGAAAGGCAAGATTTACGGTAAAAATGTTGTCACGGCAGTTTGCGGAATAGGCAAGGTCTTTTCAGCGGTTTGTGCTCAGACGATGATTCTCGGTTTTAGTCCCGATGTTATCATTAATACAGGTGTTGCAGGTACGCTTACAGACGAACTCTCAATCGGCGATGTTGCCATTGCCGATAAGGTTGTTCAGCACGATATCGATACAACCGCTTTGGGCGATGAACCGGGTCTTATTTCCGGGCTTAATATCGTGTATATTCCTACAGATGATAACATTACAGGCATTCTTTCCGAAAGCGTCAAGGAGCTTGGCTTGAACTGCAAGACAGGCACAATCGCAACGGGTGACTGCTTTATCAATGACAACGAAAAGAAGAAGAGTATTATCGATAAGTTCTCCGCTATAGCTTGTGAAATGGAGGGCGGTGCAATCGCTCAGACTTGTTACATCAATAATGTTCCGTTCTCAATTTTAAGAGCAATTTCGGACGGAGGCGATGAAAACTCTCACCTCGATTATTCGGCTTTTCTGAAGAAGGCTGCCGAAACCTCCATTGAAGTTATAAAGAAATTTATTGCTCGCTGAAACTATAACTATAAATATATTTAGTAATTGGGAATTAATAACAGCATTTTTAACGAAATGTGAACTAAGTGTTATTTTTTGTAGTAAAAGGTTAAAGGTTTGTTGTTTTTCTTGATTTGATACGATTAATATATTATAATAGACTTAATTATAATTGATGTATTGTAACTACATACGAAAAAGTAAATCATCGAAAGGATGAACAGTGTAATGAAATATGCAAAGAGAGTAGTTTGTGCTGCTATCGTTGCCGGTATGCTTTTTTCATTTGTCGGTTGTAAGGACAAGAATAACAATAACAACAATAATACAGTTAATTCTCCCGACCAGCCTGTACAAACCTCGGCAATCGAAACGGGAGATACTCCTAAGGGCAAAACTTATCAGATTGGTAATGTGAAGTTCAGTCAGAATGATACCGAGCTTCAATTGAGCGATGTTACGTTTACGGACGAAGATTTGGAGTTTATCTCGACTTGTACAAATCTCGAGTACTTCGGCGTTCTTTCTTCCAACTTGACCGACCTTGAGTTTTTGAGCGATTTGCCTAAGCTGAAAACGGTTATTATAGGTACAAGCGACATTTCAAGCCTTAAGTCGCTTGCCGACGCTACGTCAATTGAAAATCTTTCGATTATCAATGCCAATATTAAAAGTTTGAGCGGTCTTGAAAAACTTACAAAACTCAAAACAATTAATTTTACCAATAACCTTATTAATAATATAACTGCACTTGAAAAATGCCGCAACCTTGAAAACATTAATCTCGAGTCGAATCTTATCACGGATATTTCCCCACTTGCAAGCTTTAATAAGCTTAAGGTTTTGAACCTCGGCAGCAATGCCATTACCGACGGCGAAATTCTTTCCTCGATTACAAGTCTTGAAGAATTGAACATTGCCTGCAATACGGTTTCGGATCTTTCTTTCCTTACAAGTCTTACCGAGCTTAAAAAGCTTGATATTAAGGCTATCAATCCTGATGACAAGGACGTGTTTATCGACCTTATAAACTTGCAGGAGCTTGATGTTACCGACTCCAATCTTTCAAGAAACGATGTTGTTAAGCTTATGATTCTTCTTCCAGAGTGTGATGTTAAGAGCAGCTTCATTATTACGGACGAAGAGCTTAACCGTGACTATGAGGACGAAGAAACCGACACGGAGGACGAAGATGAGGATAACGAAGAGGACTCCGATGAGGACGAGAAGTCTTCCTCCAACGAGGACAGCGATGAAGATGGGCTGGGTCTTGTAAGCTCCGATGACGAATACAATGTTGACGATATTATCGATAGTGACAGCGATGACGAGGATAACAACAACGATTACGATTATTACGAGTACGGTGACAGCAACGATTATACCAACGATTACGAAGATTGGTATTAATCGGTTTTTTGAGGTGTATATATGAACAAGTCGCTTAAAATTATTTGCTCTGCTTTGTGCGTGGCTTTAACGTTGCCTATGCTGACGGCGTGCGATAAAGAGGGAAAGGAAGAAAATATTTCTTCCGTTTCGGAAGTTTCGTCCACAGATTCGGAGATAAGCACAGCTCCGATTGATACAAACGATGTTCCTGCAATAGAAAGTCCGCTTGCAAAAGAAGAGTTTATTTTCGGCAATGTTTTCTTTAATAAGGCAGTCACTACCGTTGAGCTGTCCGATACTACCATTGATTCGTTTGAACCGCTTATTGACTGTCCTTATCTTCAAACTATTACTCTCAGCGGCTGCGAAATTAAGGATTTTTCGGGTCTTAACTCCCTTACTCAGATTAGCCATTTGACAATCTCTGATTGTGGTTTTGAAAATTTAAGCTATATCAGCGACCTTATTCAGTTACAATCCTTAGATATTTCAAACAATAAAATCACTGATATTATTAAGTTAAGCTCGCTTAAAAATCTTAATTCACTTATGGTTACGGGCGGAGATCTTCAATCAATCGATGCCGTTAAGTATATGTCGGGTTTGCAGATTCTTAGGCTTGACGCAAAGAGTTGTTCCGACCTTTCTCCTCTGGAGGGTTTGAAAAAGCTTAAGGAACTCTATATTTACAGCGAAAAGGCTTCCGATATTTCATACCTTGCGGATTCCGAAAATATTCGTAATCTTGAATTGAAAATGCCTAAGCTTAAGGATATTTCCGTTCTGGAAAATATGACTTATCTCAGCGATGTTAAGCTTGCGAATACTTCTATCGAAACAGTTAGACCTATCAGAAATATTACAAATATGGTTACGCTTGATGTTTCAAACACGAAGATTTCGGAAGTGTACTTCTTGAAGAGAATGGTTTTCCTTGAAAGTCTTGACGTTTCGGGAAATGAGATTTCCGACCTTGAAAATCTGGAGTTTTGCGAAAAACTAAAGTTCCTTGATGTTGCCGATACCGGAATAACCAAGGACGAATATGAATCGCTTCTTGCTGCACTTCCCGAAGCGACTATTGTGTATAAACACGATGAGGTTACGGGAGGACTTACAGAGGAGTCCGATGATGAAAACTCAGATGAATCAGAGGACGAAAATGACGAATCCTCCGAAGAAAAGCAGGATAACGGAAATGAGAATCGTCGCTCCGGACAAAACAACAGAACGGAAGATAACAACGAAGAGTATGATAATCCGAACAATGACAACGGCGAAAACGGCTATTGGTTTGAGAATGATTATACAGGCGGTTATGCTTTCTACAGCTACGATGACGGAATAATTTACAACGACGGCGAAGGCGGTCATGTCTACGGCGGTTAATCGTTCTATAATATATTATAACAATAATAATCCCGATACTTTGGCGATAAGTGTCGGGGTTTCCTTTAGAAAGGAATTTTTTTATGAACAATTTAAAAAAGGTTGGAATTGTTGCTTGTTCAAACGGGTTATTAACATCTTCAAAAGAATATGTTGAAAATTTAACCGAAATTTTAAAAGAATTATTTTTAGAGCCTATTTTCAGTGAATATATTTATGCGGAGAATTCCGTGTTTCAGGGCAGCGGTGAGGAACGTGCAAATGCACTTATGAATTTTTATCGTGACAATGAAATATCTGCAATATTTGATATATCGGGTGGAGATATTGCCAACGAAACATTATTGTATGTTGATTTTGATGTTATAAAAAATTCCGATAAAAAGTTCTGGGGTTACAGTGACCTTACTACTATTATTAACGCTGTTTATACAAAAACAGGAAAGACTTCCATTTTATATCAAGTGAGAAAGCTTGTTGAATGTGAAGAGCGGATAAACGATTTCAAGGAAACCTTTTTAAATGAAAAGCGTGATTTGTTTGATTTTCCGTATAAGTTTATAAACGGCAGCAGTATGAGCGGAATAATTGTAGGTGGTAATATTCGCTGTTTCCTTAAGCTTGCGGGAACAGAATATTTTCCCGAACTTAGCGGTAAGATACTTCTTCTTGAATCGCTGGGCGGCGGAGTTCTGCAAATGACAACTTTTTTAAGTCAATTAAAAATGCTCGGTGCATTTGAAAAAATTAGTGGAATTATTCTGGGAACATTTACCAAGCTCGAAGAAACGGCAGGCGAAGATGCTATAATTACTCTTATAAAACGGTTTGCGGGAGATATACCGATTGCAAAAACTCATTTTATAGGACACGGCAGTGATTCTTATGCTGTTGAAATTGGAAAATATTATTCCTTTGTAGATAAATGTAACATATGAATAAAATAAGACCAATAAAACTTATTCTATCTTTAACATTGATAATATTTATAATGCTGATTAATACCGTTGGAGTGTCGGCAGAGCAGTTTGAGCTTACAGCAAAATTTCCTTATAGTGTAAATATCGGAAATTCATTTGATATTATATTTTCGTCGGAAGCAAATACGAATATTAAAGCAGTCAAAATAAAAGCTAGTTATAATTCGGATTATATATCCTTTAAGAATATTGATAATCTTCAGTCCGGTGAAATAAAATTTAATAACGAAAACAGTAAGATAGATTTTATAATATTGTTTGACAGTACCTTGAAAAATGGTGATGTGTTTAAGCTGCAATTTACGTCAAAAAACGGAAATAAATCTTCAAAGCAGAATATAGCGTTTGAGGTTTCCGAAGCGGTTGATAACAATTTAAATGATGTATCGGTAAAAATATCAAATAACGTGGGTATTGAGATAATTAAAAAAGGCGACCAAAACTCAGAAAAGGAAACACATTCAACTGAAAGCGACAGTGCAGCCTTGTCCGAGTCCAAATCCAAATCTGTCACTTCAGCTAAGTCGTACAAATCGGGCGGTGAAGTATCGGTAAGTTCGTCTGCAAATGCAAATAATTCACGTACCGGAAGTTATGTTTATTCTTCCGATTATTCAGATGATAAGAAGAATTCCACATCGGATACCGGAATAATCGATAACTATTACGATAATGACATTACTGCCGATTCCCAAAACAACACAACATCTATATCACAGCTTGGCAGCGGAAAAGATATCGGAAACCTGAATTTGAAAGATAGCAGGGCGAAGTACGTGTTTGTGGGAATAGGAATCACACTTTCCGTTATGGGAATTTTATTTGTTGTCTTTCGTTTGGGACAGTTAAGCAGGCGAAAGCCGGAATCGGATAAGATGTTTCCCGAAGACGGCAGCAAGAGTGAGGATTAATTTTCTTTTGAATATGATATAAAGGTGGTTATATATGGATAAAAAGAAAAGAATTGTGAAAATTATTGTATTAATTATAGCTTGTATTTTTGTGGAATGCCTTATTTCAAACTACTCTGCTTTAAGAATAATATTCAGCAGTGTGGAAGAGGTCAACGTTGATTTTAAATCACCGAATATCAGCAGCGACGGAGCAATTTATATTAACACCGGTGATAAAATTACTTTGAATGACGGCAATATTCTGATAAGCAACCTCAATTGTGAACTAAAAAATATCTGTTTGGTTTTATCGGGAGATTATTACGAATATGTTCATTTGGATATCACTTATCTTGACGATAACTTCGCTTATGAGGAAGACGGATATGATTATAATACCTCGTATGTATTGATGTATTCAGGCATTAACGAAAAGAATTATTTTAATGTTAGTTCTTTTGGAAAAGTAAAAGATTTAAAAATTAATGTTGGCGATGTCGAAAATAATTTGATAATATCCGAAATCAGCCTGAACAAGCCTCCCGAATTCAGCTTTCACTTTTTAAGATTTTCACTTATTCTCATAACAGCATTTATCATTGCTTACGGTGTGTGGAAATTTACACTTGAAGACAATGATTATTTATTTATGAAAATACTTACTGCGGTGATGTGTCTTATGGTTTTCCTAGGATTTATGATGCTTGTCAATCATCAGGACGTAAAATTTCTTGACGAATATCCGTCCGAAAATTATTCCGGCGAAGACCAGTACAGACAGCTTTTTGAGTCTTTTAAAAAGGGTCAGCTGAATCTTGACCTTGATTATGATATCAGCAAGCTTGAAGCTCTTGATAATCCTTATGACAGAAGTGAACGCAATGCCAAAAGTACTACAGGAAACTTCTGGGACAGAGCTTACTATAACGGAAAATTCTATTCGTATTTTGGTGTTGCTCCGGTATTTACCGCATATTACCCCGTTAATATTTTTACAGGAAAAGTACCGACAATTGAGTTTGCAAATACCTTATTATGTATTTATGCTGCAATATTTATTTCTCTGTTGTATATTGAAATGATAAAGCATTTTTGTAAAGATGTTCCGCTTGTGCTTGCGGTGTTGGGGCAGATAACGTTATTGTTCGGTTCGGCTGTTTTCGCTGCGGCTTTTGAATTTCAGTTCTATTATATGGCGGTGATTTCAGGTATCACGTGGACAGCTGCATTTCTTTATTTCCTTTTAAAAGCTTACTATGAATCAAGCTTTAAAAAGAGAATTGCCTTTCTTGTTTTATCGGGTGTATCTGTTGTGCTGATTGTTGCCTCAAGACCCACACTCCTTTTCTATGGTGTGGCTGCACTTGTGCCTGCTGTGTGCGTTCTTGCAAGCAAGGAAGAAACATTGAAGCGTAAAATCTCTTATGTCGTTTCTATCAGTACACCTATAGCTATTGGTGCGGTTATGATAATGGTTTATAATTATAAACGCTTTGAAAATCCGTTTGAGTTTGGATTTAATTATCAGTTAACTGTAAGCATTGCGAAAGCAAATACATTCTCTCTTGCTATGATACCTGCGACATTTTATCATTATTTTATTCAACAGCCAAATATTAACACAAAGTTCCCATATATTGAGCTTAAAGCCAAAACTCTTGATACATACCACCGATACAGCTATACCGGCAGAACAATGGGCATTTTCAATTATCCTATAACTTGGGGATTTTTGCTTATTCCGATTATATTCAAAAAGAAAGATAAATTTAAAACTGCCTTTATGATTACATTTGCGGCAGCCCCGGTTATAATGGCTTATATCGATATGTGTAAAGCAGGTTCGCATTATAGATATACTATAGATATTCTTATGCCTGTAATATTGGTATCGTTCGTGGCTATTTTCGATTGCCTTAACGTTCTGAAAGGTATATCAAAAAAAGCTTATCTTATATCTTACGTTTTCACTTCAATAGCAATGTTTACTACAATATATTTAGGATATCTGTTAATGTTTGCTAATGAGAAGAATAAGCTTATGAACGATTACAGCTTTGTAGGTCACTTGCTACAAAATTTATAAAATATTACAAAAACTATTGAAAAATCATCTGAAAAATGTTAGAATAATTTATATCATTAAGAAGAGGTGATTTTCACTATGAGCAATAATAATTATGTAATATCAATTAGCCGACAGTACGGAAGCGGTGGACACGAGATTGGCAGGAAACTCGCTAAGAAACTGGGCATTAAGTTTTATGATAAGGGTCTTTTGGCAGAGATAGCCAAAAAGAGCGGTATGTCGCAGAGTCTTGTTGAGTATTATGATGAGATGCCTACAAAGAGCTTGCTCTTTTCTCTTGCTATGGATGCTTACCCGATGTCGTTTGCGGAAGTTCCACTCAATCAGAAGGTGTATCAGGCACAGGTCGAAACGATTAAGAGTATAGCGGAAGAAGAACCGTGTATAATTATTGGTCGCTGTGCGGACAGCGTTTTGAGCGATAACCCTAACTTGATTTCGATTTTTATTCATGCTGATATGGAAATTAAGATTGAAAGAGTTGTTGAGCGTGACGGTCTAAGCAGAGAAAAGGCAAGAGAAAAAATTCTTAAAACCGACAGAAAACGTGCTTCTTTTTACAATTTTTATGCAATGGATAAGAAGTGGGGCGAGGCTAATTCACACGACCTTACCATAAACAGCGGAAAGATTGGTATTGATGAAACAGTAGTTTTAATATATGATTATATTAAACTTAGAGGGTTGTTGAAATAATTTACAGTTCAAAGCATATTCTGTTGGCAAACGATAGAATATGCTTTTTAATTTTGAATAATATGTAAAATAATTGCAAAATACTCAACATTTTTATAAAATTAGTTGAAATTTTTTCGGAAAAAAGATATAATGTTTACAGAGTTATACGGAGGTAATATCATGAAAAAAGTCGAAATTTTTACAGACGGGGCTTGTAAAGGCAATCCCGGACCGGGTGGCTGGGGTGCAATTCTAAGATACGGAAAGTCTGAAAAAGAGATTAGCGGAGGTGAAAGTAACACCACCAATAACAGAATGGAAATCAGTGCTGTTCTGGAGGCTCTCAAATGCCTGAAAGAATCTTGTGATGTCACACTTTACAGTGACTCTCAGTATGTTTGTAATGCTATTAATAAGGGCTGGGCGAAAAAATGGCGTGCCAATAATTGGATGAGAAATAAAACCGACCCTGCACTGAATGCCGATTTGTGGGAGGAGCTGCTTAATTTGTGTGAGAAGCACAAAATGACAATTGTCTGGGTTAAGGGACACGCAGGTCACCCCGAGAACGAACGCTGTGACAGATTAGCTGTTGCGGCTGCCGAAAAATATAAGTAAATTGAAAAGATTATTCACGTTGATTTCGATGTCAATGATTTGTATTCTTTGTATTGCTCTTTCAATAATAATTTGCGAAGCTAAAACTGTACTGTATTTGAATGAATGTGGTACAGTTTTAGACGTTTTTAGCGATAGTAATGATAATAATATTTACATTTTATGTAGTGTCAATAATAATTATAATATCGTGACGATTAACAATAGCCTGAATACTTGTGAAAATATAATCAATATTGATGTGAATAATAAAACGTATGCGTATGCAAATGATACCTTTTATTTTTTTAGTAAAGAAGAAGAACTAAACTCAAAAGGCGATGTTGTATTGTTGTATACGATAATTGACAGCTATAATTGTAAAACAGGTATGAGCCGCCAAAGAGTGATTAATAATGCAGTACCTGAAATTCACGGTACATTTGCGGTTGATTCTGACGGGAATTATTATATGATATCTAAAAATAATGTTGAGGTTTATACATCAAATTATAAATATTTAAAAACAATCTCCGTAGGATATAATATCATCAATTTAACCAACTCTCCCGATGGAGCTATAGTTTATGTAATTTATGAGAATAAGTTGAAAATAATTGACAATAACAGAATTTATGATTTTAATATATCTGCAAATAAAGTTTATGCCGGTAATAATGGATTTTTTTCAACAGACAGGGGCGAAATTTATAATTACGGTAACGGAAATGTTTCGGCAGTTTACAGCGGCTTTGACGGTATACATGGTGGGGCGGTTATCGGAGATAATATTTTCGTCAGTAAGTTGGATTCATTGACGGCAGTTAATAATGATAGCGAATTTTCAGTTGAAGAAATAAACTCCGAAACTTATATAAAATCATTGGGAAATAAATGTATATGTATCAATCAATACGGAAACAGTGTTGAGGTTAAGATTGTTACGGAGGAAGATGTCAAGCTTAAACAATCGGAGCTTAACAGCAGTCAAAGTGAGAATAATCAAAATGTAAATAAAACATTATCCTCCGATATTTACAATATAAATTATAATGATAATGTTATAACTGGAATTACCCCGGGCAGCACAATAGCAGAAATAAAAAACAATATTCGGGGAGAAAGCTTCACGTTCTATGACAATAAGGGCAATATAAAGAAAAGCGGTGTAATTGGAACGGGAAGTATTATAGAGAATACGGAAACGAAAGAGCGATTTTGTGTTATAATTTACGGCGAACTCAGCGGAGAGGGCAATATAAATTCGGTTGACAAGACGGTTTTGGCGAATCATATTCTTGAGGCAGCAGAGTTAGAGGGTGTTTATCTGACGGCGGCGGATATTAACGGAGATTCACAGGTGAATTTAAAGGATTACGTTGCCCTTGACAGCTATATGAAAGGAACTTATTCGATTAATCAGAACAGATGAAGGCAAACTTCATAAAAAGTTCACTGAAAAATATCCTGTTATTTCAATAAGATATGCTAATATACTAAAATCAAGTGACCAATCCTGAATTAACAATATAGAAGAAATAAGATGATATTTATTATTTCTTATTATCTAAAAAATTTAAATTAAAAGCAATTTACTTTACGGAATTCTCGTGGCTCTCAATCATTCTCTTAGGAACTGTTGGGAAATAAGTTGAACAATTTAGACGCAGGATAATTTATTCTGTGACAACACCGCAGGAATACTGACGTATTTCAAGGTGTTGTAACGACACACAGGGCAAATTAGACAAGTATAAATGTTCAACTTATTTTCTGACAGTTCCTTAACCATCTGACCGCCGACAGAACCTGCCTATCTTGCAGTGATGTTAACGTTGTAGCCCTTTTTAAGATCTAAAACGCAATAATTTATAACAGCTATAATATTTTTTGATAACTATATTTTCCTTTGTTTCAAAATTATATTATAGAATAAAAGGGTCGGAAACTTCAAAACGAAGTAACCGACCCTTAATTAACAATATAGGAGGAACAAAATAATGCTTACCGTTTCTTATTATCCAAAAATATTAATTAAAAAACAAATTACTTTACGGAATTCTCGTAGCTCTCAATCATTCTCTTAACCATCTGACCGCCGACAGAACCTGCCTGTCTTGCAGTGATGTCACCGTTGTAGCCCTCTTTAAGGTCTACGCCAACCTCGTTGGCACACTCCATCTTGAATCTATCCATAGCCTCTCTCGCCTCGGGTACGTTAAGCTTATTGTTATTTTTTGCTGACATAATAATTTTCTCCTTTTCATAAAATTTCATTTTAAAGCATACCCTAAAAAGAGAGATATTTTCTCATATCGCACCTTTCGGATATACTTTTATACATAGATATATCCGAAAGGTTTTACCGAAGATTCCCCTCGACTTTCCGAATATATCTTTTTTGCGGTTGAGATTTGGTTATCTCTCTGCCGCAATAATATTGTATGTACTTTTTAAAATTTTATTTGTAGAAAATTTTAACATATTTTTAACGTTAAGCTTGAGAAGATTTTTTCTTATTTTTAGACGCAGCAATAATCAATGTCAAAATCCACAGCAGTAAAAATCCAAACAATCCTCCGCTGAAATCAATCAGAACGTCACGAACCTGCGAACTTCTTCCATCGGAAAAATGCTGTAAAAATTCATCTGTAACAGGAACAGCAAGTATAAAGAAAAGTATTTTAAAAATCTGATTTTTGAAACCGCCGTAAGCGTGGACTGTGGCGGAAAGAAAAAAACCGAAAAATGAAAATTCCACAAAATGTGCAAGCTTGCGGATAGTACCCTCGTTAAATAAATTGGGAAGATGCAAAAACGCAACAATTTGGTCAAAGATTAAGAATACGGAGTCGCTTTCCATTTGTGATTCATCTCCGGGAATAGCAGAATGTATAAATATAGTAGCGGTTATAATAATTGTGAAAAATAAAAGCAGTCTTTTTTTCATTTTAAAAATATTCCTTTCAAAACTTTGTCGGTCACTGTAAATTATACACTAATATGTCGATTCAGTCAATGTCGGCGGCGGACAACGTCCGCAGGAGATACGAGAAGATAGTCTTTTTAAGCAATAACTTCATTCACCCGACCGAAAGTTACTATTAATTATAAATTTTAAAATTACATATATATAGTACTGCTGTAATTTGTTGTTTTTAATCATTTTACCGTTTTTTTAAATTTTGAAAAATAACTATTGAAGAAGAGGGGACAGTGTGGTAAAATATATTTGTTGTGCCGGATTTGATTTTTTAGTATTATCCGATTTAGTGAATAATATAGGCAAACTTAATATAATATAATATTATAATACACGTTTTTATTATAACGGAGGATTTTATTTTGGAAAATTTAATTCAAACCATAGTAAACGCACTCGGCGGTGCTCCGAAAGAACTTATAGTTTTTATTATTTCATTATGTCCTATACTTGAGCTCAGGGGCGGTCTTATCGCTGCAAGTATTTTACATATTGATATGTGGAAAGCAATTCCTATTTGTGTTGTCGGAAATATTCTGCCAATACCGTTTATTCTGCTGTTTATCGAGAAAATTTTTGAGTGGCTTAAAAACACCAAGCTTGTGAAAATGATTGATAAACTCGAAGAAAAAGCCGAAAAGGGTGCGAAAAAAATTATGGAACACAAAACGTGGGGACTTCTCCTTTTCGTGGGTATTCCTCTCCCCGGCACAGGTGCGTGGACTGGTTCTCTCGTTGCCGCACTTTTCCATTTTAAATTGAAAGACGCTTGCCTTTCGATACTCGGAGGAATAGTTCTTGCAACGGTTATAATGTGTTTTGTTTCCTACGGTATTCCGTTCTTGGTATCACTGCTTTAGGAAGAAATTTTGACTCAGGCGGTCGGTTAAAATGAATGATAAAATTTTACAATATGATATTGTAATAGTCGGCGGCGGGGCGGCAGGTCTTGTCGCCGCTGTTTGCTGTGCAAAAAAACTCAGCGGAAAAATTAAAATTGCCGTTATCGAAAAGGAGTTTAAACTGGGAAAAAAGCTCCTAGCAACAGGCAACGGCAAATGTAATATGACTAACAATAATATGTCAGAGGAATATTATAATAACGAATCAAGGGGATTTGTTAAAAATATTATCTCAAAATACAGTACCAATAAAATAACAGCATTCTGGGAATCTATAGGCTTGTTGTGTAAAGCTGATTCTTTCGGGAGAGTCTATCCCTATTCGGGACAAGCATCGGCAGTTCTTGATATACTTATAATGAATCTGGAATACTATAATGTTGATATATTCTGTGAAACCGATATAACTTCAATTATTCCCGAAAATAACGGTTACAAGCTTACCGCTTACAAGAAAACATTTACAGCTCAAAAAGTTATCCTTGGCACGGGAGGAAAAGTTCAGCCGAGTTTGGGGAGTAACGGTTCTTCGTATAAGTTCGCCGCTGATTTGGGTCTGAAATGTACAGATGTTTTTCCGAGCCTTGCCCCAATACCTTGTAATGATAAATATCTTCCGCTTATGAAAGGTGTTCGTACAGCGGCAGTTGTTTCTTTGAAAGCCGACGGAAAAATTCTTTGTTCCGAACAGGGAGAGTTGCAGCTTAACGAAAAAAATATTTCGGGAATTTGTATATTTCAGTTGTCGAGATATGTAAATGAATATTATGCGTTGAATACCATAAACGGTACAAAATATAATCGTGTTTCGATAATTGCCGATTTAATGCCCGATTATACGTTAGACGAAACAGAAAATCTTCTCAAAAAACGAAGAAAGCAAATGCCGACTTCGAAAACTGAAGAGTTAATGACGGGAATCATCAACAAAAAAATCGGTTTGTATTTAGCAAAAAAGCTGAATATAGACCTTAATACCAAGCTTTACAATTTATCCGATGATAATATTGAATCTCTTGCAAGGTCGGTTAAAGAGTGTGAATTTGTTCCGAGCGGTATGTCGGGGATAAATTCGGCACAGGTTACGGCAGGCGGCATTGTACTTTCCGAAATCGATAAAAATATGCAGAGTGTGAAATATAATAATTTGTATATTATAGGTGAAGCGTTGAATGTTGACGGAATTTGCGGCGGATATAATCTCCATTGGGCGTTTGCAAGCGGTATTATTGCCGGGAATGCCGCTGCAAATTCGTATAAGAAAAAGAGGTGATAAAATGCTCAGAATAAGCGATTTAAAATTACCGTTGGATTATAATGATGAAAAGTTAAAAACATTGTCGGCTAAACAGCTTAATGTCAGTTTGAATAAAATCAAATCGGTAAAGCTTTTTAAAAGAAGTATAGACGCACGTCATAAGGATAGCGTAGTATTTACAGCCACGGTTGATGTAGAGTTAAACGTTGACGAAAAATCCGTACTAAGACGCTGTAAATCAAATAAAGTTAATGTCGCAAAGGAGTACCGTTATGAGCTTCCCTTATCAAAGAAACTCGATAAACGTCCCGTAGTTGTTGGTGCGGGTCCGGCAGGACTTTTTTGTGCGTTGGTGCTTGCACAGGCAGGACAGTGTCCGATTCTGATTGAGCGTGGCAAAAGCGTTGACGAGCGTACCGAAGATGTAAACGAATTTTGGACAAGCGGTGTTCTTAAAACGGAAAGCAATGTTCAGTTCGGAGAGGGCGGTGCTGGAACGTTTTCGGACGGCAAGCTGAACACAGGCACTAAGGATATTCGTTCCCGAAAGGTGCTTGTCGAATTTACCGAACACGGTGCTCCCGAGGAAATTCTTTACAATGCAAAGCCGCATATCGGTACGGATAAACTTAAAAACACTGTGAAAAATATTCGCAATGAAATTATTTCACTCGGTGGAAATGTATATTTTCAAACCAAGCTGACAGCAATTAATACTGATAACGGGAAAATTAAAAGCATAACAGTTCAAAAAAACGACGGTTCAACAGAAGAAACAGAAACGGATAATCTTGTGCTTGCATTGGGTCACAGTGCGAGAGATACATTTGAAATGCTTGTAAACAGCGGTTTTATGATGACACCCAAGCCGTTTTCGGTTGGTGTGCGAATTGAGCATTTGCAGGAAAATATAAATAAAACTCAATACGGAAAGTTTTATAACAGTAAATATCTCGGTGCTGCTGATTATAAATTAAATGTTCACCTCAAAAACGGACGTGGAGTTTATACATTTTGTATGTGTCCGGGCGGTTCTGTGGTTGCGGCGGCGAGTGAGAAAAATACTGTCGTTACAAACGGTATGAGCGAGTTTAAGCGTGACAAAGAGAATGCCAACAGTGCGTTGCTTGTCGGTGTAACTCCGGAGGATTTCGGAAGCGAAAATCCGCTTTCGGGTGTTGAGTTTCAAAGAAAAATTGAGCGTGCCGCATTCATTGCAGGCGGAGGAGATTATAAAGCTCCCGTTCAGAGGGTCAGCGACTTGCTGAACGTTAGAAAGTCAACGGCGGTCGGTTCTGTTGTGCCAAGCTACAAACCCGGTTATAACTTTGCGGAGATAGGGGAGTATCTTCCCGAATATGTGTGCGACGGATTGAGGGAGGCTATTCCTCTTCTCGATAATAAGCTTCACGGTTTCGCAGACCCCGACGCAGTTGTGACAGGTGCGGAAACAAGAAGCAGCAGTCCCGTAAGAATTTTGCGTGATGAAAATTTGGAAGCTGTATCATTCAGGGGAGTTTATCCGTGCGGAGAGGGTGCAGGCTATGCAGGAGGAATTGTTTCGGCGGCGGTTGACGGCATAAAGTGTGCCGAGGCAATTTTGAGAAAGTCGGGGAGATGTTAAGCAATGGCTGAAAATGATGTAAACAGCAGTAAAAAGAAAATATTCTATGTGCTTGATATTTTGCGTAAATACAGTGACGAAGACCACCCGATAACGGCTCAGCAGATTGTTGACAGGCTTCAATCGCTTTATAACGTTAAAGCGGAAAGAAAGTCGATTTACCGTGATATCAACGTTTTGAAAAGCTGCGACTATGATATTATAAAAATTGCTGGTGACGGTTTTTCTCTTCTGGAGAGGAGCTTTGAGGTTGCGGAAATTCGACTTTTGAACGATGCTATTCTCGGAGCAAGATTCATAACTCCAAAAAAGACAAAGGAGCTTTCGGAGAAGCTTCGCCGTGAACTCAGCGTTTATCAGGCGAAAAAGATTGAAACTCAAACATACTTTGACAACAGGGTTAAGTTTACCAATGAACATATATTATATGTAATAGATACTATACATACGGCTATATCAGAAAATAAAAAGATTACTTTCGGTTACTATCGCAAGAAAATTGTAAATAATCAAATCTGCCGATATTACGATAGAAATCATACTATAAGTCCGTATGCTTTGGTATGGAGCGAGGATAAATATTATCTTGTCGGCAACTATGAGAAATATGACGATATATCTCACTATCGGCTCGACAGAATGGAAAATGTAACAATAACAAATGAGCAGTCACGTTCGTTTGAAGAGGTGAGCAAATATAAGAACAGATTTGATGTGGGCGATTACGCAAGCAGAACTTTTCAGATGTTTTCGGGTACGGACGAAATGATTGACCTTATTTGCAGCAACGATATACTTGAAAGAGTAATAGACAAGCTCGGAGAATATGTTCATTATATGAGTGTCGGAAAGGATAAATTCAGAGTTCGTGTAAGAGGTTACGACAGCGAGGGGCTTATAGAGTGGCTTATGATGTTGTCAAACAGATGTTATGTTGTAAGTCCGGAAAGTCTTAGAAAAAGAGTTATCGAAAGGGCGAACGAAATTATTCAAATGCAGAATAATCACGGTTTTGCGGAAAATAAGGAACTGTTGGGAAATAAGTTGAACAATTTAGACGCAGGATAATTTGTTCTGTGTTAGGCACAACACCGCAGGAATACTGACGTACCGCAGGAATACTGACGTATTTCAAGGTGTTGTAACGACACACAGGGCAAATTAGACAAGTATAAATGTTCAAGTTATTTTCTGACAGTTCCTAAATAAACATCAAGTCGAAATTTACTGAAATTTAATTTTTTCAAAAATATATATTGCTTATTTTGGAAAAGAATGATAAAATTATATAGATAAATATTATGGAGGGATAAAGGTGAAAGCTGTCACTAAAAAATTGATTTCCGACGTGTTCAGTATGGAAATGCTTTTATATATGCTTTTCGGTGCAGGTACTGCGGCAATCGATATTTTTACGGCGAAAATATTTTACGATACCTTGAGCCGTGCAGCAGTTCTGAAAGCGTCTACAAATGTTGTGATTGCAAACACTGTGTCGTTTATCCTTTCAGTTACATTTGCATTTTTTACAAATAAATATTTTGTATTCAAAAGTAAAAGCGAAAACAGCCGCCATATGCGAAAGGAAGCTTTGAAATTTTTCTTTTCGAGATTTTTAACGTTCACTCTTAGCCTTTTCGGTATGGTGATTTTGGTTGACAGCTTTTCGATTGACCACGATATATCAAAAATTATAGTTTCGGTTGTTGTTATTATACTTAACTATGTATTCAGTAAGCTTCTTATTTTCAAAACTGACAGAAATACCGAGATTACGGATTTTGATATGATAGATGAATTGATAGATTAGTATAAAAATATTTGCAAGGAGGAATAATAAATGAAAAACACAGAAAAGACAATGGAAAAAATCATTGCACTTTGTAAGGGCAGAGGTTTTGTATATCCGGGCAGTGAGATTTACGGCGGTCTTGCCAATACATGGGATTACGGTCCGCTCGGTATGCAGCTCAAAAACAATATTAAGAATGCGTGGCTTAAAAAGTTCGTTCAGGAGAATAAGTATAATGTTGGTCTTGATTCCGCTATCCTTATGAATCCGCAGACTTGGGTGGCATCAGGTCATCTCGGCGGCTTCTCCGACCCGCTTATGGACTGCCGTGAGTGTAAAACACGTCACCGTGCCGACAACCTTATCGAGGATTTTGACGGCACAAACGTTGCAGGCTGGACTAACGAGCAGATGACTGAATACATCAAAGAGAAGAATATTGTCTGCCCGAACTGCGGCAAGGCTAATTTTACCGATATCAGACAGTTTAACCTTATGTTCAAAACCTTTCAGGGTGTTACGGAAGACAGCAAGAGCGAGCTTTATCTTCGTCCCGAAACGGCTCAGGGTATCTTCGTGAATTTTGCAAATATCCAAAGAACTACCCGAAAGAAAGTTCCGTTCGGCGTTGCACAGATTGGTAAGTCATTCAGAAACGAAATTACTCCGGGTAACTTTATATTCCGTGTGAGAGAGTTTGAGCAAATGGAGCTTGAATTTTTCTGCAAGCCCGGCACCGACCTCGAATGGTTTGAATACTGGAGAGCTTTCTGCCGTGATTGGCTTTACTCCCTCAACATTAAGGAGGAGAATCTCCGTCTTCGTGACCACTCCGCCGAGGAGCTTTGTTTCTATTCAAAGGGTACAACCGACTTTGAATATCTGTTCCCGTTCGGATGGGGCGAGCTATGGGGTGTTGCCGACAGAACCGACTACGACCTCACTCAGCATATCAATACAAGCGGCAAGAATATTGACTATTTTGACCCCGAAACTAACGAAAGATACGTTCCGTATGTTATCGAGCCGTCGCTTGGTGTTGAGAGATTGTTTCTTGCAATTTTGGTTGATGCTTACGATGAAGAGCAGATTGACGAGAAAGATTCACGTGTAGTTCTTCGTTTCCACCCGACACTTGCTCCGTTTAAGGCTTGTGTTCTTCCGCTTTCAAAGAAGCTTTCCGAAAAGGCTGGAGAGGTTCACGAGCTTCTCTCAAAGAACTTTATGACCGATTATGATGAAACAGGCTCAATCGGCAAGAGATACCGCCGTCAGGACGAAATCGGTACACCGTTCTGTGTTACTTATGATTTTGATTCTCTGGAGGACGGCTGTGTTACTGTTCGTGATAGAGATACAATGCAGCAGGAGAGAGTTTCTATCGATAAGCTCGTTGAGTACATTTCGGATAAGATAAAGTTCTAAGGTGTTTTTGATAATAGAGATTTATTAATATTTAAATATTATCCCACTTTGTTATTTGTACAGAGTGGGATTTTTCCATTGCCTAAATCTGTAATCTGTTTTTCACACAGAAAGTTTACAAGTTGTTTTAAGAAAAGTTTATAAAATCGGTTTACAAAAATCTGTTTTTGTATTATAATTATACAGTAATCACTTATTAAAAAAGTTACAGGAGGATTTAAAATGCTGAAAAAGAAAATAGCCGCTTTTCTTGTTTTTGTTATGTTGATTATGGGCAGTGTAACAACGGCAAACGCAGCGGTTTTGTCGGCAAAATTGGGCGATGTCGATGCAGACGGCTCGGTTGATGAGGCAGACTCTTTGTTTGTTCTTAGAGCGTCTGTAAATCTTGAAACACTTACGGACGAACAATTTCACCGTGCCGATATGAACGGTGACGGAAAAGCCGACAGCTTTGATGCACTCACCATATTGAGAATGTCCGTTTCGATGTTGGATAATTCAATGACAGTAGGAAAACCTTTCCAATATACCGAAGCTGTGAACGGTATAGACGTTTCTTTCTGGCAGGGAGATATAGATTTTGAAAAGGTAAAGCGAAGCGGAATTGATTTTGTAATAATCAGAGCAGGCGGTGCAACGGATAATCCTGCCGAAAATCACCCTGATATCGACCCTCGCCGTCAAGGTGTTGATGCGTATTTTGAGAGAAATTACGCAAAAGCAAAGGCGGCAGGGCTTAACGTTGGAGTTTATTGGTATTCATTTGCTGAGAATGTCGAGCAGGCTAAAAAGGAGGCGGAGTCCTGTCTGCGAGCTATAGACGGAAAACAGTTTGAATATCCGATTTTTTACGACCTCGAAAATCTTTACCAGTTTGAAAAGGGCAGGGATTTTTGTTCGGCTCTTATGGAAACATTTTGCAGTACAATTAGCGATAACGGATATTATTCCGCATTTTATATGTCTACATATTTTGCAACAAATTATTTAAACGATGATATAAAGCAGAAATATGATTGCTGGCTGGCTCAGTGGTCGGGTGATGTTGAGTATAAGGGTGCGTATGTGATGTGGCAGTATTCCACGGGTACTGTTGACGGAATAAACGGCGATGTGGACGTTGATTACAGCTATACCGATTATCCGCTGTATATTAAATCTCTTGGTTTAAACGGTTGGGGGAAACATTATGATAAATATTAGATTTGATGAATTATCCCAGCGTGATATTTTTGAAGCCGAATGCAAGGGTTATTTGAGTGGATTGAAGGTTGAAGTTGACGGTAAAAATTATATTGTCAATATCTGTTCGCTTACACGTCTTAATCAGGACTTTCAAACGGAAATGGAGTATTACGGCTATTTTGCTACAGAGCCGAATTTGGTAATTGTAGATGAAGTTACTCCCGAAAAAATAAAGTTTGTTTTAGAAATTAATTACAAAGGAAAATACTTCGATGAAATCGGGGTATTGAACGAGGTGAAGTAATGCTTCTACAAAACGAAAAATTCTCGGTAAAAATCACGCTTGACGATACATTTACCGTGAACTCCGCCGACAATCCTTTTTACTATGATAAAATATTATATGCACGTCATATTGAACCTAATGATTTTTACAAAACCCTTTCGTTGAAAATTGATAACGGTATCAATATATTTAAGATTGCTTTGGTCGGTGATTATTTTTCCTACGACTTTGACTGTGCCGTTTTGAGTGATGATATTTTGACTGTTATGCAAAATAATAATCTCACAAGCATAAGCCTTTCCAATTACAATATTGTGAAGAAAGTAAAGCTTCCCGAAAACGGCACAAATTACGGCATATACCGCTGTAGGTACGGCTATCTGATTTACGGAGAAATGCAGATTACTATGCTTGATTTCGATTTTCAATGTCTGTGGGATTTTATGGGCAGAGATATTTTTGTGTCGCAGAACGAAAACAAACCGTTTGAATTTGACGATGAAAAAATAATGCTTTATGATTGGGAAAATAATTATTACGAGCTTGATTATAACGGACGGTTAATTAATAATTGACCCCCAAAATAAAAATCTCCTGTTGGGTAAAATTAACAGTGAATCGGGTAAAATTAAATTTAACGTTTGCTGTGGAACTGTGATATAATTTTTAAAGAGAGTATTCTGCACTATTAAATCGCATTATCGCTTAAAATTTTTCTACCTGAGCGGTTGGAAATCAGGCAGCAATGGAATGAAATGCAGGAAGCATGCCCTCATTTAACCAAGAACAAAGTTCATTATTAATAAT
>CACWTQ010000021.1:21428-29106 GCA_902763835.1 uncultured Ruminococcus sp. | reverse complement strand
ACCTCTTCGGGTTTATCTTCCGTTTTCTCTTCGGTTTTAACCTCTTCGGGTTTATCTTCCGTTTTCTCTTCGGCTTTTAACTTTTCGGGTTTATCCTCGATTTTCTCCTCGGCTTTTACCTCTTCGAGTTTATCCTCGGATTTTTTATCTTCTTCGGAAATATCATCGAGGTCATCGGAAAACTCTTCGTCATCATCAATATCAATCATAATAAACTCGGCTTCTTCGTTATCAAATGCACTCTGAACATCAAAATTTGTTTCTTCGTTTTCAAGTGCGTTCTGCGAATCGTACTCGTTTATTTTATTTTCTTCCGGTTTAACTTCGGAATTTGTTTTTTCTTCAATCTTTATTTCTGTGATTACAGTTTCCGTTTTTTCTTCAACCTTAAACTCTGAATGTACCGTTTCGTTCTTCTCTTCAATCTTTGCTTCGGTAACTTTTGTTTCAGTTTTCTCCTCTGTTTTGACCACGGAATTTTCCGACTTAGCCTTTTCCTCAATGATAGGCGAAACATAATCTTCACCCTCAAGGAAAGCACTAATCATTTTAAATTCTTCTTCCTCTTCCGGGTCGAATTCGGCTTCCTTTGAAATATCCCGAGCGTCTGTTTTTTCCACGGTATTATTATTGTTATCCGTTATATTTATATCTGTATTATTATTTATTTTTTCTTCGGCAGTACTGCTGCCGTCGTCTGCTGAAAAAGCACGTTTTAATTTCTCGAAAAAGCCTTTTTTGGCAGGCTTTTCATCTGAGTGTGTAAGGGGATTTTGACGTATTGCTTGATTATTGTTTGAACTGTTTGAACTGCTGTTATCCGTCTTTTTATCATCGGCGGAATTTGGCTCTGCGTTATTTTCCGCACTGCCAACTACATCAATATCGTCACGATCAGACACACATTTCACCCCTTTCAAATACATATTATTGCGGACAACGTCCGCAGGAAACAAGTTTAAATATTAAGTCTTTATAAAACTTGAAAATACACAAATATTATTTCTCTGTTCTCTGTCTTAAAACTTCATAAGCAAGCATTATCTTTCTGTTCTCTGTCTTAAAACTTCATAAGCAAGCATTATCTTTCTGTTCTCTGTCTTAAAACTTCGTAAGCAAGTATTCCTGATGCAACGGAAGCATTTAATGAATTTATCTTTCCGTTCATCGGAAGAGAAACTACTCCGTCACACTTTTTCAGAACAAGCGGACCTATTCCCTTTCCCTCGTTTCCTATAACTATAGCTATAGGACCTTTAAGGTTTGTCTTTGTGTACAAACCGCCGTCCATATCCGCACCGTAAACCCAAATGCCACGCTCTTTAAGCTTATCTATGGTATTGGGAATATTGACAACCCTTGCCACCTTAACATACTCAACCGCACCTGCCGAGGCTTTGCCTGCCGAATACGTAAGTCCGGCACTTCTACGCTGTGAAATAATCACACCGTGAGCTCCGACACATTCGGCTGTACGGATAATAGCTCCCAAGTTATGAGGGTCTTCAAGCTCATCGAGAATAATAATAAACGGGTCTTCTCCACGGCTTTCGGCAACCGCCAGAATGTCTTCAACGGTTGAATATTCCTTTACAGCGGCAATTGCAGCCACACCCTGATGAACAGCACCGCCGCTCATATAGTCAAGTTTTTTCGGGTCAACCTCTTTAATCACGATTCCCTTTTCACGAGCCTTTGCAAGAATAACGGAAACAGCACCGCTCTTATTACCCCTTGCAACCAGAACGGATTCAATCGCCCTGCCGCTTTTTATCGCTTCGGAAACAGGATTTCTTCCTACGATAACGTCGTTATGCTTTTTCTTTTGTTCGTCCATAATTTTAAATAACCCCTCTGCGGTTTGATGATTCGTTATGAATTTTGTATGAGTTGATATTGCATAACAGTAAACCGCACAATTTTACATAATACACCATACTAATCTACATACGGCTAATTATACCATAAAATTTTGGATATTTAAAGCATATTGAAAAATATGACAAAACTTTTATCTGAGATAATTTCTCTGTTATAAATTCGCTTTAATCGTTTCAAAATTATGAAAATCCGGAATACAAATCTTTGAATAAAACAAGCTTAAACAGTATTTATGTTAAAATATCGTTACACACATAACGACATTTTAACATTGGAAAATTTTTCTTTTTGAGTGACGAAATTTGCAAAATTTTCTGTTGACTTTTTGTTATAGCCTGTTTAAAATCTGAGATATGTAGATTTTTGAGCATAATTTTTCTGACAGTTCCTAAACCCCAAAAGGCTATCTCACCCATTGGAGATAGCCTTTTTGTTAATCTTGTCTATTTCACACTTAGGAACTGTTGGAAAATAAGTTGAACAAGTATAAATGTTCAGGTTATTTTCTGACAGTTCCTAAATTCACCCCGACCCTAATCACGAATTATTTTTAACAATCAGTACTTTAGTAATTCGTCTATCCTCAATCTCCGAAACGGTCAAAGTAATATGTTCCACATTAACAACGGGTCTTTCTCCCGGCTGTGGAATCCTGCCCAGTCTGTCAAGTATAAAAGCCGCCAGTGTATCGCAGTCCTCGGGGGCATTGAGTTTCTCTCCGATAAGCTCCTCCACGTCCTCTATGAGCGTTAAACCGTCCACAGAGAAAGCATTCGCTCCGATTCGCTTAATGCTTTCGTCCTCGTCGTCGAACTCGTCCTGAATATTTCCGAGAATAGTTTCAACCAAATCTTCAAGAGTAATAAGTCCCTCCGTGCCGCCGTACTCGTCAACTACAACCGCCATCTGAACTTTCTTCTCCGTCATAAGTGCAAAGAGCTTCTCGCAGTTTTTGCTTTTCGGAACAAACGGAACAGTCCTGACAATATCTTTCAGACTGAACTCGCTGCCCGAATCGCCGCAGACATAGCGAAGCAAGTCTTTCACGTACAGCACACCGATAATATCGTCGATATCCTCGTGATATACAGGTATTCTTGAATAACCCGTATCGATAGCAAGCTTGACTGTTTCGTTCAGAGTTGCCGTATCTTCAAGAGCGGTGATATCAATTCTGTGGGTCATTATATCGCTGACGGAACGGTCGGTGAAGTCGAAGATATTTTCAATTCTGTTCTTCTCGTGTTCTTCAATGTTTCCGCTTTCCTCGCCTGCGTCGATAAGGTCTAGAATTTCCTCCTCGGTAACTTCCTTACGCTTTATCCCCAGAAAATCGGCAAATGCTGACTTATTTCTTTTCTTATCTCGTTTTTCCGAACTGTCCTCGGACATTTTATAACACTCCTTATTATTTCGGCGGAATCTTAACAAGCACCGCCCTATTATCACATTACATTAATTATACCAAATATATTATCATACTGTCAACATTTGTGAACAACGTCCGCAGAAATAAGCAAGAAAAATTTACACAAATTCATTAAAAATTAACAATTCAAACTGTTGACAATCAAAGAAAATCTGTGTATAATATTCGTAATACTTATATTTCAGCTAAATGTATGTTACAGTCAACCTTTAAAAGCTACCATTTCAAAAAAAAAACTTTTGGTCGGGTACGTGAAGTAAGGATATAAATAAACTGTCTTCACGTGTTTCCTGCGGACGTTGTCCGCTGTTGTCCGCCGTTGTCCGCCGTTGTCCGCCGTTGTCCGCTTTTAAGTTGACATTATTAACAACAGAAAGAAGAATAACTATGAGCATTGAAAACACAGGCTATAATGAAGAAACCAATATAATTATCTTAAGCGATGAAAACGGAAACGACGTTGAATTTGAATTTCTCGACCTGCTTGAATATGAGGGCGAGGAGTACATTGTGTTGATTCCGCCCGAAGATGACAGCGTAGTCATTTTAAAAATCGAAGCCGATGAAGACAGCGAATTTGAAGACTATGTCGGTATTGAAGACGAACAGCTTTTGATGAAACTCTTTGAGCTTTTCAAGGAAAAGAATGCCGACCTTTACGGCTTCGACGAATAACCCCGAGTGTTCCATATTTTATTCCTATATTATTCCTAGAAAGGGAGTGGTTAATTTTGACCACTCTCTTTTTCGTTTTTTAAGATAGTTGACAAGAACGCATTGCGGTTGTATAATATATAAAAAAATCGGGAGGTAATAAAATGAAATGCCCCTACTGCAAACGTGAAATGACTTCCGGAACTCTCAGCGGAAACGGAAACTCTATGCTCAAATTTTCACCCCAAAATGCACCCAGAAGCTTCTTCGGCTCTGGTAAAGTAATCCGCAACGCAAAGTATAATTATTCACGTTTCGAGATAAAAGCCGACTACTGCGACAGCTGTAACAAAATGATATTTGACGCACGTATGTAATACATAAAGGAGATTATAATGAAAAAAATTTATTTTACACGTCACGGTCAGACCATATGGAATGTTGAGAACAAAATCTGCGGTGTAACCGATATTGAGCTTACCCAAAAGGGTCACGAACAGGCAAAGGAGCTTGGAAAAATCATCGCTGAGGGTAATTATCAAATTGACGAAATACTTTACTCTCCGCTTATCCGTGCCGCCGACACCGCACGTCACATAAGCGATATAACGAATATCCCTATGCGTGAAGAACCCCGATTAAAAGAACAATGTTTCGGCAAATTCGAGGGTACGCCCCGAAACGGTGAGGAGTTCCTAAATGCAAAAGGACATTTTCTCGACAGCTACAATGGCGGCGAAAGTATGATGAAGCTTGCACAGCGTATCTATAACCTCCTTGATGAACTAAAAGAGGACGATAAAACTTATCTGCTTGTCGCTCACAACGGAATTTCAAGGGTAATCAAGTCATATTTCTATGATATGCAAAATGAAGAGTATGCACACTTCGGAATTGACAACTGCCAAATATTGGAATTTGAACTAATTTAATCATCAATTCACTATACACAATTTAATAAACATTCACAAGATAATTATTCCTCTCTGTCGCAAATTGACAGAGAGGATTTTTATTTATTCATTAAAGTATGTTCTTTTTTAATTTCATCATACAGCATTATACTATTCCAATTAATATTACTTTGAGTTACTATTGCTTTTAAGTCAACCTTACCCACACCGCCGTTTCTTAATGCGGCAATAAGTACGTCTATCATCTCACTGCCGAAGCCGTGCATAACAAGCATTTCGTCATTAAATCCGCTGCCCGAATATTTCTCTTTACACGGCGAAATCCCCTCCGCCCCGACTAAATACCCGATTGGCTGGGAGTAGTCTTTCTTCATAACCGTTTTCACTGCACACCCCAACGGTGCAAGAGATTTTCTCACAAGCTGCAAACGTGTTTTATTAAAATTGTATAGCAGAACTGTCTTTTTCATTAATCACACCTCACTGTCAATATTCATATTATACTAAAAATTTAAAAGATATA
Source organism: uncultured Ruminococcus sp. (assembly GCA_902763835.1). Lineage (GTDB taxonomy): Bacteria > Bacillota > Clostridia > Oscillospirales > Acutalibacteraceae > RUG592. The sequence continues at coordinate 23,705 of CACWTQ010000021.1, read as the reverse complement.
GCATTTTAAAGTTTGGTCAAGCTTTTCAAAGCTTGCGGATTCCAAAGGCAGAGCCTTTGGTCGCTGACACAACAAAGCAGCGTAGAAAAATAAACTACCCTCAGCGAAACAAAATAAACTTTCTGTAGAAAAAAAATAAATCAAAACAATTCTTAAACTAATATCTTTCGGTAAAACTAAAACAGGCAAGAGCATAGCGAATTGCCTGTCTGAGAAAGAAAAGCACTAAATCTTAATGCTTGTGAGCATATTAGTCTATACACCATTTTTACACCATTTTTACACCATTTTTACACCATTTTGAATTTATCAAAACCCTGATTAAATCAGGCTTCTCAGCACTTTTTACACCATTACACCATTTTATAATCAAATTGTATTTATAGCAAATTCAAAAAAAAAAATTTTATTATATCTCAAAAAATTTTTTTTTAATTTAAATTGTATATATAAGGAAGTGGGCGGAAAAATGGTGTAAATGGTGTATAATCCCCGAAAAAGCCTGTAATAATGCGGCTTTCAGCGAATTGCAAATGGTGTAAAAACCGTGTAAAAAGGGTGTAAAAAGGGTGTATGTTTAAGGGTCAATGCTTATCGCCGTTGATATTAATCACACATATTCCCAATGAAACTATTATTCCTGCAAAGATATATTCGGTTTTAAACGGTTCGCCGAGTATCACGCACGACAGAATCACACCCAAAATAGGTATAAGCGAATTGAAAATAGCAATTTCCCCCACAGGATTACTGCACAGCAAACGATTGTAAATCGAGAATCCGTAAACCGAAATAGCCGTAAGGCACACCAACACGAAAACTCCGTGAATCGTCCACACATTGAGCCGACCGCCTGCTGCGAATCCGTATATCATCATCAGACCTCCGCCGAAAGCCAAGCTTATTCCCGTTACGACAAGAGGGTCGCCTTTCTTACCTGCAACTCTCGTCAGCAAGCCGCCCATTGCCGAAAATACCGCACTTAAAATGAGCATTCCGTCACCCATAAAAGTAAACCGTGAAGACAAATCTCCGCCGACATTCACAAGCATAATTCCGCCGAACCCCAAAAAACAGCCGATAATTTTTTTCACAGTAAGTTTTTCCTCTTTAAAAAAAGCACAGGCGGAGATTATCAAAATAAAGCTGCTCATTGAATCTATAATTGCCGAACGTGAACCTGTCTGATTTGAAAGACCTATATAATAGAAAAAGTAATGCAACGCAGTATTCACCAAGCCGAATAACAGTACTATTAAAATATTTTTAGTGCTGTTTATTCTGATTTTCATTCGCATACACTTAGCAATCACAAGTACAACAACACCTGCCGCAAAAAAACGAATTCCCGCAAAGAGAGTTTTCGCCGCCGTGTCGTCCGAGCCGATTTGAAAATCCTTTATACCGACCTTTATCAGCGGAAACGCAAATGCCCACGCAGCCGAACAGGATATTGCAAGCAGAATTGCAGTTATTTTATTTTCAAATATATTTTTTGATTTTAGTTTGTTATTCAAATTATCGACCTCGATATTGTATTTATACTATTTCGGGTTAAATCTAAAGCAAAAAGCTTTCACCAAGCATTACACTTAATGAAAGCCGATAACTGCTTTTACTTAACAAGTGATGGATTGATTGAATTAAACAAAACATACGCAAGCTTAACCATAATTACTCCGCTTAAAATTCCTATTGCGATACCGCAAATTACATCTGTAAGGTAATGAGCCTGCAAATAGAACCTTGAAAACGCAATACCCAATGCTATCACAAACAAACATATTGTAACTCCTGTGCTGCACAGCAAAAACGAAGCCGTAACCATTGCAAAAGAGGTTGCCGAATGACTTGACGGAAACGAATAAAAATTAGGTATTTTCTTCATAATAAGAAGTTTCTCGTCAATCTTATTGCACGGACGTTCTCTCTCAAAAATTCTTTTTATAATGACCTCTGCCGAAAGGAACGAAACGGCAAGGCTTAAAAACAGCGATGTACCCACAAAAAAGGACCGTTTAAAATACACAATTACGGCAAGCACCAAGAACCAGACCTTTCCGGAATCTCCCAGAAAAGTCATAAAAAGCATTATTTTATTTAAAACGGGATTGTGAATTTTTGAAACCGACATACTCAGCTTATCATCAATCGCCTTTATCTTCTCAATCATCATATCACCTTTTTTTTAACACGTGCAGATAGTTCTTCGATAATTTAACCTCACGAACCCGACCGATAATTTTATATAATGCGGCAGTTTCGACCAACTTTTTT
>CACWTQ010000021.1:0-21392 GCA_902763835.1 uncultured Ruminococcus sp. | reverse complement strand
CACGTGCAGATAGTTCTTCGATAATTTAACCTCACGAACCCGACCGATAATTTTATATAATGCGGCAGTTTTGACCAACTTTTTTAACACGTGCAGATAGTTCTTCGATAATTTAACCTCACGAACCCGACCGATAATTTTATATAATGCGGCAGTTTTGACCAACTTTTTTAAGGGCGATAAAAGTCATAACTACAGCTTTGATTTGATAATATATTATTTATCAATCGATTGTTAATATAATTGGTTTACTATCTGTACCGATTACATACCAAAGTCAGATAAGTGTAACTAATAAAATGTCGCACCTCCGACCCTCTACTGTGGGTGTTGCCCGCTACGTTATCATTATACCATATTTCCGTGAATAAAACAAGGCGATATATTATAAACTTCATAAAGATATTTTTTAGTAAAATTCGTCACTCTGTACAGTTTTTCAAATGAACAAGATGTGCTATTCCCGGTATGCTTTCCCCTTGCTGAACAATTGTAGGCGACATTAACGCTCCTGTCGCAATAAACAAAATATCATTGTATTTGCGTTTCATCATATTTTTTATAAGATATGAACACAGCACACTACCGCTGCACCCACAGCCCGAACCTCCTGCGTGAACATCTTGTTTTTGAAGGTCAAATATCATCAGTCCGCAGTCTTTGTGATTTTTCTCAATGAAAATCTTATCTTTCCCCAGAAGTTCATACAACAGCTCCGAGCCGACTTTACCCAAATCTCCCGTAACAATCAAATCATAATTGCTGTAATCCGTTCCCGTATCTTTAAAGTAATGCACAATTGTATCTGCTGCCGCTCCTGCCATAGCCGCACCCATATTATTTGCGTCCGTAATACCCATATCTATTATCTTACCTGTACAAATATGCTCAATACCTATTTGTTTCTTTAATAATATATCTCCGCTTGCGTTAAGCATATCTTCACCAAGCTTAAAGCTGCCGTTCTCAATCGCTCCGATAATCACACTTCCCGAGCCTGTCACAGTCCACTGTGCCGTCGGGGTTCGCTGACCTCCGTACTGCAATGGATATCGGAATTGCCTTTCAGCCGAACAAAAGTGAGAGGACGTCACCGCAGCACAGAAATCCGCCGCTCCGCTCTCCGCAAATACAGCCGCCATACTCATTGTCTGAGCCATAGTCGAACAAGCACCGTACTGACCCAAAAACGGAATCTCCATACTCCGCAGACCGTAACTTGACGACACGCACTGATTTAACAAATCACCTGCAAAAATATAGTCGATGTTACTTTTATCAAGTCCCGACTTTTCAAGTGCAAGTGTAACAGCCTCCTGTTGGAGCATAGCTTCTGCTTTCTCCCAAGTTTCCTCTCCTAGAGATGTATCGGTGTGGATTCTGTCGAACCAATCGCTTAGAGGACCCTCTCCCTCTTTCTTTCCTGCCACCGAACCGAACCCAACAATTCGGGGGCGGTTTGTAAATTCAAGTGTATGCGTACCAATTCTGTTTATCATAAAATTATCATCACCAATTTCATAATATTTACAAATCAAACTGCTCTGCCAATTAAATAACACTTAATTTAATTTGTATACAAATATTTTTCGCAAATATAAAATTTAAATACAAGTAAGACTTTGACAGTATTTTTTTATTATTTCCGCAAATACTAATATTGAATTTACAAATGAAAGGAAGTTATTTTATGCCGACAACAGTTGTCAGCAGAGATACAATTCTGCTTCTCAGAGAGTGCAATGCAGGCACAAAAATGGCTATTGAATCGATTGACGAGGTTATTGACAACGTTCAGAACGAGGAGTTAAAAAATATCCTCAACCAATGCAAGGGAAGACATTCCGAAATCGGTGAGGAAACAAAAAATATCCTCAACGAGTACGAAGAGGAAGGACGTGAACCGAGTGCAATGGCAAAGGGTATGTCGTGGATTAAGACCAACTTCAAGCTCACCGTTGACAACTCCGACAAGACTATCGCCGATTTGATAACGGACGGCTGCAATATGGGTACGAAGTCACTCCGCCGCTATATCAACGAATATGCCGCTGCTGAGGACAGAGTAAAAGATATTGCTTTTCGACTTATCAACATCGAGGAAGACACGATTGACGGAGTAAAAAAGTTTTTATAATTATGTGGAAAACTGATTTAACATATTTCCACATAGGTTTTTCAACATCTCAACCCGACATCGTGGAAAACTCCGTGGAAAATGTTAATTACTTTGATTTTTTGTACAGTTATTACAATAAAATTACAGTTTTTTCAACATTAAATGCAATAAATTACGAATAAAATACAAATATTTCTCACATTTAATTTTTGCGTTATGTGGAAAACCGGCAACACCTAACGAAAATCGCACACTGACTTTTTGTGTATGGTAACTTTCCCCCCCTGCGTCACACTAAGAATTATTTCCGTAAGCTTTATGTTTGCAGGATTGAATATATCGTTTCAGGGAATATATCAGGCATTGCAGAGCGGAATGGAGTCGCTTGTGCTGTCGCTGTGCCGTCAAATGATATTTGTACTTCCAGTGGCATACGGGCTTATGATTGCAGTTATAAGTTCAGCAGCAAGAAATTCTTCGCTTGTTTGGATTACATTCCCGATTGCGGAAATTGTAACGGCTGCTATCGGCATATTGTTTATGAGAAATATTTTTAATAAAAAGATAAAAGTTTTAGCTTAATATAATAACATCATATTAAAATTTGGTCAAGCTTTTCAAAGCTTGACCAAATTTTAACAATCTTCGCTGTTAGCAACTTAGGAACTGTTGGGAAATAAGTTGAACAATTTAGACGCAGGATAATTTGTTCTGTGTCACCGCAGGAATACTGACGTATTTCAAGGTGTTGTAACGACACACAGGGCAAATTAGACAAGTATAAATGTTCAAGTTATTTTCTGACAGTTCCTTATTTATTAACGTTGAAATTATTCTCGATATATTCATCATAGCTTGATGTTATATCCTTAATGCCCTCTTTCTCAATGACAATAATTCTGTTGGCAACTGTCTGAATAAACTCGTGGTCGTGAGATGTGAAAAGAACTATTCCCTTAAACGCACACAAACCGTTATTTACCGCAGTAATCGACTCCAAATCAAGGTGATTGGTCGGCTGGTCTAGAACAAGAACATTTGAACCGTAAAGCATCATTCTCGAAAGCATACATCTTACACGCTCGCCGCCCGAAAGTACCTTTACAGGCTTGAAAACGTCCTCGCCCGAAAAGAGCATCTTACCCAGAAATCCTCTGAGGTAGGTTTCCGTTTGGTCGTTGGATTCGTTGTACTGTGAAAGCCATTCAAGAATTGTCTTGTCGCAGTTGTCGAAAAATTCACTGTTATCTTTCGGGAAGTATGATTGAGTAGTCGTGCCGCCCCATTTGAATTTGCCCTCGTCGGGTTCTGTTTTTTCCATTAAGATATCAAAAAGTGCGGTAACGGCATTTTCATTTTCACAAAGGAAAGCGACCTTGTTTCCACGCTCAATTCTGAAAGAAACATTGTTAAGAACTTTCTCGCCGTCTACAGTCTTTGAAAGACCCTCAACCGTTAGAATTTCCTTGCCGGGTTCTCTGTCCATATTGAAGCCTACCCAAGGATATCTTCTTGAAGATGCAGGCATCTCCTCAACCGTGATTTTATCGAGAAGCTTCTTTCTTGAAGTAGCCTGTTTCGACTTCGACTTGTTAGCGGAGAAACGTGCGATAAAGTTCTGAAGTTCCTTGATTTTTTCCTCGGCTTTCTTGTTCTGCTGCTTAATCATCTGCTGAATGAGCTGTGAGGACTGATACCAGAACTCATAGTTTCCGACATACATCTTAACCTTATTATAATCAATATCAACTATATGAGTACAAACAGTATTCAAGAAATGTCTGTCGTGCGATACAACGATAACTGTACCCTCATAGTCAAGAAGAAAATCTTCAAGCCACGAAATAGCCGCAACATCAAGGTGGTTGGTTGGCTCGTCCAGAAGAATGATATCGGGATTTCCGAAGAGTGCCTGAGCAAGAAGAACCTTTACTTTTTCGTTACCCGTAAGAGTACTCATCTGATTGTAAAGAATTGCTTCATCAAGACCCAAACCCTGAATAAGCTTTGAAGCATCGCTTTCAGCTTCCCAGCCGTTAAGCTCGGCAAACTCCGCTTCAAGCTCGCACACACGTATTCCCTCTTCGTCCGTCATATCGGGCTTTGCGTAAAGTTCGTCCTTTTCCTTCATAATATCGTAAAGCTTCTGATTACCCATAATAACCGTATCAAGGACGGTAAATTCGTCGTAAGCAAAGTGGTCTTGTTTCAAAACGGACATACGGGTATCTTTTTTGATAACAACTTCACCCGTAGTTGATTCAAGCTCACCGCTGAGAATCTTAAGGAATGTAGATTTACCTGCACCGTTAGCACCGATAACACCGTAACAGTTACCCTCTGTGAATTTGAGGTCAACATCCTTGTAAAGAGGCGTACCGTTAAAGCTAAGACTTAAATTTGAAACTGTAATCAATTTATTCACATCCTATCTTTTCTAATTAAAACACATATATTTATTATAACAGCATAACTTTAAAATTTCAATGAAAAATATGTAAATTTGGAAAATTAAGTAAAATTAAAACGGCAGTTTAAAAAACTGCCGCCATTGTAGTTAATCATAAATTATCAGAAACCGCCGAAACCATTGTTGTTATTTTCGTCGTTCTGCTGATTGTTATAACCGCTGTAGTTACTGTTGTTACCGTAATAATTATCGTTTCCAATATTTTCAAACGGATTATTCTGCGGCTGACCCTGAGTTTGAAAGCCGTTGTTCTGGAATCCATTATTCTGATAACCGCCGTTTTGATAATCCTGCTGATAATTGAATCCCTGTTGGTTATAGCCGTTGTTCGGGTAACCCTGTGGATTATTTCCGCCGTAGGTAGGATAATCGTTGTTGTAACCGTTTACGTCATTACCATAACTTCCCGCACCGTAGCTTCCGTAACCGGCAGCCACTGCTCTGGAACTGGGACCGCTGTAATAAAGATTGCTGTCAAAAGCGAGCAGCAAAAGGAAAATAGGCGACAAGAACACAAGACCCAATCCAAAAGCCGAACTCTTATTGTAAACCTCTGCCAGCTTAAAATACAGCACAAGCGGATAAATCCAGCCTACAACCGGAATAAAGCAAATAAGGAAATACAAACCGTTTCCGAAAACAATGTCACTCAAAACATAAGCACTGTAAATCGGAACAAGACTTTCCCAACCCTGATAGCCTGCTTTTTTAAACAGCTTCCACATTGCAACGCACATTGCCACCGAAAGTGCAATAATAACCAATGCGTAAATAAACAATGCTACACTGCCGACAGCCAACGCCGAATCATCATAATAGTAATCATCATACATAATTCGATTTACCTCCTATAATAAATATTAAAAATCTAAATAACAATACCTTCCAAAACCGCAAAGTTTATGTTATTAGTGTGTATACACTTATGATACTACATAATTTTCATTTTGTCAATATGAATTAATTTTTTTGCAAATTTTTTCTTAATTTATCTAAAATACGTTAATACAATATCGGGCGATTATTATTTTTGACCTGTTTTCACTGATATGTCAATGAAAATTTTTAATGCGTAATTGTGACAGCCTAAAGTTTAATATTTTCAACTTACAGTTATAGCACCATAAAAAGAGAGTTGGTATTAACAATATTTTATCAATACGCAACTCTCATTATTTTAATTAATATTCAAATGAGGTGAACAACTGTAATTCCAAATATCCTACCTCTTCATTAACCCTTAACTGCACCCGATACAACACCTTCGATGATGTACTTCTGGCATACAAGATAGAAAATGATAATCGGAACAATCGCAAGTACGAGCATTGCCATCATAGCACCCATATCTACAGCACCGTAGCCGCCTTTGAGGTACTGAATAGCAATCGGAACTGTCTTGTACTTTGTAGTATCAAGAACCAGCGACGGAAGAAGATAGTCATTCCAAATCCACATTGCTTCGAGAATAGCAACCGAAATACAAGTAGGTCTGAGAATAGGCATTACAACCTTGAAGTATGTCTGAATAGGGTTGCAGCCGTCAATCATAGCTGCTTCTTCAATTTCAATGGGTATCGACTTTGCAAATCCGCAGAACATAAATACCGCCAGTCCCGCTCCGAATCCAAGATATACAACAATAATGGTAACCGGACTGTTGAGCTTCAATCTGTCTGCCGTTTTTGCAAGTGTGTACATAACCATCTGGAACGGTACTATCATTGAAAATACACAGAGATAGTAAAGACATTTTGTGAAAAATGAATTTACTCTTGTAATATACCAGCCGCACATTGATGTACAGAGAATAATTACTATAACAGAACCAACCGTGATAATTACTGAGTTCTGCAAAGCCGAAAAGAATCCGATTTTTTCAACACCGTCTGAATAGTTTGCAATCGAGGAGAACGACTTCCCTGTCGGAATCGAGAACGGATTTTTATTAATATATATCTTCCTTTTAAAAGAATTGATAAATACCAATATAATTGGAATAAGATAAATTACGGAAATAATGCTGAGAATTATTGTCCATAGCATTGCATACGGAGATCTTCTTGCACTGCTTACGCCGTTTTTTCTTTTAGCCATCTGATTAACCAGGGCTTGCACGTCGGGCGGCAGTGCATCTCCCTTTTGGAGAGTTTCCGGTGCGTGAACCTTTTTTGCCATTACTGCTGAACCTCCTTCCGATGTGTCAAAATAAGCTGCGTAATCGAAATTGCACCAACAATCAGGAAGAACATAACAGCCTTAGCCTGTCCTACACCTTCATAGCCAACTCTGCCGTAGAATGTGTTGTAAATGTTGAGTGCAAGAAGCTCGGACTTATTAGCCGGCAAACCGTTTGTAAGTGCGAGGTTCTGATCAAAGAGCTTAAAGGAGTTTGTGAGAGTTAAGAATGTACAAATTGTGATAGACGGCATAACCATTGGTAGAATAACCTTTCTCAAAACTTGACCGTTGGTAGCACCGTCAATTCTTGCTGCTTCGAGCAATTCGCCCGGAACATTCTGGATACCTGCAATGTAAATAATCATCATATAACCGATTTGCTGCCAGTTCATAAGTATTATCATACCCCAGAAGCCGTACGCTTCACTGAATGTAAGAGTTGCGCCGAACTTTCCGAGAATACCGTTTAAAATCAACTGCCAAATGTAACCGAGTACGATACCGCCGATTAAGTTTGGCATAAAAAATACTGTTCTGAATATATTTGTACCTCTGATACCTTTGGTGAGCAACATAGCAATTGCAAACGCAAATATGTTAATTGTTATTACCGAAACTACCGCAAACACTGCCGTATACCATAGAGCGTGAATAAAGTCAGGATCTTTGAACATACTTGAATAGTTCTTGAATCCTACAAGTTTTGCGTCGTTTACCGTGGTAAACTCACAAAACGAAAGATAAATACCCAACCCAAAGGGTACTATAAAGCCTATGATAAATGCTATAAAAGTCGGCAATGCAAAAAGCGGGAAATATGGTCTTAATACTTTTTTGTTCACTGCGATCTTCCCTTCTTTTAAGCCAAATACTGCCGATTTATATTTTAAATACATTCTACTATGAAACCTCTGCGTTCACTTTGCAGCGAAGAGTTTTCGTATTTCTTACGTTAATCGACAATATTAATTATAAGCCATATATTTTTGCAAAATTAATATTAAATTACTGAATAAAATACAATCAATAATATCTTTGTGGGACAAGAAGTAATCACTGCCTGCCCAAAAGATAATCAATAAACTGCTGTGCCGTTCTGCCCGAAAGTCCTCCGTGATTAAGTTCCCAACGGTTTGCTTCAAGAAGAAGCTCTTTCTCGGACATATTCACACCGTGACGTTGTGCAAGAACCTTTACTATATTTTGAAATTGTTTTTTATCGGGCGATCCGAAATAAATTGTAACACCAAATCTTGCCGCAAGAGATAATTTTTCCTGAACGGTGTCCGTTTTATGAATATTATCCGTCCAGCCCTCTCTGTCGGAGAAATTCTCTTTTATAAGATGTCTTCTGTTGGAGGTTGCATAAATCAAAACGTTTTGGGGCTTCTTTTCAAGACCGCCCTCGATAACCGCTTTCAGATATTTGTACTCAACCTCAAATTCCTCAAAAGACAAATCGTCCATATAAATTATAAACTTGTAATTTCGATTTTTAATCTGAGCGATAACATCGTTAAGATCCTGAAATTGATGCTTGTAAACCTCAATAATTCTAAGACCGTCTTCATAATATTTATTGAGAACAGCCTTAATGCTTGAAGATTTTCCCGTGCCTGCGTCACCGAACAAAAGACAGTTATTCGCTCTTTTACCTGTCAAAAAAGCTTCTGTATTTTCGATAAGCTTCTGCTTTGCACTTTCGTAGCCGACCAAATCGTCAAGGTTTACGTGTGCAATATTCGTTATAGGAACAATATGTACTCCGCTGTCGCTGTGAGCTATGCGAAAAGCCTTGTGTAAGCCGAGCTTTCCCACACCGAAACGGCGGTAGAAATCAATGACATACTTTGCGAACTCTCCGATACTTTTACTCTCCGCAAGATTACAGCTGAGTTCACAAATACAGTCACGAATACGCTTGTTAAAAGCCTTTCCCGCACCGTCAACACGCTTGTAATTCAGAATCATATCAAACACGGAACTGTCTGCAATTCTGCCTAGATTTTTGAAATCGTATGAAAAGAGTTCTCTGAAAATCAGGAAATCGTGCATAGCAAGCTCTAACAGCGTGCCGTTCTCAATCCCTCTGATTTCACAGGCTTTGCTGAAAACATTCTCGTTATTCACAAGCAAAAGAGTAAGATAATTTTGCCAGAGATTTTTTTCAAATCCGTAAGTACCTGCGAAGTCCACAAGCATATGAACAGACGAATATATTTTTTCTTTATATATTTTGGCAAGCTCACTGCCTGTGTTCAAAGCATTCACACCGTTCATAACTTCCGAAATATTATTCAGAATTTCAACATCGTCAAGCTCCCTGTAAATTATCAATTCATCAATATTTGCCATTTCAAACCACTCCGAAAAATTTGGCAACTGTACACCTGCCAAAATAAAGCACTCCGAAAGTGAACGGAGTGAATCCGCTCACTCTCAGAAGCAATTTATTATAACAAAAAATTATTCAGCTGTTTTCTCTGCATTGTCGGCTGTTTCGCCGTCATTGGCGGCAGCCTCTTTATTTGCTGTATCAGCTTTAGCGGCTGCGTACTCTTTTTTCCAGCCCTCTACAAATGCTTTTTCAACATCTGCCCACTGTTCGTCGCCCTGACCCTCCTGAGCATAGATAAGGAGTGCAGAACCGAGGTCGTTCTTCCACTTCTCACTCGGAATTGTGGAGAAGTTCCAAGAAACAGGAGTTTTGCCGCTTGCGATGTACTCATTAGAAGCTTTGATAAGAGCGTTATCAGCCTGATAGCCGTCATCAAATGTTGTAAACGGAGTTACAAAGCCCATCTCGTTAGCAAGGCTATCTCTGCCGGCATCACTTGTGATAACCCACTTAAGGAAGTCGAGAGTAGCCTGAATGTCAGCCTCAGAAGCCTTATTGTTTACACACCAGTAGTTCTCCGAACCTGTGCAAAGACCCTGCTCTTCTTCACCCTCTACACCGATGTAAATCGGAAGCATACCGAGGTCTTCGTCTGTCATACCTGCGTCGATACAATCCTGATATGCCCATGTGCCGTTTTGATAGAACACAGCCTCACCAAGACAGAACTCGGAAGTAGCGTCATCACCTGTTTTACCCGAAATCATCTTAGGATCGCAAGTGGAGTTGTTAAGATAGAGATCCCAGATAGCTCTGTAGTTATCAAGGTATGTACCATCCATAGTTTCTGCTGCATTGATGTTCTTATCCTTGTACTCATAGTAAATCGGGAGGTTTGCAAGGTGTGTCTTAAATCTCCAGTCGGAGCTTGAATCCATACCTGCGGAAGTGAACGCACCCTGAATACCGAGGTCAGCTTTCTTGGACTGAATGTCCTCAACAACATTCTTCAAAGTTTCAAAGTTGTTAATCTCGTCAATGCTCTTGATAACAGCACCGTCTGTAGCGATGTAATCGTTGAGGAGTGTCTTGTTATAAATGATACCGTATGTTTCAATAACATAAGCGATACCCTTAACTTGGTCATTCTCAATGAGAGCGAAGTCATCACTCTTAAGGTTGGAGTAAAGGTCGGTACTCTTGAGGTCGTAACAATAATCTGTCCAAGAAGCAAGTTCAACGGGACCGTTTACTTGGAAGAGTGTGGGAGCATTATCCTTAGCCATTTCAGCCTTAAGCTTAGACTCATAAGTACCGGAAGCAGCTGTTTCAACAGTTACCTCCACACCTGTTTCCTTTGTGTAGGTTTCGGCAAGCTTTTTCCAAGCGTCGCCCTGCTCGGGCTTGAAATTGAGGTAGTAAACCTTACCGCTGCTTGCGGAAGTACTCTGAGAACCTGTATTGCTGTTACCTGATTCTGCTGTTGAACCGCAGCCTGCCAATGTGCATACTGCAAGAGAGGCTGCCATTGCAAGGGCAATACCCTTCTTTAAATTTTTCATAATAATTATCTCCTTTGTATAAATTGCCGAACAAAATCCATTTCGACTTCTAATGATATTTTAACACGTCTAAAAGTATTTTTCAATAGTTTCTTGAAATTTATTAAAATATTTTTGTAAAAACAAAATTCAATTACGGATTGCATATATTTAAAATCTTATTTTTGGTGATATTTACCAATTGTTTTTTAGGCTTGAATATGTTATATCTACTGTCACAAAGGTTAGTTCTATATAATTATGGGTGATGTTTTTATATATAAGAATTAAACTATTTTATTTATATATTTTTAAAAATATTTATGCAAATTACAAAGATTTATATTGTAAGTCATTTTTGTATTGTTATATGGGATAATAGTAAAATTATTGTAATTTATGTAAATTTTTCTATCCAATAAAAATTTATTGCTAACACAGTGCCTGTTATTATAATATAATAGTATAGACAAAATTGTGGCTGAGAAGTTTGTGAATATATTCTCTCTTTTGGGATATTCAATGAATGGTGAATAAAGAAAGAGAAACAAAATCAGCCACGGAGGGAGTACGTTATGTTCATTGAACAGTTAGACAAAACAAGACTGCTTATCACATTGGAGAGTGACGACCTTAGTATCTTTGACCTTAGCCCCGATTCTCTTTCAATGGAAGATAAAGACACAAGAGATTTATTCAAGCAGCTGCTGGCTTTGGCGGCGGTCAAGACAGGGGTTGTACTTCGCAATAAAACTATTTCCGTGGAGCTTATGCCGTATGACCGTGGGTGTTTTATTCTTGCAACAATTAAAGGAAAAGGCACTCGTAAAATTTACAGGATTAAAAAGACAACTTCCTATCTTCCGGTAAGGTTTGGCAATATCGGTGATTTGTTGGACGCAGTGAAAAATCTTTACGTCAAGGGATTTACGGAGTATAATTGCAGTCTGTACGGCGGCAGTGGTTTTTATTATCTTTTGATATCTTCAAAAGCGGCTATTACGAAATCCGCACGGATTATGCTTTCGGAGTACGGCAGCATTCTCCCCGGTGATAATTTGACTGTGAGCAGAATTCGTGAGGTATGCAAATTAATTTGCGATGATAGTTCAATAGTATCGCTGGGAAAAAAATTATAATATGCTAAGGAACTGTCAGAAAATAACTTGAACATTTATACTTGTCTAATTTGTTCAACTTATTTCCCAACAGTTCCTAAAAAACCCTCCCCGAAAATTTTTCGGAGAGGGTTCTCTGTTAATAAATACTATTCAAAGCAATTATTAAGATGTTGTTGCATTTTTCTGTGTGCTGAGAGAATGGAAACCAATACAATAATCCGGTGCTTCCTCTGATGTCCAATGAATGGAAGCCGTATTTCCGCTGAAAAGCATAGAGCCTCTTTCAAAAGTATCCGAATCGCTTACATGTGAATTACCCAATACAACACCGCCGCTGTAAGTGTAATTGGTTGTTTTAACCTTATAAACCAGCTTATAGGGCATATTTTCCGTTTCCGAATCAGCGGCATCGTGATCCAAAGGACAGATATCGATTGTAACATCTTCAACTTGATCAATAATCAGCTTATTGCTTGATGAAGAGGAATCCGTGTAGATCTTGAAAACAAGCTGCTTGCTTACATAATTGTAATACAGAAGTTCATCGTCCTTGTCGGGTTCAAAATCGCTTGCCGGAATTCCCTCGCCGCTTGAGCCTGCCGAAATCCAATAATAAACATCAACGTTTGACGCAGTCTGAAATTCATTACGGATAAATTTCTCCATTTGAGTTGTGCTGTACTGGTCGGTTGTGAGCTTGCTTGTATCTCTTACAGTTGTTTGAACTGCCAAGAAAATGCTTATCGTTGCGGTTGAAATAATCGACATAATAACAATAACCGCAATCAGTTCAACCATCGTAAAGCCTTTCTTGCTTTGCTTAGTATACTTTTTAAAGTATTCTTTCATATTCATATAATACTACCGCCTTTCAATTATTACGTAATGTCGTTAATATAATTGGACGGTGCAAAAGCCGTGATATCAATACATCTGAAATCGGAATCTCCGCTTATTTCTCTGTAAAACACACGAACAGTAATATCCCAGCCTATTTCTACAGCTTCGGTATATGTGCCCGAACCATCGGAAACCTCGTTGGAGGTTTCCGACGTTACTCCGGTAATCTTGCACTGAATGAGCGCTCCCGTGTCACCGGGATTAAAGCCGTCCGGATCGGAAAGTACATCAACACGGTCAACCTTACCTACCGCAGTTTCGCTGTCGTTGTTCTGGGGGTCAGCCATATCGTTGAGTACGTTGTCAATTTGTGCTAACATATCGGTGGGGTCTTCGTTCGGGTTGAAGCCCGTGGCTATCGAAAGAACTTCGTCAGCCACAAGCTGTCCCTTAAACGATGCTTTTTCACGTGAGTTGTTTGTGAACACCATTTGTCTTGAAAAAGCAACTGCGTTAAGAACTCCGACAAATACGATAGCAAGAACAAAAATTGCACATAAAACTTCAACTAAAGTAAGACCTTTTTTACTTTTCTTCTGTTTGAAATAATTACGTATGCGCAATATAATATCCTCCTCTCAATTTTGAGCCGCTCTCGCTGATAAGAGTATAATGCTCTCTCCAGTCGGGAGTGTTGCCTGTTGACTCCAAGCTTACGGTGTGACCTGTTTTTGAGTCGGACTCGTTAAATACGTATGTGCCGTTTGAAATTTTGAATTCGCCGTGTGATGTAACAACTGTTGTATCCGTGCGGAAAACGATAGTCTTTGCCGTAATGGAAACATCAAACGAATTAAGGTCAATCGTGTTAGCCGCAATCACAACAGTGCCGGCATCGAAGGAAACATTCTGATTGAGTGTTAAAGTATCATCGTCCTTGTTAGCCTTGTAACGGAAGGAAATCTTCTTGTTTGAAGATGTGCTTGCCGAAACGGAAGGTGTGATGTTGATTCCCTCGCACATAATATCGATATTCTTTCCTTCATCGGGAATATTAACGCTCCAGTTCGTATAAGAAGTTGAAGACGATAAGCTCATACCGTAGTTGCCGGGCTGCTCGAAATAATTCTTTGCAGTTTCGGTAAAGAGGTCGATACCCTTTCTTGGTTTGCCGTCAGAGTATGTTTCATCGGAAACGTCGCTGTCAAAGCCTGCATAAGATGAGGAAATTGTGTAAGCACCTGCATAGATTGTGTAATTACCGCTGCTGCACTTTACTTGTGTATCATACAAGAAGTAAAGAATAACTGCTTTATCACCCGAGCGTGCATCGAACTTGTTGTACTCCTTCGTAATACCGTTCTGGTCGATAACGTCCTGAGTTATTCTGTAAATAGCAACTGATTTGTCATCGCTGAATGAATTGCTTGCGGTATGGAATGTATAACGCTTTCCTACCTCAACAACCTTAGGTTCTGTGCCGTCAGCCGGAGGAGCTTGAGCAATCATATAATTCATGGTTTCTGTCTTCGGAAGGAATACGTAAGCATAGAAGCCTTCGCTGCTCTGAGTTGTATCGTAGAGGTCGTAGCCTGCTTCTTTCCAGTTGTTGTTTGAAGAATCACAGGTGTAGATGTGAATGTTAGCCTTACCCCAAGGAGTTGATCTTGTAACGTTGCCTTCATCGTCCGTGCTTGTAATAACCTGATCGTCAACAATAATCTGAACAGTATTCTCATTAGGCTCTGTAAGCGGATTAGCTATAAGACCGTTAAGAGTAGCAATATATCCCTGAAGAGTGCCTGTGTTCTGCATTGAAGTATTACTGAATGCCTCTACTGCCTGGTCGTAAAAACTGCCGAGGAGATTTACCCAACTGCTCTTATAATTGAAGACATTATCTCTGTAAGAAGCTTCCTTGTAAACTCTATTATACTGTTTTCCGTCTAAAGAATCGCCGTTCTTCAATACCTTTGTGCTTGTGGGGTCTTCGGCAGGCATTGTGTCGCCGATATAAATTCTTGTGTTCTGAATTGTTTCAACGAATTCCTGAACAGTTACAGCCAACTGGTTGTAAGCTGTAGGATCTGTTGCACTCCATTTGCCGCCGCTGCCGTTGTTAGCATAATTTCTTGCGGATACAGCCTGAGATTTAATTCCTGCCATTTCGTATGTGCTTAAAGATTCATACACGCCTGTTTTTACAGAGTATGAATAAGCGGAAGAAATACGAGATGAAGCTGCTGCGGATTCGAGTGCGATTGCAGCATAGAGAGCCTGAGTTCTCGGGTGAACGTACGGAGTAAATGCTGTTGCATTCATACCTACTGCGAGAATGTCATACTCGTGGTTTGCTGTTTCATTACCTGTAAGGTAAAGTTTCTTTGTCTGCTTTGTATCTTCATCACCTATATCGCCTGTTGTGGGATCGAAGAATGTGAAGTAGCAATACTGACCCGAAGTGAATGTAAATATATTATAGCTGTGGTCTGCGTCCGTGCCGTCAATCGGAAGCTCCTGTTTAGTAGAGTTGCCGAGAGGATCTTCCGCATAAACGCTAACCTTTGAGAAGTCGCCGGCACTGTTGTCGAAGTATACGGATACCTCGTTTGCCGTGTTGGTGTCAACGCTGCCGAGATTTGTATTATAAGTATAATATCTTTCAACCTGATCATCGCCCGTTGTATTTGCATACTCCTGAACAATGTAGAGAGGCTGATTGTAATGATCTGTTGCCTTTGCGGGAACAACGTATTTGCCGCCGCTGTTGTCAACGATTTTTTCGCCCGAAGAAACAAGCCCCTTGATATTGTTAATCAAAAATCCGGGATCTTTTCCGTCAGGTACATCTTCCTCATCGGCAACCGTCATTTTATAGGTATACCAGTTCGGTGTATAGCCGCCGTAGTTAAACGGAGAAGCACTGCCGTCATAGTATGCATTGTCAGATGTGAACACACCGCCGCCACGGTTATTCATCTTTGTTTGGCTTGTACCGTAAACATCTGTCATAAGAGCCATGTGGTTTTCAAGAAGAATACCGCCCTTTTTCTTTGTGGAATCCTGTACGATAAGGAATGAATACTTACCGCTGTAAGCCTTGCCTGCTACATAGTAATATTTCTCGCCCTGATAAGTAATATAGTCATTGGGGTTAAACAAAACCTTACCAACAGTTTTAACATCAAATCCGCCGTTGTCCTGATACGGGAATGCGGAAAATGCATACTTAGTGCCGCCGCCGTCGGGTCTGCCTTTGGAAACGATCATATTGAGAACCTTAACAAGAGGAGCGTCGTAGTAGTTGTTCTGCAAAGAGCCTGTATAAACCATTTTGACTGTGTCACTGAATGGGTCGGCATCTCCGCCGTCATCAAATTTAAGTTCCCAAGATTTTCCTGTAGTTGAACTTGAATCGGGGTCTGTAATAATCTGTGTAGGTATCAAAGTTGAACTTTTCGGAACATCATCAATTTTAAATGTGATTGTGCATTCATACTTAGGATCTTTACGGTCGTCGGTTGTGCTGTCCATATTGCTGAAATAGAACTTTTCGCCGTCTTTCGGAATGCTTACAGAAATAAGCTTTGTACCTTCGTTGAAGCTTATCTGCTTGCAGACCGGCAAACCTTCTTTGTAGTATGTTACGTAAAGCTTTTCCCAAGCTGTGAAATCTGTTTGAGTACCTTTATATGTGGTCTTTTCGTTTCTGAATTTATACTGTACTGTTTCGACATTGTCACCGGGAACAGGCTTGAAAGTAATTGTTGACGCTTTCATATTTGTAGTATCGTAATAGAAAGTAAACTCAACCTTGCTTCTTGATGTAATATCAAACTTAAAGCCGGATCTGTTTTCTCCGCCTGCTTTTGAAGTGCCGTAAGTTAAGCCTTCGGAATCTGTTTCGCCCCATGAATTTGCATAGTCGATACTGTCCTTATCTTCAGGATTTGCGTTAGCCTTAAGAGATGAGGAGCTGATTACCTTAACTTCATAGTTTTCAGGGTCGAAATCTTCTTCGGGAGTACCTGTATAGATGTATCTTCCGAGTTCGTCCATGTTGCCTGTTGATCTAAGCTCGTAAACATCACGTGTAGCCTTGCTGAACGTATGGTCGGAAGCCCAGTTGTTAAAGTTACCGATAATATAGAACTTTTCACCCGGAACTCCTGTGTAATCGTATTTTATCTTATTTTCTTTCTTAATTGGGTCAAATGTTATTGTAATTTTATAAGTAGCGGATTTGCCTTCGGCTGTTTCCGGAGGTGTAAATATATAATCCTGAGTTTTATTTTCATTATCGCCGTAAGCTTCCTTGTAATGGTCGGCGGTAATAGTACCCGTTGGATTTGCCAATTTAATAACCTTAAATGTGTATGTCTTTCCGCTTTCTACAAAATCCGTTGTACGGTCTGCAACATAAGTGAAAACACCTGCGTCTGCGTCATACGTCATCTTATCTGTTGCTGCGAAATCAGCTGCCGTATAAATTGTGCCGTCAACTGCCTTTGTACCCCAATCATTACACCAGCCGATAACAGCGTAGTCGCCCGGATTTTCGATAGGACCGTTCGGATTTTCTTCGTATACATTTTCAATAGCGTGAGTATTAGCATTGAAAACAACTACCAAAGTATTGCCTTCAACCTTAACTTCATAAACTGCGTTGCCGTCCGTGTCACCTGTGCGACCCGGTTCAACCCAGCCGCCGTAAGCCCAAGCCCAGCCGTTGCTGTCGCCCTCAACAGGATCATCTATGCAGCCGCTGTCTTTTTTGCGTTCAATTACCTTGAATTTGTATTCGCCTGCTTGGCTGTACTTAATTCTAGCCTCAAATGTTCCTGTGCCTGTTTGCTCAAGCTTGAACTTATTGTAATCAAGATTTTGATAGTAGTGCTTGCCGTCATCTGCAAGACCCCAGTTATTGAGCTTGTCATCGCCGATAAGACAATATTCAAGAGAACCGCCGTCGCCGCTTGCAAGATTCCGGAACTTAAGCTCGCTGTTTGAATTGCTTGTCGGCTCGGGTGTCGGAGTTGACGAACCCGAACTCTCGTTACGCTTATAGGAAGAATAACTGAGCGTCGTTTCTACTTGATCGTTTACGGGCTGTCTGCTGCCCTTAACATTAACTGTAACGTATTTGCCGGCGTCGATATCGCCTGCGAGATAGAAAGCGTCGTTTGCGTCTGCCTCTGAATCATAGAGATGTGCGCCGCCGTCGGTGAAATCGCACACGAAGCCTTCCTTAACAATTTCCTTGCCGTAAATGTTCTGACTTACAGTATGAGCGCTGCCGAAGGATATGCCTGCAACCGTGTCGCTGAAATTGGTAGAGGTACGTCTGTACCAGCCGTGACCTTCATACTCGAAGCCGCCGCCCGGATTTGCGGAATCATCATAAACGCCCTGCTTTCTGTAGTGCATTGTAGATGTATCTTTCTTTGTGTAAACAGTGTACCATGAACCGCAGAATCTTGCGAATTCATCTACATTTGAACTGCAATCCGCCTCAAAGATATGAGTGAATTCATCTTCGGGAGCACTGTTGGCATCTGTTGAGCCGCCGTTGTAGTTACGAGCATCACGAAGCTCATTACGGTTAAGAGTGATGTAAACATCAAGACCGTTGCCTGAACCGGGCTTGTCATCACTCGGCACGGGAATTCCGAAAAACTCCCAAGACTGCTGATTGTTGCCGTTTGCACGAGCAGCATTATTTTTTGTTACGATAGCGTTTACGAAATTAACGCTGTTGTCCGTGGCAACCTTAACTTCGGTAACGTACCAGCCGTTGCCCTCGTAAACCATTGCACAGTTACCGCTCGGACCTGCACCGTCCCATACACCGTTACTGATTGTTGCGTAGGAGGTATCTTCTGACATCTTATTAACGATAGAGGAACGACCCATCTGGGTTGCATTGTCAACCTTATTAACGGACGTAAACCAAGTGTAAAGGAACGGATATCCGTCAAAGGCAGGGTTTGTTCTAACGTGAATTCTGAGGTAGCGAGTATCGCTCGTTGCCTGATAAGTGACGTTACCTGTAAAAGCATTGGGCTGAATATCTCTGTCTACACCGAGATTAAACTCTTTTGAGAGTTCGTAGTAATTGTCGTCACCGTATTTGCAGTGAGCGGTGAGATCTAGAAAATCGCCTGATTTTACGACATCAACGTAGGTATCAATACAATCCTGTCTTAATTGATCCTCGTCAACACCTGTTGACACTCCGTTTAACTTAGTGACGTAAACCTTTGCACCTTCTGAAACAGTATCGGTATTAAATACCATTAATGCTTCACCGCCGTCGATTTCGTCTTTGCCCGGAATATCGTGCTGAGAATAGTATGATTCGGCAAAAGCCAATGCACTCTTAGCCTGAATATACGCTTCTCTTTGGCTTACGGTTGCCTGTGTGGTGGTGATGTTCAGAGATGCCATCGACACAAGAACCGCAACGAGAATGGCAAGCACAATACATATTGCCATTGACGTTGACAAAGCCAAGCCCTTTTTGGAGTTTTTCCGTTGGAAATAACCATCTGGAGCTTTCATTGCTAAACACCCTTTCTTAAATAGTTTTAATTAACCCCCGTTTAAGGAACTGTCAGAAAATAACTTGAACATTTATACTTGTCTAATTTGCCCTGTGTGTCGTTACCTTGAAATACGTCAGTATTCCTGCGGTGTTGTGCCTAACACAGAACAAATTATCCTGCGTCTAAATTGTTCAACTTATTTCCCAACAGTTCCTAAGGCTTTGAGAACCTTAAAACGCCCTATCTGAAAAATGATAGATTTATACATTTAAATTATATAACACTTAGCGGAAAATTCCAATAGTTTTTTTAATTTGAATTTTAAAAATTTTCGTACAATGTTTTGTGCATTTATCACAATATAACCAGTTTTAAAAACACGTTTTACTGTAATTTATAAATATTTTTAGTGATTTGGACATATTTTTGCGAATTTTATGTGAAGAAAATTTTTAGTGCGTAATTGTTAAGAAATGTTTAATCGGCAGTTTATTTTCGACAGCAGGAATTTTTACCTGTGATTTGAAATTATTCATTGCTTATGATTCGGAGAATATTTTTATAATTATTCCAATATAATTGGATAAGAGGTAAAATCTCTTTTTCATTATAAATGTAATATTGTGAGAACTTTTAATTTATTCATTAAACAAACTATGGGTCGGGTTTGTAAGTTATAGTTATAGTTATCTTAACCGATCACTTTTTCGCTGTAGATCAACTAATAATTATACATCAAAATAATTACGCATTAAACAAGGTGGGTTAGTTTATTGGGAAATTTAATAAAATCACTGAATAATATTATATGGGGAATACCTATGATTGTACTGTTGTTTGCAGTACACGTCCTGATGACTTTAAAAACAAATATTATCCAGCGTCATACATTTAAAGCCATAAAACTTTCTGTAACAAAAGACACGTCCGACGGCGGCGACATAAGTCCGTTTCAGTCACTTACAACCGCTCTCGCTTCAACTATCGGCACGGGAAACATAATCGGTCTGGGAACTGCCGTTGCCCTCGGCGGTGCGGGGGCGGTTTTCTGGTGCTGGGTGACGGGCGTACTCGGCATAGCCACAAAATATGCGGAATCGCTTCTTGCTGTGAAATATCGTATCAAAACGGAAGACGGAAGAACTCTCGGCGGTGCGATGTACATTCTTGAAAACAGACTTAAGCTCCGTTTCCTTGCAAAGCTGTTCGCTGTATTCACAATGATTTCGGCGGTTGCTGTCGGGTGCGGTGTACAAATCAATGCTATTTCGGAAATCGTAGCGAATGCAGTGCCGAACGGCAAAGGGTACACTGTGGAAATTTTAGGAATTTATTTTCCGGCTGTGCCGCTGTTGGTTGGTATATCAACTTCAATTATTGTTTGTGCGGTGATATTTGGCGGTGTGGGGAGTATATCTAAAGTATGCGAAATGCTTGTGCCGTTTATGGCAGGACTGTACATACTTGGAAATATAGTTATTTTAACATACAATATAGATGTACTTCCAGAAACTGTCACGCTGATTGTAAAATCGGCATTCACAAAGACATCTGCAATAGGCGGACTGACAGGCTACAGTGTCGGGGCGGCGGTTCGGTTCGGAATATCAAGGGGATTATTCTCAAACGAATCCGGCACGGGAACATCGCCTATTATTGCGGCGGCTGCAAAATGCGAAAATCCTGTCAAACAGGCACTTATCTCCGCAACGGGAACTTTCTGGGATACGGTTGTTTTGTGCCTTGTGACAGGATTGGTTATAGTAAGCAGTATTTTAAAAAATGATGATATAGATGTAAGAAGTATATCGGGCGGAAAACTAACGTATGCGGTATTTGCCCAGATAGCTCACATAGGCAAGCCTATACTTATATTTGGATTGATAACATTTGCATTCTCCACTATTTTGGGTTGGTCGTACTACGGGGAATGCTGTGCAGAATATTTATTCGGGATAAAATCCATTACTGCATTCAGAGTATTTTATGTATGTATGCTTTTGATTGCACCGTTGATTTCACTTGACGTTATGTGGGATATGGCGGATATTCTCAACGCACTTATGGCGATACCGAATTTGACGGCTTTACTGTTGCTTCAAAACGAAGTCCGTGAGGAAACGTTATTATCCGATATGTAAGGAACTGTCAGAAAATAACTTGAACATTTATACTTGTCTAATTTGCCCTGTGTGTCGTTACAACACCGTGAGAGCCTGTTTAAAATCTTAGCGATA